>JBBEBV010000263.1:0-17127 GCA_040882165.1 Bacteroidota bacterium
ACACCTCCGTGACGCCCGGAAGAGCCGTCAGCTTTTCAGCAACGGAGTTGATTTTATCGCGTTCAACGTTCAATAACACAAGGGCCGTGACCATTCTGAGCCTCCTTATTCAAGAGATTGATGGATCGAAAAGTAAGCACGCTGGACTCGAAAAGCAACCATGGTATCGCAACAGGGTTTTCATCTCTCAAAACTTATCGCCATCTTTGGCTGTTGAATGGATGTGTTGGGATTGGGGATCGCTTGCGCGATCCTTCGTTCTAAGCCTCCGGCAGTTCAAAGTTTAATGTTTCAAGTTCACGGTTCACGGTTCCCTGTTCACGGTTTACTGTTCACCAACCAAGCTTTACGCTTATGACAATCCTCGCTGTTTCCGATATTCACGGTTCCTACACTCGTGTAGCGGATATTCTCTCTCAAGAGCCCGTGTTCGATCTGCTCGTCATCGCCGGCGACCTGACCACGAACGGCTCCCCGCGCGAGGCGGAAGATGCGTTGAAGCTCTTTCACCAGTTCGGCAAGCCGATTATCACCGTCGCAGGAAACATGGATCCCGTGACCCTGGAGCCGACGTTTGAATTCATGAGCTCGTACGTCAACGGGCGCGGGGTTCTCATCGACGAGGTTGGGTTCTTCGGGGTCTCGGGCTCGCCGTTCACACCGATGAACACGCCGTACGAACTTGCGGAGGAAATCATCCAGGAGCGGGCGGAATCCTGTTGGAAGGATGTGGAGTCGGCACGGTGGAAGATTTTCATCCCCCACGCGCCCCCCCACGACACGCTGGTGGACAAAATCTCCTCCGGAGCGCATGTCGGAAGTTTGGCGGTCCGAATGTTCATCGAACGACGCCGCCCCGATCTGGTTCTTTGTGGGCACATCCACGAGGCCCGCGGAGTCGACACCATCGGTGAAACCAGGGTGGTCAACTGCGGTCCGGCCGGCAGAGGATACTACGTTATAATCGATCTTGACACTGACCTGCGCGTGGAGCTTCGCGGATGAAGAAACCCTCCGTCATACTGTTCGACCTCGGCAACGTCCTCGTCCGGATCCATCCCGAGGCGTTTCTCCAAACACTCGGCATCGACACAGCGGAGAACCGGAAAATGTACGGTCCGAAGGTGATCGAGATCGTCAAACGGTACGAGCGGGGGGGCGATTCCACGGAACAGTATCTTTCCAGGCTGGAGGGGCTTCTCAATCATGGAGAATTTCACTTCGGGAGGGAACAGATCGAGAAAGCGATGCTTTCGGTCATCGGCAAGCCGATCGAGGGGATGGAGGAACTTGTTCAACGTGTCAGTGCAAGAAATAAAGTGGGACTTCTGAGCAACACCAATCCACTTCATTACCACCTCTGCCTTGAAAACCTCCCGGTGCTGAGACACATCCCAGTCCACTTCCTCTCCTACCAGCTACTTGCCCTCAAGCCCGAACCGGCAATCTACCATGCGGTGGTGGAAACGATCGATCTGCCGGCAGAAGAGATCCTGTTCATCGATGATATCGAAGAAAACGTTGCAGCAGCACGGAGCATCGGTATGCAGGGGGTCCGATTTACAGATCCGGCAGGGATGGAAAAAGCGTTGGAGCCACTCGGTGTTGTTTGATACGGCTCTTTCGTTGACAGCTCACTTTATTTTATCCACGAAGTTCACCAAGAATCACTGAGGGATCCTTGTTCTTGCTCAAGATTCATGACTTCCGTTCCTCTTCGTGTACCTTCGTGCACTTCGTGGATCATTTTTTTGGAACAGTCACAGGACGAAGCGCTGCTTCGCCCTACAGTTGCTTTTGGGGACAAATCGTAGTATCTGAGGGCACACCACCCGACGATCCCTATGCCCACACCACAGGCAACTGAAATCCGTCTTTTTCTTGTGGACGACCAACCGATCGTCCTTGAGGGGATCAGGGAGAAAACCAATTTCAATGCCCTCTACGTCACCGCTCTACCCGGGTGGAGAACCGGTACGCCGGGCAGAAATTGCGGTTTCAGCATGTCGGCTTCTTCCTGTTGCAGGCCGAGGAGCACCTCATAACTATTACAACGTTGTCAACGGGTTCCGGGACCCGCTTTCCATCCGGACCGATCAGCCGGGCTACTCGAACATCAACGGCGGTCAGGGGTTGTTTGCGGCTTACGCGGTCGATTCCGTTACGTACAGGCTTCCGGATGATTTTGTCTTTAACAAGAATTGAAGGGCTTCCAGGATGAGTGGAAGAATGGAACCAAAAACAGCATGTCCCCCCCGGGGCGGTTTCATGAGGTCCCTACTGAAGGGATGCATGGCGCTGGCCCTTGCTATGATTTTCATGACCTGCAACCACGGTTTTGAACCAAAGGCTGAGTATCACGTGCAACTTGTCGTGTTTTCAATCCTGGCGACGAACCGGGCGATTCAGATGGCGCGTGTGTATACGACGTACAACCCCGACGGGATTAACCCTTCGACCAACACCACGGAAAGGATCATCGCGGATGCCCGTGTTACGCTGAGCGATGGAGTCAGGACTGTGACGATGGTCGATACCCTCATTTCCCGTCCCGACACGAGCCGTTACCGAACGCCCATGGGCGCATACAAAAGCGACGGCCTCGTTCTTCAGGGAGGAAGGACTTACACCTTGACGATCGAATCAGACTCCAACGGTCACGCCGGCGCCCGCATCACCCTCCCCTCCCATGCAACACTTTCCGTCAACGGGGTACGCGTGATCGAGAGCGGAGCGGGAGGAGTGACAGATGAGAAGATCACCGTCACCGCATACCCCGGCAGCGGCGCTGCAGGGGCGGTTATTCGCATGTACGTCGACTACGAGGCGGAACATTTCGGAGCGCGGCTCCCCGGTCGGGTCGAGGTACCGGAGCGATTCCCGACGGACGACCTCCCCTCCGTCGAAACGACATACCCCCAACTCCGTCGACTTTCCGGAACGGCAACGTCTGTGCGCTTCACGAAGAACGGGTACCAGCTTGCCATGACTATGGCGTTGGCCCGCCACCCGCTCGAACCTCTAACGTTCAAGCGCGTGGTTTTCGCAGTTCTGCAGGCTGAAACCAATCTCTTCTCGTACTACAACATAGCAAACGCTTTTTTTGACAGGGGATCCATCCGAACCGACCAGCCCAATCATTCCAACATCGACGGCGGCATCGGATTGTTTGGAGGATTCACGATCGATTCCGTGTCGTATTCCCTGCCCGAAAATTTTCCGTTTAACAGGAAGTGAGCAAGATCAACGTTTTATGAGAATGACCGTATGAAGACACCCGTGTTCCCGAGGGTTGCATGCTTCGCATTTCTTCTCCCCAACCTCCATGCCCAGGTCGCCGACGTCCGCGGCATCGTCACCGACAGCCTCACGAACCAGCGCGTCCCTTTTGTTAACATCGTCCTGGTGGGTACCAACAAGGGGGCTGCCGCGAACGGGGTCGGCTTTTATCTCCTCCCGAGCGTGCAGGCAGGAGCGTACGAAATCGCCGCCAGCGCCGTCGGCTACGAGCGGCTTGTCAGGCGTATCACCGTGCAGGTGGGAAGGACCCTGGAGCTGAATTTCCGGCTCAAACCGACCGCGATCGAGACCGAGGAAGTGGTGGTGACCGGGAAGGGAAAAAAGGAACTGACCGAAATCAACACAAGCATCCACATCGTGGACCAGCAGGAGTTGAAGATCACCCCCGTTGCCGCCCAAGCGGATGTCTTCCACTCGCTGAAAATGCTCCCCGGCATCGTCTCAACGAGCGACGTCAGCTCCAAATTCTATGTGCGCGGCGGTGCGGGGGATCAAAACCTCGTTTTGCTCGACGGCATGAAAATCTACAACCCGTTTCACGCCCTCGGGATCTTCAGCGTCTTCGACCCGGATATCGTCCGTAACGTGGAGATCTACACCGGGGCGTTTCCTCCGGGATTTGGGAGCAGACTCTCGTCGGTTGTGAATATTAATTCGGGAGACGGGCGCGCGGACCGACTTGCGGGGCGCGCGAACATCAACTTCCTCTCCTCCAAACTCCAGTTGGAGGGCCCGCTCGCCAGCGGCGTTACCTGGTCGCTCAATGGAAGAAAGTCGCTCTTTAAAGAAACTTTCAAAGATATCGTCCAACAGGATGTGCCGGTCGATTTTTATGACCTGTTTGTCAAGGTCTCCGGCCAGACGGAGGGGGAGGCGAAGTTTGACCTCTCTTACCTCACCACCGCGGATGACTTGAAATACCCGAATCCGAACGACCCCGACTACCGATGGCGCAATACGGCGATGGGACTCAACGTCTCCGGCCTGCTGAGCGACCGTCTGTTTGTCACCTCCACGGTCTTTGCAAATTCGTTCACTGCGGAGCGGGACGCGAAATCCTCCAACCTCATCACCCCTTCCACCACGTCAGTGAAAGAACCGGGAGTGCGGGCTCAAGCCACGTACTACACGGACGAGCAGGATCTTTATTTCTTCGGGTTCGAGTTCAGCTTTCCGACACTTGAATACAACCTGACCAACAATACCGGGACGCGGGTACATTTATACACGACCTCGCCCGAAGCATCAGCCTGGATCCGTTACCAGGCGAAATACGGACGCCTGCAACTCGATGGAGGCATCCATAGCGAAGTAGGCTCCCTGTTTGATCGCGGTGATGCCTCTGCCACGATCCAACCGCGCATCAACCTGAGTTATCTCGTCATCGGCGACTGGCGCGTCAAAGCGTCGTACGGCCGCTTCAGCCAGAACGTGATCACTGTGAGCAATGAGGATGATCTGATCTCCGTGTTTGACGCGTGGATTGAAGTCCCCGATAATCTCGAGACAGAACAGGCGGATCACTTTGTGGGGGGATTTGAAGGAACAGTAGCGGACCGGACATCGGCAAGCATCCAGGCGTACTACAAGAATTACGGCTCGCTGGCGGCCTATAACCGGAACAAGATCGACGCCAACGACCCGGATTACATCACCGGCACAGGGAAGGCGTACGGTATGGAACTTCTGCTCCGGTATGGTTCCTCGCTTCTCGATCTCTACGGCACCTACACCATCGGCTGGACGAAGTTGAACAATGAGGGGCTTGAATATTACCCGCGCTACGACCGGAGACATCATATCAACCTGCTGGGAGTGGTCAGGCCGTTCGAGCGGTTTGATATTACTTTGCGGTGGGAGTTCGGAAGCGGCTTCCCATTCACACAGACGGTTGGATTTTACGACAGGCTGACATTACGGGACGCTCTGCCGGGTCCCTTTGAATTGGAAACGGGGCAACCGTATAACCTTCTTGGTCCCAAGAATGCCGCCCGGTTACCGGATTATCACCGGCTCGATGCAAGTGTGAACTACACGCTGGCGCTCGGCGCCTTACGAGCGATCATTGGGGTGAACATCATCAACCTGTACGACCAGAAGAACGTTTTCTATTTTGACCGGAGGACCGGCCAGCGGGTGGATATGCTTGGGTTTTTCCCAACAGCAACGCTCACCCTGGAGTATTAACCCTGTGCATTAAGAAATTCCAAGTCCCAAATTCCAAAAAAAAGGTTCCAAGCATCAGAATCTTTATGGATGCGAATTTGGGATTTGAGATTTGGTATTTGTGATTTGAGCTATGGGATTTGGGATTTGGAGTTCGGTCTGTCCTTGCTCCAACGCCAACAGCATCTTCTTCCTCCATAATCCTCCTCCATAGCCACCCAACTCTCCGCTTTTGTTGACGACACGGTGACAGGGAATAACAATGGCGATCCGGTTCATGCCGTTGGCCGTTCCGACGGCGCGCACCGCGTTCGGCGACCCGACCCGGCGGGCGATGTCCTCGTACGAGACCGTCGCCCCGTACGGGATCTTCAACAATTCCTTCCATACCTGCTCCTGGAACGGTGTGCCCGGAAAGACAAGGTTGGAGGAGAATTTCTTTCTCGTCCCTTCGAAATACCCGGCAAGCTCTTTTTTTAATGTTGCAAGATGACTGTTCTCACCCGGAACGATCGCCTTCTGAAAGCGGCGGCGCAGGGTGGTGAACTGCCCCTCGAGCATGCGCCGATCGGTAAACTCCAGCAAGCACACGCCGTCGGCAGTGGCGCCGGCAAGGAGCGGACCGATCGGGCTTTCGATCCATGTCACCAGGATACAATCGATTGCCCGACTCTTTCCCGGGGGCCGACCAAAGGTCTTCATGAAGGCTTCCCGGAAACCACTGTGCGAACTGTAACCGTGGCCAAGCACAACATCATCCAGGTCGGCGCCGTTGCGGATCTGCTCGAGTGAGGTGCCCAGGCGTCGCCCCCGGGCATAGGCTTGAAAGGTCATTCCATACGTTTTCATAAAATATCTCCTTGCGCGGGCCGGATCGATGTTGATGGATCGAAGATACGCATCGCCGTACCGGCCTGTCGGGTTGCGTTCAATAGTGTTCAAGAGTTTCTGTGCCCACTCCGGGGGCTTTCCGTCGGTTTCCATGGGGCGGCACCGTTTGCACGGACGGAACCCGGCAAACAACGCTTCACGAGCGGTTCCATAGTATTCCGTGTTCTTCGGCAACGGCTTTCGGGCCGGGCACGAAGGGCGGCAGAAGATACCAGTGCTTTTCACCCCCAGGAAAAACAGTCCGTCGTACGAACTGTCCCGGGCAATGGAGGCCCGTTCCATTTCATGTTTTGATAACGAAAGCATTGAACCCGTCCTTTTTTGTTCTTCATCCCAATTCCAACGGAACAAAGATACCATTCCGCAGTTTTGTACTCCACCGAAAATTTGACATGGATGTTTTTCGCCGAGAGCCACGCGTTCAAGTCGTAACAGTGAATGAAAGCGCCGCCTCCTCGTTCGAGGCCCTTGAGTTCAGAGATCATCCATGATCCTGCACTATGATAAATCGGATCCGCTCCGTAGTTCCGGAAAACCAGCAAACAGCGGGTTGAATGAGTTTGGAGCAGACTTTCACTCGAAAAGAGTTGTCGCCGCTGTTCTTGTGTCCCAACCACCAGCAGAAGGCCTGTCTTCGGCTCAATTCTGATTCTCACCATTATTAGCTGATTGACGATGCGAAGTCGGCCTTTGCAGCGTCGATTTATCTAATTCGTCAGAATTTCGCCATTTGTCAATGTGGGGAATTGTCCCAATCGATGTCTTTTTCACATCCCGCATCCACCCGGCAGGCATCACATAACCCCTTATTTTTCAGCCATTTTTCACTTGACTTTACTAACTAAAACCCTAACTTTCCATCTCGTGTGGGGAAAAGTGGGGAAGATAGGAGAATAAAATTCCAATAAAATCAAGCATTATTCACACCCCCCGATCTGATTATGTCGTCCTTCAAAGGAAGATTTTCCTACTCGGTCGATAACAAAGGACGCCTCGCGCTCCCCGCCAAGCTTCGAAAGAACGTCTCCCCTGCATCGAACGATACCTTCATTGTTACGCGCGGTTTCGAACAATGTCTCTTTGTGTACCCGCAGGACGAATGGGCCAAAGTGGAGGACTCGATCCGGGGCCTCTCCCCCTCCATTCCCCAGCACCGGTTTTTTGTCCGGACACTTCTGCAGTGGGCGGTGGACGGACAGCTCGACAGCCAGGCCCGCATTTCGATTCCGCAGGACCTCCTGAAGTTTGCCTCTATTGAAAACGAAGTGTTGATCATCGGCGTTCTGGAACGGATAGAACTCTGGAACCCGAAGATCTACGAAGAATACATGAACAACCAGCCGGCGACGTACGAGACTGTCGCCGAAGCGGTGCTGAAGCCGAATTCGTAACCGGCACACAGTGCAGGACGCGTTCTACCATACGCCGGTCCTCGTTGATGAAGCACTCTCGTTGCTCATCACGGGGCGGGACGGCGTCTATGTCGATGCAACCCTGGGAGGAGGGGGGCACGCGGAAGCGATCCTTTCCCTTCTCTCCCCTTCCGGACAAGTCATCGGGTTTGATGCCGACGAAGACGCCATCCGTTTCGCCGCGCAACGGCTGCAGCCGTTCGGCGATCGGGTGACATGCATCAGGAATAATTTTCGAAATCTTCAACACGTTCTTGTAGACCGGGGTGTGCCCCGGGTTTCCGGCGTCTTGTTTGATCTGGGGGTCTCTTCCTTCCAACTGGACGAGCCGTCGAAGGGATTCAGCTTCCGGACTGACGAACGGCTCGACATGCGGATGGACCGGTCAGGCGCGATCGATGCCCAGGAGATCGTGAACCGGTACGGGGAGCGGGAACTGGCTGAGTTGTTCTGGAAATACGGTGAAGAGCGTGCTTCCCGTCGGATCGCGAGGGCCATCGTCCGGCGACGGGATCATCACCGCATCGCAACAACGGGAGATTTGGCAACGCTCGTGCAGGAGAGCGTCGGGGAACGGTTCCTGAACAAGTCGCTCGCCCGGATCTTTCAGGCGCTTCGCATCGAGGTTAACAACGAGCTCGAATCATTGCAGGCAGGATTGAACCAGGCAGTTAATGTGCTTCACCCGGGGGGACGCATCGTGGTGATCGCCTATCATTCACTCGAGGACAGGATTGTGAAGGATACGTTCAAGCGCGCGGCCGCGACGTCCCTTCCTTCCGGCCATAAGTTGGTCCCCGACACCATCCTTCAACCAACATTGAAGATTATCACGAAGAAACCCCTTGAAGCCTCCGGGAAGGAAACCCGGGCAAATCCCCGCGCACGGAGTGCGAAGCTCCGCGCCGCGGAGAAAATTATCCACGAAGGACACTAAATCGCATTTCGTGAACTTGGTGAACTTCGTGGATCAGCTTTTCTTATACATCTGACGCATCGAGGATAGCTCTCGAATCAATCTTGGCAAAACTTTACAGAAATAGCGGAGAAGTGCTGGCGGAGCGGGCCATGGAGCCGGATGCTCCTGCCGCGCCCCTCAGGCCCTCCAAGCCGAGGGGGCAACTGATCACCGAGCCGGAGCCGGCACGACGGATGATCTACGGCGGCACCATGCCTCCCCCTCCTTCTCCAAACCTGGCTGAAGGGGACACCACCCCACCGAAAAACCGGAAAGTGACAAAACGAAGAATCCCGCCGTCACGGATTATCGTTCTCCTGATGCTCGCAGCGGTGGCAATCGTGCTCTATATCGGCAATATCATCGCCGTCAACCAGCTTGTGAACGACATCCACAAGGAGGAGCAGAAACTTGCAAAAATTCTGAACGACCAGGAGATGCTGAAAGCCCGGATCAACCAGACCTCGAGCCTCGAGCGGGTCCGTAAACGGGCGGAAGAGGATCTTGGATTGCAGAATCCGAAAGACGCACCTGAATGGCTTGAGATTGACCGGGAGAAACTCCATGCACTGGAAGAGGCCGCGCGGCCACGCTGATGCCTGAAAACCCCGCCATACCACAGAACCAACCAGCCGGCGCGCCTGAGCAGGGACCGGCGAAGCAGTTCAACGGCCGGTTGTTCATGCTGAAGCTCGGTCTTGCCGTGTTCTTCGTGGCGATTGCCGTCCGGCTCGTGCAGATCCAGGTGATCGAATCCCCCGCGTATAAGGAGAAGGCACGGCGTCAATACGAGCAGAAGATTGTCCTTCCCGCGGTACGCGGAACCATGCTCGACCGGAACGACAATGTGATCGTCTCGAACTCGATGCTCGTCTCGTTCGCCGCCGATCCGAAGGTCATCGCGAACGATGCAGGGGTTGTGGCGGAAAAGTTTTCTCTCATCTTCGGCAAACCGCGGTCCTTCTATCTCTCCAGGATGCGCTCAATAACGAGCTCCGGGGCAACACGGCGGTTCGTGTGGATGGAACGCCGCGTGCGACCCGAAGTGGCCAGGAGACTGGAGGCGGCAAAACTTCGCGGTGTTGTCGTCATCAACGAGCCGAAAAGGCTCTACCATTACGACGATGTGGCGGGAACGCTGGTGGGCTTCACGGATGTGGATAATAAAGGGATCTCCGGACTCGAACTGCAATTCGACGAGTACCTCAGGGGGAAAGATGGATCGGTGATCATGCAGCGCGACGGGTTGGGACGCGCCCGACCGTCAGTCGATTATCCCCGCCTCGAGCCGAGGGATGGCAACGATCTCACCCTCACCATCGACCTGGCATACCAATCCATTGCCGAGGAAGAGCTCAAACGGGGCATCGAACGCTACAAAGCTGACGCCGGATTGGCTATCATGCTGAACCCGAAGACCGGCGAGATTCTCGCACTCGCCAACTTCCCCGGGTTGAACCCGAACGACCTCGGCTCGTACGACATCAATGCCGCCCGCAACAGGGTGATCACCGATAGCTTTGAGCCCGGATCGGTTTTTAAAATTGTAACGGGGTCCGCCGCGTACGAGCATTCCCTCATCGCCCCGGGAAAGCGTTTCAATGCCGAAGGGGGAACGTATAAGGTCCCTCTTCCCGGAGGCAGATTCCGGTTGATCAAAGACACCCATGAGCACGATATGCTCACGTTTCAAGAGGCCATCGAGCAATCGAGCAACATCGTGATGGCCAAGGCGAGCCTCGTCATTGGTCCGGAACGCCTGTACCGTCAGGCCAGGAACTTCGGTTTCGGCATCCCCACCGGGATCGATCTCCCCGGGGAAGTGCGCGGGAGACTGAAAAAGCCGAATGAATGGTCCGGCACAACATTGCAGACGCTTTCCTACGGTTACGAAATCGCCGCCACCCCTCTCCAGATGGCCGCCGCGTATGCTGCGGTGGCAAACGGGGGCGTGTTGATGCGTCCCTACGTCGTTGCACGTGTCACGAACACCGCAAGCGACGCGATCTACGAACAACGTCCGCAGGTGATCCGAACGGTCGTGACGCCGGAAACAGCCAAATTGATGACCCGCGCCTTTGAGGGGGTTGTGGAAAACGGGAGCGGTAAGGATGTCCGGATCAACGGGGTCCGGATCGCCGGCAAGACCGGAACATCCCGCAAGGTGGTCGACGGGAAGTATGGGATGGGGAGCTACACCGCCTCATTCGTCGGATTCTTCCCCGTCGAGAATCCTCAGATTGTTTGCCTGGTGATGATGGATAACCCGCGTGCCGTCAGTTACTACGGTGGGTTGACGAGTGCGCCGATCTTCCGCGCAATCGCCGAGCGGATCATCAACAGTACCGGCCGGTTCCCGAAATCACCGAAGGCTTCCGAAAAGCAACAACCGAAGCAGAACGGCATCAGTGTGCCGGATGTTCGCACGCTCCAGGTTGCCATCGCGGGCAAGATTCTGGAGGGGCAGGGATTCAAGAGCGAAACGATCGGAAGCGGGGATGTGGTTGTGCGCCAGGTGCCGGAACCGGGGAAACGTCTTGAGGAAGGGGATGTGGTGAAACTCGTGCTTGAGGGTACTGAGGCCGCGGAGACCGCTGGTCCGGGGATCGTTCCCAACGTACGGGGCATGAGCCTGCGAAGGGCGATCAACAGGTTGGTCGTCGACGATTTTGATATCAAAGTCCGGGGGTCGGGAGTGGTGGTGCAGCAAATCCCCCCCCCGGGAAAACGAGTGAATCCCGGCAGTACCATCCAACTTGTCTGTGAACCGCGGGCGCTTGTGTCCGCGGCATTATACTGAGAGAATACTCGGCGGCCGAGAGCGATGCGAATCGCACCCGGCACGCTTGATGACCATGTATGAAATTAGCACAATTGCTTCAGGGCGTCCGCGTCACCAAACTGTTCCAGACCATGTTCGGCAGGATGGTGGTGACGCACGATGTGGAGGTCAGCGCGATCCAGTACGATTCCCGGAAAATTACCCGCGGGGATTGTTTCGTGGCCATTCGCGGCACGGGGGTTGATGGGCATCGTTTCATCAGTACCGCCATCAGCAACGGGGCGTCGGTCGTGGTGCTGGAAGATGACGCTATTTTGCCGGATTCGTACTTCATGCACGCCGGCGTTGTCAAGGTGGTTGTTCCCGACAGCCGGAAAGCGCTTGCACAGCTCGCGACAAACTATTATGACCACCCGTCGAAGAAACTGACCCTGATCGGCGTGACCGGAACGAACGGGAAAACGACGACCACGCACATCATCAAATCGATCCTCGAATCCTCAGGGGAAACAGTGGGACTGATCGGGACGATTGAATACGCCATCGGCAGTACGACTTTTCCGGCAACGCACACCACGCCGGAATCGCTGGAACTGAACGAACTCCTTTCACGAATGGTCAAGGCTGGTTGCACCTCGGTTTCCATGGAGGTCTCTTCGCACGCATTACACCAGTCGAGAGTGATGGGACTTGCCTATCGTGCGGCGGTCTTTACAAACCTGACGCAGGACCATCTCGACTACCACGGGTCGATGGAGGAATACTGCAGGGCAAAGAAGATTCTTTTTGACGGTCTGACCGCTGAAGCGAGCGCTGTCATCAACCAGGACGATTCCTGGGGATTGAAGATCGTACAGGATTCCCCGGCACAGAAGGTGATGTACAGTGCCACCGGGGAAGCAACAGTTTCAGCCCGGGATATTAAACTTTCCATCGAGGGGAGCGTGATGGCAATGGTGCACAACGGGCAAGCAACGACCGTTACCTCCCCCCTCGTCGGGCGGTTCAACGTGGATAATATCCTGGCTGCGTTTTCCACAGGGATCGCTCTCGGGCTCTCCCCGGAGGTTATCCGGCAGGGGATCGGTTCCCTCAAAGCCGTACGGGGAAGGTTCGAGCGGATTACCTCGCCGAAGGGATGGACCGCCATCGTCGATTACGCGCATACACCGGATGCTCTTGAGAAATGTCTGCACGCGATTCGTGACGTGCTCCCGAAAAGGGCCGAAGGGAAGATCATTACCGTGTTCGGCGCCGGGGGCGATCGGGACAAAACGAAACGCCCGTTGATGGGGGCCGTGGCGGGAAGTCTCAGCGATGTTGTTCTTGTTACGTCCGATAACCCGCGGACGGAAGACCCGGGAGCAATCATCCGAGATATCGTGGGCGGGATCCCGGGAGGAACAACAATACTGCAGGAACCTGATCGCCGAAAAGCAATCGAACAGGCGATCTCGATGGCCCGCGCAGGGGATGTCGTCCTCATCGCCGGCAAAGGGCACGAAGACTACCAGGTTATCGGTACGGAAAGAATTCATTTCAGTGATCAAGAGGTGGTGAGAGAGCTGGCGCAATCATGACCCTCACACACGACGATATTTTGGGGATCTCCCACGTCAATGCAATCGGCCTTCGGAAAAGGGGATCGCCCCGCTGTACGGGGGTCTCGACCGATTCCCGAACGGTCAAACAGGGCGACCTGTTTCTTGCCGTCCGGGGAGAGCTGTTTGATGGGCATAATTTCCTGACGAAAGCAGTTGAATCCGGCGCATCCGGGATCGTGGTAGACAGGCGTTGGGCAGAGTCGAACCCGGTCCTCCTCTCAAGCCTCGATGTCCCGAAACTGGTCGTTGAAGATACGGTTGTTGCTCTCGGCAATCTGGCCCGGATCCACAGGCGGAAGTTCAAGATCCCGGTTATCGTCATCGGCGGAAGCAACGGGAAAACCACGACGAAAGACATGGTGACCTCCGTGCTCGCTTCAAGGTATTCCGTACTTGCAACGGAGGGAAACCTGAACAACCACATTGGCGTGCCGCACACGCTCTTCCGGCTGGAGAAGAAGCACCGGATCGCCGTGATCGAGATCGGCACCAACCATTTCGGTGAACTGGACTATCTCTGCAACATCATCGAGCCGACCCATGCGCTCATCACCATGGTCGGCCATGAGCACCTTGAATTTTTCGGCTCCCTGGACGGGGTAGCGAAGGCTGAGGGGGAGGCATTCCAGTGGCTGCGAACGAATCGTCCGAGGATTGGAGTGGGATTCATCAACGCGGACGACCAACAGATCGCCCGGCAAGCGAAAGGACTGAAGCGCGTTATCTCCTACGGATTCGGAAAGAAAGCGATCACCGTGAAAGGAATGCTGCTTGGGATGGATACTTCCGCATGCGCGGAGGTCGGAGTGAAGCGATGCGGGAAGAAGTCTTTCTCCTTCAAGCTCGGCGTCCCCGGAGAGCACAACGCGCTGAACGCCCTGGCCGCGGCAACCGTGGGATTGACATTCAACGTTCCGGTGACCAGGATCCAGGACTCCCTCGAAGAGTTCAAGGGTTCGAACAAACGGATGCAATTCGTGGAGCTCAACGGCATAACGATTTTGAACGACACGTACAACTCCAACCCGGATTCCGTAACGGCCGCTCTGCAAACCGTCGGGGCCGCAAAGGTTGCGGGAAAGAAAATTGCGGTGCTGGCCGATATGCTTGAGCTCGGCGCCAACGCGGAATTGGAGCATCGGCGTATCGGGGAGATGGTCCATACATGTGGCGTCGATTACTTATTAACCTACGGTCCGCTTTCGAATTATACGCACCAGGGGGCAATCACAAAATTCAAGGCTCATTACGATCAGAAAAATATCCTTTCAGAGTACCTCGCGGAGCTCTTGACCAAAGGGGATATTGTCCTGATCAAAGGGTCGCGGGGAATGAAGATGGAGGATGTGGTCACGTTCCTGACCGAGCGTTTTCAACAGGCAGCCTAACATTTCCGGATCGGCATGCTCTATTATTTCCTGACCTACCTCGATAAACAGTTTGACATCCCCGGGTTCGGGGTGTTCCGGTTTATCACCTTCCGCGCGGGGGCGGCCGCCGTGACCGCTTTGATGATCGCGTTCTGGCTCGGACCGAAGATCATTCGGAAATTGAAAGAGTTGCAGATTGGTGAGGCGGCAAAAGTCGAAGCGCCAAAGACCCATCTGACCAAGGCCGGCACGCCGACCATGGGGGGACTGATCGTCCTTGCGTCCCTGCTGATTCCGGCCCTTCTCTGGGCGGATATCAAGAACGGCTATGTCATCCTGATCCTGTTCGTCACCATCGCCCTTGGGGCTGTGGGGTTCCTGGACGACTATCTGAAGGTCGTGAAGAAAAAGCCGAAAGGACTGATCGGACGGTACAAAATTGTGGGACAGGTGATTGTCGGACTGGTCGTGGGAGGGGTGATCTTCTTTTATCCCGAATGGATCGATCCGAACCTCGTCGCCTTAAAATCGAAAACGACGGTCCCCTTCTTCAAGAACCTGGAACTGGACCTTGGGTGGCTGTACATCCCCCTTGTCATTTTTATCATCACGGCGACCTCGAACGCAGTGAACCTGACCGACGGCCTGGACGGGCTGGCGATCGGGACTGTCGGGATTGTGGCCCTGACGCTTGCGATCATCGCCTACGCGTCCGGTCACGCGGAATTGAGTCAATACCTGACCATTCCTCATTTGCGGGGAAACGGTGAACTGGCGATCTACTGTGCCGCGTTGGTGGGAGCGGCCTTGGGGTTTCTCTGGTTCAACTCGTACCCCGCACAAGTGTTCATGGGCGATACCGGGTCGCTCGCCCTTGGCGGCGTCATCGGCGCCATGTGTGTGTTGATGAAGAAGGAGCTCTTACTGCCGACCCTCGGGGGTGTCTTCCTCATCGAGACCCTTTCGGTCATCCTGCAGCGCTCGTACTTTAAATATACGAAGAGGAAGTACGGCGAAGGGCGGCGGATTTTCAAAATGGCGCCGATCCACCATCATTTTGAGTTGCTCGGGTGGCCCGAGCCGAAGATCGTCACAAGGTTCTACATCATCGCGATCCTGCTGATGATCCTGAGCCTTGCAACCTTCAAGGTGCGGTAGAGCATCACCGTGCGGAAGGATACCGCACCAGTGAATTGAAACGTCGGATCTTCATGGATGTTGAACAGCTTCGATCAGCCAGTGTTTCCGTTATCGGCGCCGCGCGCAGCGGCGTTGCCGTCGGCCGGTT
This sequence comes from Bacteroidota bacterium, assembly GCA_040882165.1. GTDB lineage: Bacteria > Bacteroidota > Ignavibacteria > UBA10030 > UBA10030 > UBA6688. The sequence goes on from JBBEBV010000263.1 coordinate 15,772, forward strand.
GCTTCGTTCCCAGGGAGCGAATGTATTCCTGAGCGACCGGGATACGGAAGCGAAACTCAAGTCTCACATCCCGTACCTCCAGGAGAGCGGGATCGCTTATGAGCTCGGAGGTCATACCGAGCGGGTGTTTCAGTGTTCTTTGATGGTCATCAGCCCGGGGGTCCCCAGCAGCGCTCCCGTGGTGTTGGAGGCACAACAACGAGGTATCAAGGTCGTCAGCGAGGTTGAGGTTGCCGGGTGGCTCTGTCGCGCATCGATTATTGCGATCACCGGCAGCAACGGTAAAACAACCACCACCACACTGATCGGGAGGGTCCTCGGCGATGCAAAAAAGAAACATGCACTTGCGGGCAACATTGGGACGGCATTCTCCTCCATCGTTCTGGAGCTGGCTGAAGGGGATGTTGCTGTTCTGGAAATAAGCAGTTTTCAGCTCGACCACTGCGAGACGTTCCGTCCGGCGATCTCCGTACTGCTGAACATCACGCAGAATCATATGGATCGGTACGAAAATTCGATGGAGCGGTATGCAGCTTCCAAGGCCCGAATCTTTATGAACCAGACCCCGCGGGATGTGCTCATTTATAACGCCGATGACCTGTGGACATCCCGGGTGATCGCGCAGGCAAAGTGCAGGGCCATTCCGTTCAGCCGCGAAAAGCGATTGGCCGTCGGCGCTTTCATCGAAGACGAGATGCTTGTGACCATGCTCGGGGGAAAGCGGACCGCGGTAATTCCGTTGAGCGAGATCAGCATCAAAGGACCACACAACCTGTACAATGCGATGGCGGCTGCGTTGGTGGGACAGTTGATGGATGTCGGGACCGCCTCGATCCGGGCAACACTCCGGAATTTCAAGGGGGTGGAACACCGGCAGGAATTTGTGCGGGAGGTGAAGGGCGTCCGCTACTACAATGACTCGAAGGCCACAAGCGTCGAGGCTACCTGGTACGCACTCCAGGCCTTCGATCAGCCGATCGTGCTGATGCTTGGGGGACGGGACAAGGGGAACGACTATAGCCGCATCGCGGACCTTGTAACGAAGAACGTCCGCGGCATCGTGGCGTTGGGTGAATCGGCGGAGAAGGTGGAAAAGGCGTTCAAGACTCTCAAGCCGGTGAAACGGGCAACCACCATGGACGAGGCGGTTTTGTTCGCCCAACAGTTTGCACAGCCGGGGGATGTGGTGCTCCTCTCCCCCGCCTGCGCATCGTTCGATTGGTTTGAGAATTATGAGCAGCGTGGATTGGTCTTCAAAGAACTGGTAAAAAACCTGTGAAGCGATCATCAGCCATCTGTTATCTGCCATCTGTCATCTGCAGTCTGCCATCTGTCATCTGCAGTCTGCCATCTGTC
>JBBEBV010000263.1:17227-20284 GCA_040882165.1 Bacteroidota bacterium
TCTGCCATCTGTCATCTGCAGTCTGCCATCTGTCATCTGCAGTCTGCCATCTGTCATCTGCAGTCTGCGATCTGATTTTTGTAATCTGACATGACCAAAACCCAACGCAACCATATCGACCTCCCGACGCTGATCGTCGTGCTCACGCTCATGGTCCTGAGCCTCGGCGTGGTGTACAGCGCATCGTCCACATGGGCGATGGAGAAATTCGGCGAGAGCAACCGGCTGCTCAACCTCCACGCTCTCAAGGTGTTGCTCGGATTGGTTGCTCTCTTCTTTGGCATGACGATCGACTATAAGAAATACCGGAAGCTCACAAAACCGGCGGTGATTGCCGCGATCGGCCTCCTCCTGGTGACGATGATCCTCGGTGGCGAAGTCAAAGGTGCCGCCCGGTGGCTGCGTTTCGGTGGTTTGAGCTTCCAGCCGTCCGAGTTTGCCAAGTTCGCGCTCCTGTTCCACCTGTGCACCCTGATCTCCGCCAAGGGGGAGATGATCAAGGATTTCAAGAAAGGGTTCCTGCCGATGATGATCTGGATCGGCAGTGTTGCGGGACTCGTGCTCCTCCAGCCAAACTTCAGCACAGGCTCGATGATCATCCTGATCAGCCTCGTGATGCTCTTTATCAGTCGGGCACGTTTCTTTCACCTGCTCGGTACGGCGCTGGCGGCGCTTCCTCTCCTGGTGGTCGTCGTCATCACACGGCCGCACGTTATGCAGCGCATCAACTCGTTTCTCGACGGGGGCCTGGGGGGCGGACAAAATTACCAACTCTGGCAGGGAATCATCGGTTTCGGCAACGGGGGGATCTTCGGCGTCGGACCCGGGGAGAGCAAACAACGGGATTTTTTTCTCCCGGAATCGTACGGCGATTTCGTGTTCTCCATTGTCGGTGAAGAGTACGGGTTCATCGGGACGATCTTCTTCCTGGGATTATTCCTCATTCTGATGTTGCGCGGATTCAAAATCGCGAAATTCGCACGTGATGAGTTTGGACGACTTCTCGCCATAGGCATCACCAGCCTGGTCATTCTCTACGCTCTGGTCAATGCGGGCGTCACACTGGGCATCCTGCCGACCACGGGGCTCCCGATGCCCTTCGTCAGCTATGGCGGATCATCCATGCTCTTTACGGCGTACGCCGTCGGCGTGCTGCTGAATATTTCAGCCCAAACGGATATGCACCCGCGCGCAGCAAAGGTGCCGGAACCGGTGATGCCGGGTTCGGCACTTGAAGATAAAACCGTGAAAGTGTACTAGGATGAGCCACAAAGTCACAAAGACCCAAAGGTGTTTTTTGAATAAGAAACCGGAACGCGATTCAAGCTCAATAAAATTCTTTGTGTCTTCGCGCCTTCGTGGCAGATCTTTTTCCTTTTCATCAGTCTGCTAAAGGGACCGTGGCAACACGACCTCCAAGAATACTCCTCTCCGGCGGAGGGACGGGTGGTCACCTCTTCCCCGCCCTGGCGATCGCGGAGGAGATTCAAAAGCTTGAGCCGGCGACGGAGTTTCTGTTCGTCGGCACACAAGGGAAAATCGAGGCGCGGGTCGTACCAGAACGGGGGTACCCGTTCCGATCGATCTGGATCAGCGGGTTTCACCGGAGACTGACGATCGACAACCTCCTCTTCCCGGTCAAAGTGATCGTGTCGCTGGTCCAGTCACTCCTCCTTCTCCGGAAGTTCAGACCGGACGTTGTTGTCGGCACCGGAGGCTATGTATGTGGTCCCGTTCTTTTTATGGCGACATGGCTCGGCATCCCGACCGTCGTGCACGAGTCGAACAGTTACCCCGGCATCACGACGAGGCTCCTGGCGTCGAGGGTGCGAAAAGTGTTTACGGCATTTGAATCGACGAAAAACCGCCTCCCGTCGGCCGTAAACGTCGAATTGGTCGGAACGCCGACACGGAATGTGCTGGGATCTGTTTCGCAAAAGGAGGGGCGGATTTTTTTCGGTCTGGAGGAACACCAACCGGCACTGCTGATCGTCGGAGGAAGTCTCGGAGCCGCATCCATCAATAGTGCGGTTCTCTCTTCGCTCGATCTTTTGACCGGTTCCGGTATTCAACTGATCTGGCAAACGGGTCAGTCGGATCACGAAAGGGTGCAATTGGAGCTCGGTTCCAGACGGGTCGGATGGGTTGGACCGTTCATCGATAGAATGGAATTTGCGTTCGGCGCGGCAGATGCCGTGGCGTGCCGGGCGGGAGCGACAACGTTGGCGGAATTGACCCGGATCGGTAAACCGGCCATCCTGGTTCCTTATCCGCACGCGGCAGCAGACCATCAAAGACACAACGCCCGGGCAATGGCAGCCGCCGGGGCCGGGATCATGATCGAGGATCATGAGGTTGCGCAAAAATTCGGAAGAAGCGTCATTGATTTGTTGAACGATACGCCCCGATTGAAGGCGATGAGCAGCGCCAGTCGGGCACTGGGGCGTCCGGACGCGGGTCCGGTCATCGCGCACAAGGTGTTGGAGTTCCTTCGTTGAAAGTTTTTCACCCCTTTTCCATGGGGTTCCAAAAACATCATCGGGTATCCGGAATGCAGAAGGTATTCAAATACAAGCTCGATTTCTATTACCAGCAGACGCTTATCTATCTGCTGGCGTTCCTGGTCTATGCCGTGGTCAGGGGAAGTTTCATTGAGAATCAGTTCAGCCTGGTGCTGAAAGACCCGATCGTGTACATCATGATGTTTTTCGTCCTGATCTCGCTCGGGACCCTGCTGTTGAACCGGTACCGAAACCGGATGCTCATCGTCGAGGAAGACCGGATCATTTTTCATTCCCGCCACCGGGACCGTGAGATCAAGATCTCCGAGATCGAGTGGATGCATATCGGCCGCGAGATGTTGGTGCAAACCGCCGGCCGGTTCCAGATGGTGGTGATGAAAATACGGGGGCGGCGAAGGTTATTCCGGATCCGCGTTGGGCGCTATGAGCGTGATCGCGAACTTATCGGAGAGATGGAACGGATCGCTGACCGCGTCCCGAAAGGGAAAGGAAAAGGACTCGGGATGCATAGAAGAAAACCGGTGTGAATTATTAG
>JBBEBV010000264.1:0-1570 GCA_040882165.1 Bacteroidota bacterium
CCTATAATTTCCTCCCCAAGAGTTGGATCTATTTGGCCGTCAACGAAGTCCGGGATCGAAGCCCCGAGTACGGCACAATCGGTGCACCGCTTCCCGAGCGTATGCATGTGGTCGACAGGGCCGGCGTCTTCAAGATCAAGTACCTGTACTACTTCTAGGAATTTTCGGCTCCTCGAGGGATGCCGTGCCGGGGAAATGTGCCGGTATCGCAGAGCGAACGGGGCTCCTGGAATCCAGGAGCCCTTTCTTTATAGCGGCGTTTCATCCCTAAACAGGAAAGACTTGGACTTTCCCTCCCCTTTGATTATTTTAGTTCTGCCTTTTCCCGGTTGAGCTTCGACTTAACCGGGTATCCCGATCCGTTCACAAGCCAAACACTGGTCTGTACCGATGAACACAACGAAAGTCCTTGTCATTGACGACGAAGTTTCTATACGTGAAACGATTGTTATCATTCTGAAGCAGCACAGCTATGCAACCTTCGGCGCCTCCAATGGGGTGGAGGGGCTTGAACTGGCGCGCAAGCAGCTTCCGGATTTGATCGTGTGCGATGTCAGGATGGAGCTGGTGGACGGTTACCAGGTCCTGGCCGCCATCCGAAACGACCCCACGACGGCTTCCATTCCCTTCATCCTGATCACGGCCGAGCAGAGCAAGACGGGGATGCGGCAGGGGATGGACCTCGGGGCCGATGATTTCCTTCTCAAGCCTTTTTCGTCCTCCGAGCTTCTCTCGGCAGTGAAGGCAAGGTTGCAGAAACATGAGGCGCTTGTTCAACAAGCTGAGACAAAACTGGAGCACCTGCGGGAGCAACTGAGCACGGCGCTTCCGCACGAACTCCGGACCCCGTTGAACGGCATTCTCGGTTATTCCGATATTCTCCGCAAGCAATTTTCGGAGCTGGAGCCGATCGAGGTTTCCCAGATGGCGGAACGAATCTACAAGAATGGGAAGCGACTCAACCGACTCGTCGAGAACTTCCTGATCTATGCGCAGATCGAAATCCTGAAGATGGATTACCTGAAGATCGAATCGCTTCGCAAGAGCAGCACAACCGATGTCGGTCGCATGATCGACATTCTCGCGCGGCAGAGGGCGTACGAGTCGAACCGTTCGACGGATCTAACGCTGGGACTTCATACGGCGGACGTAGCCATCTCCGCCGATTACTTCAGCAAAATCTTTGAAGAGCTGTTCGACAACGCGCTCCGGTACTCCAGAAAAGGGACCGCGGTCGAGATCCATACGGAGGTCGATCGCCAGGCGTTTCACATGAAGATTCGTGATGCGGGTCGCGGGATGACGGCGGAACAACTCCATGGCCTCGGGGCCTACATGCAGTTCGATCGAAAGATGTATGAACAGCAGGGATCAGGTCTCGGATTGACGGTGGCCAAACGGCTCGCAGAGATCCATGGCGGGTCCCTGACGGTCCAGAGTGAGTACGGCACGGGAACAACAACAATTGTTGCCCTCCCCCTCTCGCATGGGGGCGAAGCGAAAGCGTAAGGAGTCCAAAGGGTTTCATCTTCCCCCCCTGCATCAAGTTCCTTCTTGCTTTTCCTCATCC
>JBBEBV010000264.1:1670-18122 GCA_040882165.1 Bacteroidota bacterium
CAAAGGGTTTCATCTTCCCCCCCTGCATCAAGTTCCTTCTTGCTTTTCCTCATCCCGGTCAATACTTTAGAGTGGGATCAGACCCAGCTTGTCCGGTTCCAACGGTACAGACGGATTCACTCTCCTCATCCAGCCGGAGGTGTTGATTGGCGCGGAAGAAGAAACAACCTGCCGGTGCATCGTCCGCTCGTGCGAAACGCAGTTCGCTGAAATCGAGCCAAAGCGCAAAGACCAAACGACGCGTCCGTCCCGCAACCCGTCCGGCTCCCGGACTCCCCGCCCCCCTTCCCGCGGAAAAGGACTTTCACCTCCGAACGGTCCTGACCGGTGCCCCGATCATTTTGTTTGCCCTCGATAAGGAGGGCGTCTTCACGCTTGCGGAGGGGAAAGGACTTGAGAAACTGGGCCTTCGGTCGGATCAACTTGTGGGTCGGTCGGTCTTTGACGCGTTTCGCGCCCTCCCCGGATTGGGGGAAAAGTTCCGCGAAGCGTTGGACGGATCTCTCCACCATTCCGTCGACCGGATCGGCGATGCCTTGTTCGAATCACAGTTTTCCCCTCTGAGGAATCAACAGGGTACCCTTACGGGGATCATCGGCGTCGCGACCGATATCACTGAGCGGAAACGGATCGAAGATGTGCTCCGGATGACGGAGCAACGTTACCGGACGCTGATCGACAGCATGAGCGAAGGGCTGTTGATGGTGGACCATGACGATGTGATCCAGTTTGTGAATGATCCCTACTGTGTCATGGTAGGGTATCAAAGAGAGGAACTGCTCGGCAGGGTGGCGATGGACACTCTCCTTCGGCCGGAGGATCGTGAGCTGATGAAGAGCCGCAACACCCATCGCATGCAGGGAGTAGCCGAACAATTTGAAATCCAGCTCAGGAAGAAGTCCGGCGAGTTGATCTGGGTGCAGATCGGTGCGGCCGCCATCACTGACGCCGAAGGGAACGTTGTCGGATCCATCGCCGTCCAGACCGATATCACGGGAAGGAAGAAGGCGGAAGAGTATCTCCAGGAATCGGAGCGGCGCTTCCGACAACTGGCCGAGAACATCCAGGGAGTGGTCTGGATGGCAGACCAGCGAAAACCGGAAATGCTCTTCGTCAGCAAGGCCTATGAAACCTTGTGGGGAAGGAGCCGCAAGAGCCTGTACGAGAACCCCAGGTCGTTCCTCGACGCTATCCATCCGGATGACCGTCAGCGCGCGGAACGGGGGATTGACCGTCAACTGAAAGGGTACCCAACAGAAGAGAGGTACCGGATTATCCGGCCGGACGGGACCATCCGATGGGTGCGGGACCGGGGTTTTCCCATCATGGACCGGTCCGGACAGGTGTACCGGATCGCCGGCATTGTGGAGGATATCACCGGACGTGCAGCGCTCGATGAGAAACGAAGGTCGGGTGAAGAGTGGTACAAAGACCTCGTTGAAAACATCAGCGAGATTTACTTTGTCGTGGACAAGGATGGAAAGATTACCTACTGCAGTCCCAACATGGAGACGCTGACCGGTTACGACGTGGAGGAAGTGTTGGGGAGCTCGTTTGTGATGCTGATCAGCCCCCAGGACCGGAGGCGGGTTCTCCGTTTCTATCTCGACCGGACACGGGACGGCACGCTGGATGCCAGGATTGAATTCCGCGGAAGGAAGAAGGACGGGGATGAGGAGTGGGTCGAACAATCGACCCGCGTCATCCGCGATCCTACGGGACAGGTGGTGGAGTACCGCAACGTCGTGCGGAATATCCGCGAACGGAAGAAGGTAGAGGGACAGCTCCGGCTCCTGGGCCACGCCGTCGAAAGCACGTCGGAGATGATCTGTATTACGGATATGGAGGACCGGTTCACCTTCGCCAACCGGGCGTTCCTGAACGCCTATGGCTTCGAGCTCTACGAGTTGGTCGGCAGGGGGCCGGATACGATCGGATCGCCCAGGAACTCTGCCGGGATATCCCAAACCATCTTTCACGAAACGAGGAAGGGAGGATGGAAAGGAGAACTGATCAACCGTCGGAAGGATGGGTCGGAGTTCCCCGTGTTCCTGAGCACCTCCCTCATCCGGAATGAGGATGGCGTGCCCGTGGCCCTGATGGGCGTGGCCCGCGATATCACCGAGGAAAGGAATGTGCTCGCAGAGATTCGGGGGATGGCAACCGGCCTGGAACAGCGCGTCCTGGAACGGACGGCAGAGATAGCGCTCCAGAAAAACGAACTTTCGCGCATGAACGAGCAACTGGAGGGAGTCATTGACCAGTTGAAGGAGGCGAAGGGCAGGGCGGAAGAAGCAAACCGCGTCAAGAGCCAGTTCCTGGCCAATGTCACCCACGAGCTGCGCACTCCGCTCAATTCCATCATCGGGTTTGCCAACGTGCTGCTGAAAAACAGACAACAAAACCTCAATCGCCAGGAGATCGATTACCTGGAAAAAGTACTCGGTAACGGTAAACATCTGCTCAATGTGATCAACCAGATGCTCGACCTGTCAAAGATTGAAACCGGTCGTACCGATTTGGAGATCACCTCGATCTTCCTCGCGACCTTGATCCGGGAGACGGTGGCAGAGCTCGAGGCCCAGGCGCCCGAAGGGGTTGAAATCCGGACTGAGATCCCCAACCAAATCGCCCCCTTCCGGACCGATTATGGCAAGCTGAAGCAGGTCCTCATTAACCTGATCGCCAACGCGCTCAAGTTTACGAGGCGGGGGAACGTGACCGTTTTGATGGAAACGAATCCGCTCACGGCCCAACCCGTCCGGATCGATGTTCGCGACACCGGTATCGGCATTCCGGCGGAGAAGCTCGGGGCGATCTTTGAAGCGTTCCACCAGGTGGATAATTCTCCCTCCCGAAAGTATGAAGGAACAGGACTCGGGTTGACGATTTCGCGCGCGCTCTGCGGGGCGATGGGGTATCATCTTGACGTGACGAGCAAGGTGGGGGAGGGTTCGGTCTTCAGTATCTACCTGGTTCAGCAGCCGGGAAAAGAAACAGGCGAACCGGCATAGCGCCGATTCGCCCGTTGGAGGTCATTCGTCCGGACTACTTGACTGCGATCAATTCGATTTCAAATATGAGGGTCGAGTTCGGGCCGATCTCCTGACTTGCAGCGCGGTCGCCGTACGCCAGGCTTGCCGGGATGTACACCTGCCACTTCGATCCCACACGCATCAACTGAAGAACTTCGGTCCAGCCTTTGATCACGCCGCCAACGGCAAAGCTGCTGGGTTCCCCCCGTTTGTACGAGCTGTCGAATTCGGTACCGTCAAGGAGCGTTCCGCGATAATGAGCCGTGACCGTATCTTTGAGCGCGGGTTTCTTCCCTTTGCCGTCCACCAGAATTTTGTACTGTAATCCGCTTGGCAGGGTCACAACGCCTTTCTTCTTTTTATTTTCGGCCAGGAAAGTCTCCCCCTCCTCCTTGTTCCGCTCCCCGGCTTGCTTCGATTTCTCCTCCATCTTCCCCATCATTTCTGTCTGAAACGCCGCCATCACTTCACGGATTTGGTCGTCCGTCAGCGCCGGGGTCACTCCGGAGAGGGCATCTTTGATCCCTTTGACGAGGAGGTCCGGGTTGACTGCAATATCCTGCATTTTGAAGTTCCTCCCCACATCGAGCCCGATGCAGTAACTGACCTTATCCATCTGAGTCTTTAAAACGGTTTTCTGCTGTGATGCCTGTTGCGGACCCGACAGTCCGAGCACGATCAACCCTGCGATCCATGAATTCAAGAGCCTGCCCTTTCTGGATGTAGATGCGAATGGAAATTTCGGGATGTTGACAACGTCTCAAAGTAAGCCTTTTTCCCCTGTATTTCTACAACAAATTCCCTTACAATTTCCAGAAGGGGCGTCCGTCTATCCTATGACATGGTTGCAACAGTGAACATCGAAACCCAACTGCATCGCCGCAACGTGACGATTGAACGGGCAGCCGGAGCCGAGCGAAAACGATTGCTCGATTTCATCCGGCGGCGCGTCCGCACGCAGGAGGATGCGGAGGATATCCTGCAGGATGTCTTCTATCAGCTTGCGACCAGTTATAGCGTGACCGAGCCAATCGAGAAAATCACCTCGTGGCTCTTCACCGTGGCGCGGAACAAAATCATCGATTGGTACCGGAAGAAGCGTCCCGAATCCCTCCCCGGAGGTGAGGGAAACCCGGCCGTCCCGCTCAATCTCGAAGATATTCTCTACGATCCGCGGCAAAATCCGGACCGCGTCTACGCCCGCTCCATGGTCTGGACGGAACTGGCGGATGCGCTCGAGGAGCTCCCCGACGAGCAGCGGGAGGTGTTTGTGCTCCATGAGCTGGAAGGAAAGAGCTTCAGGCAGATTGCAGACCTGACGGGGGAGCCGCTTAATACTCTCCTCTCGCGCAAGCGCTATGCCGTCCTGCATCTCCGGGATCGGTTGCAGGAATTGTATGCGGAGTTTGATGAATCATCATAGAAAAAGGCTTTTCGCACTGGCTGTGGATGGACCCGATCGGTCGGGAAACTTCACTCTCATGAAAATAGTCGGAGGAACAGAGAACAATGAAACCCTGGTGGATGTGGAAATTGGGTAAAGGATTGTCGTTTCTTGCGGTCGCACTCACGGTGTTTGGGCTGATCGTGATGTTGCTGTGGAACGCCCTGGTGCCTGAACTCTTCGGCGGTCCGCTTCTTTCATTCTGGCAGGCTGTGGGCTTGCTGACCCTCTCGCATATTCTGTTGCGAGGGTGGGCCCCATGGCGCTACGGGAAAGAATGGCGCGATCGTCGGTGGAAGCAAAAACTCGAGGAAAAGCTCGCGGCCATGACGCCTGAGGAACGCGAGCAATTCAAAGAGGAATGGAAACACCGGTGCGGGTACTATCCCGGCGAAGAGAAAGAAGAGAAAAAAGAGGCGGGTGGATAAGCCAGATCAGGAACATCCTCCCGTTTCCAAACGTCATCAGAACCATTCAAGGAAGGGAACAACAGTATGAACATCGGAGTATTGGGAACCGGCATGGTCGGCGGGGCCATAGGAACAAGGCTGATCCAGCTTGGCCACGCCGTGAAGATGGGCTCCCGGACTGCGGACAACGAAAAAGCGGCGGAATGGTCGAAAACGAACGGAGGGAACGCGTCTCACGGGACATTCGCCCAGGCAGCCGCATTCGGCGAGTTGCTTTTTAATTGCACCCACGGCGGCGCATCGCTCGATGTGTTGCGACAGGCGGGGGAGGGAAACCTCGGTGGCAAAATCCTTGTCGACGTTTCCAACCCGCTCGACTTCTCCAAAGGCATGCCTCCGACCCTCTCGATCAGTAACACCGATTCGCTCGGTGAGCAGATCCAGAAAGCCTATCCAAGGGTCAGAGTGGTGAAGGCGCTCAATACGGTGAATTGCATGGTGATGGTCAATCCGGATCTGATCAACGGTGGCGACCATACGCTCTTTATGTGCGGAAACGACGCGGCCGCCAAGTCGGAAGTTAAAACGATGCTGCACAGCTTTGGATGGAAAACGGAGAATATCCTGGACCTCGGCGACATCACCAACGCCCGCGGTACCGAAATGATGCTGCCGTTGTGGGTCAGGCTGTACGGGGCGTTCCAATCCCCCATGTTTCAGTTTAAGATTGTACGGTGATGCCTCCGAACGAGGACGAGCCCTCGACTCCGTTGCCAAAAGGAAAGGTTCGCATGCTTCTTTCATGGATGATCTGGATCGCCATTGTCGCTTTCGTGATGGGGGGAGGATTTGCCTATGTCGGGTGGAGGTTGATCACACCGATGGCTCTTCCCGGCGGATGGAAAGCCGCCGCGTGGACGTTGGTGGGCGCTCTCTTCTTCCTCCCGGTATTCTCGATGTTCTTTCTTCGTTTCGCGGAGGGCGTCGGCTCATGGTGGTCCTGGTTCGTTTATAGTAGTCTTGGGTTTCTTTCCTTTGTCTTTACCCTCCTGGTGTTTCGCGACCTCCTGTTGGTCGGTGGGAATGGAATCGGCTGGCTTCTCGCATTGTTCCAACCCCGGGGTGGGGGCGCGACGGATCCGGCAAGGAGACTCTTTCTCGTTCAGGTTTCGAACCTTGCCGTGATCGGGGCGGCGGGTGCGCTGACCGCCTACGGGGTCTATCAGGCGAGGCGGAAACCCGGCATCGTTGATCTGAAAATACCGATTGCCAACCTTCCCGGAAGTTTCGAAGGATTTCGCATTGTGCAGATAACGGACATCCACGCCGGTCTGACGGTCAAACGGGATTGGATCGAGACCATCGCGGGTCAGGTTGAGGAGCTCAGGCCGGATCTTATAGCTTTTACGGGCGATCTTGTCGATGGATCGGTGTCTCATCTTCGCGAGGATGTCGCACCGCTGGCCCAATTGCAGGCGCCGCACGGGAAGTTTTTCGTTACCGGAAATCACGAGTACTATTCGGGGGCGGAGCCGTGGGTGGAGGAGATCGACCGGATGGGGTATAAGGTGCTCATGAACGAGCACCAGGTGATTTCGAGCAACGGAGCCTCCATGGTCCTTGCGGGTGTGACCGATTACTCGGGTGGGACATTTCTCCCGCACCACCAATCGGACCCGGCCAAAGCAATGGAGGGGGCTCCTGCGGATATGGTCAAAATCCTGATGGCACATCAGCCCCGAAGCCTCTACGCCGCTGAGCCCCTGGGATTTGACCTCATCCTCACAGGGCATACGCACGGAGGGCAGTTTTTTCCCTGGAACCTGCTCGCAACGATCGGTCAACCCTATATCAAAGGTCTTCACAAACGGAATGGCGGTTGGGTGTACGTCAGCAAAGGAACCGGCTATTGGGGGCCTCCCGTTCGCCTCGGAGCCCGTTCGGAGATTACCGTATTCACGCTCACGCGAGGGGCAGCGCTCTCGTAAGACCAAAACGCAATCCCACTCGTACCCATCAAGCCCGGTAACCTGCATTCATTGTCCGGAGAACCGTGAGACTCCTTTTTTCCTATCTCAAGAACTATTGGAAGCTGGTGCTGCTGGCACTTGCCCTCGCAGCGATCAACCAGACCTTCTCCCTGCTCGATCCGCTTGTCTTCCGGTACATCATCGATGAGTATGCCACCCGGTTCGATAAGTACAGTCAGGAGGAGTTCGTCAAAGGGGTCGGCATGCTGCTTGCCCTCGCGGTGGGGGTTGCGTTTGTTTCCCGCGTCGCCAAGAACTTCCAGGATTATTATATCAACACCATCACGCAGAAGCTCGGCGCGCAGATCTACCAGGACGGTCTGAAACACTCGCTGGAACTGCCTTACCAGGTATTTGAAGATCAGAGAAGCGGGGAGACGCTTGGCAAGTTGCAGAAGGTCCGCACCGATACGGAGCGGTTGATCTCCGTCTCCATCAACCTGTTGTTTACCACCCTGGTGGGGGTGATCTTTGTGATGATTTATGCTTCCACCGTTCACTGGCTCATCGCGCCGATCTATTTTGCCACGATCCCGGTGCTGGGATGGGTCAGTTCCGTCCTTGGCAGGAAGATCAAGATCATGCAGAAGCAGATCGTGGGGGAGACCACCGCCCTTGCGGGAGCAACCACCGAATCGCTCAGAAACATCGAGCTGGTGAAAAGCCTGGGGCTTGCACAGCAGGAGATCGCGCGCCTCAACAACACCACGGGGAAGATCCTCCAGCTCGAGCTGAAGAAGGTCCGCTATCTCCGGAGCCTCAGTTTCATCCAGGGGACGTCGGTCAATTTTCTCCGGACAACCATCCTCGGACTGATGCTCTACCTGATCTTCGCGCAGGAGATCACGATGGGAGAGTTCTTCTCGTTGTGGATCTACTCGTTCTTTATCTTTGGACCGCTGCAGGAACTGGGGTCGATGATCAATATCTATCGCGAGGCCGAGGTTTCGTTGAAGAACTTCGAAGACATCCTCCATACTCCCAAAGAGCCGAGGCCGCTCAACCCCGTCCCGTTCCCGAACATACGGACCCTGGAATTTGAGAATGTGAGCTTTAAGCACCAATCGGCAAGAGGGAACGCGCTTTCAGGCATTTCGTTCCGGGCAGAGCTTGGCGAAACGATCGCATTTGTCGGACCCTCGGGGTCGGGGAAAACAACGCTGGTGAAGCTCCTGGTGGGGTTGTACCGGCCGCAGGAAGGGAAGATCCTCTACAACGGTATCGATCACACTTCGGTTGATCTGGACCAACTCCGCGAACGGATCGGGCTTGTCACACAGGACACGCAACTGTTCTCCGGAACGATCCGCGAAAACCTCCTGTTCGTCAATCCCCACGCGACCGATGAAGAATGTGTTGACGTGTTGCACAAGGCGGCATGTCAAACCTTGCTGGCCCGCGCGGACAAAGGGTTGGATACCGTGATCGGGGAGGGAGGTGTGAAGGTCTCCGGCGGCGAGAAGCAACGCCTGTCGATCGCCCGCGCACTCCTCCGTAAGCCCGATCTGCTGGTCTTTGACGAGGCAACCTCCTCCCTGGATTCCCTGACGGAAGAGGAGATCAGCGAAACAATCCGCACCATATCGGCCCGCAAGGATATTATCACCATCCTTATCGCCCACCGGCTCTCAACCGTGATGTATGCCGACACGATCCTTGTGCTCGAGAAAGGGGCGATCATCGAATCCGGAAAACACGACCAACTGCTGCAGCATATGGGATTGTACTACGCGATGTGGCGCCAGCAGATTGGCGAACGTGACAACGGGATACACAGTACGGCGGTGCGCGGTACACAAGGGATCGTGAAGAATTAATTCCTGAAACGATCGATCAGCCCCAGTGGCTTCTGTGGCTGGCCGGTGTCTCTTGCAACTCTGAAACATTCCCCCTACCTTCGTTACGAAATTCCTGTTGTTTTTATTACTTCTCGAATGGAGGAAATCCTATGCGATCACTTCTCCGGTTCACCTGCATTCTTCTTTGTGGAGGTTTTATGGCTCACGATCTGAACGCCCAGTTCAACGGACTGGGAATGGGTATGGGAAACCTCTCACGCCTCTCAAAAGCCAAAACCCGCTCCATTTCACCGGAGAACTTTACCGGCGAGAAAGGCAAAGCGGGCATGTCCATCGACGGTCCGGCGGCCAATGCGGCTCGTGATCTTGGTCAGGGTTGGAAGATCTCTCCGTACGTTCGCATCCAACCGGGAGAGACATTCACGCTTGCGGAGATCCAGGGTCCCGGCGCGATCCAGCATATCTGGATGACGCCGACCGGGAATTGGCGTTTCTCCATTCTTCGGATGTATTGGGATGGGGAAAAAGAACCCTCCGTCCAGACCCCCGTGGGAGATTTTTTTGGTGCCGGATGGGGGACGTACGCGCAGTTGACTTCGCTCGCAGTCAGTATCAACCCCGGCAGCGCGTTCAACTGCTACTGGGAAATGCCGTTCCGCAAATCGGCGAAGATCACCATGACGAATATCGGCGATGACGCGATGGTCTTGTACTACCAGGTCGATTACACCCTCACCGACGTGCCGGACGATGCAGCCTACTTCCATGCGCAGTTCCGCCGGATGAACCCTGTGCCGTACAAGTCCGTGTACACGCTCCTGGATGGGGTGAAGGGATGGGGGCAGTACGTCGGGACCTATATGGCCTGGGGCTCGAGAAGCACCGGCTGGTGGGGCGAGGGGGAGATCAAGTTCTACCTCGACGGCGACGACAAATTCCCGACCATTTGCGGGACCGGAACGGAGGACTATTTCTGCGGTTCATACAACTTCGAAAACAGGGTGACCAAGCAGTACCAGGAATTCACGACGCCGTACGCCGGATTACATCAGGTCATCCGGCCCGATGGACTCTACACTTCCCAACAACGGTTTGGCATGTACCGTTGGCATATTATGGATCCGATCAGGTTTGAAAAGGACCTGCGAGTGACCATCCAGGCTCTCGGGTGGATGTCGGGCGGAAGGTACCAGCCTCTCCAGGACGATCTGGCCTCCGTGGCGTTCTGGTACCAAACGGAGCCCCACGCCCCCTTCCCGAAGTTGCCGGAGCGGGATTATCTCGAAGTGAAATGAAGTAACCTGCGGCTGGTTCGAAAAGGGTTAGTGCGTTTCATCGTAGAGAACGGGCGGCATGTCAATTTCCACTTGTGGGAATCCGACTAATCGCGTATCTTCGTTCCCACATTTTTTCATCAAAGCAAGGAATGCCCCATGCCATCCCGATCTATGCGGAAGGTCTCGCTCTTCACGCTTTTCTTTCTCTTCTCCTTCCAGCTCCTCTGGTCGCAACGGAAGGGCTCACTGCCGGAGGATCATCTCAGCAGCGCGGAATTAGCTTCTCATCTCCGTTTCCTTGCTTCCGATGAGATGCTGGGACGCATGACCGGCACGAACGAGATCAATATCGCCGCACGGTATGTGGCAGAACAGTTCCGGATGGCCGGCGTTCTCCCCGTCCCGGGACTGAACGAGTACTACCAGGATGTTCCCCTCGAACGGGTGACACTCGCTCAATCCGGCCGTCTGATCATCGGCAAGGACACCCTCCTCCATCGGAAAGAAATGATCGTTGCGCGCGGAAGCTCCGCCGACTTGGAGGCCGAATTGGTCTTTGCCGGTTCCGGCACAAAGGAAGAGCTCGCTACAAAGGACCTCAAGGGCAAAATTCTCGTCACAACCTATCAGGGCTCTTCTCTCGCTACGGCAAAATGGAAGTCGGCTGCCGAGGCGGGAGCCGTCGCTGTGGTAGAATTGTACCGTGGAAATTTTCCATGGACATCCATTCTTCAGTTCCTCGGCCAATCGTCATTCCGCATCGCGCCGGAGGGAAAGCAGGTCGACTTGCCGTACCTGCTGCTGAACGATGCCCAGAGTGTATATGAAGCAGCGTTGGCAGGGGGAGGAAGTGTAAAGGGTTCGATTCATTCGGAAGGGGTCTTGGTTCAAAAGGTACAGGCCCGCAATGTGCTCGGTATGGTCCGCGGATCCGACCGCGTGTTGCGCGAGGAGTACATGCTCCTGATGGCACACTACGATCACGTGGGGGCCGGGTTGCGGTCAGGCGCGACACCGGAGGATACAATCTTTAATGGCGCACGGGATAACGGGGTGGGGACCGTTGCTTTGATGGCAGCGGCAAAGGTTCTGGCGGCACAACCCCCTGCACGTTCGGTCATTTTTGCAGCCGTGACTTCCGAAGAGGTGGGCTTGATCGGGAGCTCGTACCTTGCGGACCATTTCCCGCTCCCTCTCGAGAAGGTCGTGTACACCCACAATACGGATGGTGCAGGATATAACGACACGACGGTTGTCACGGTCATAGGGTTGGAACGGACGACCGCGGAGGAGCGGCTGAAAGCGGGGGCGGCCCGCTACGGCCTGGGGGTGATTCCCGATCCCGCTCCGGAACAGAACCTGTTCAACCGTTCGGATAACGTGTCGTTTGCGCGGAAAGGTGTCCCGGCACCCAATTTCGGCATGGGGTTGAGGTCTTTCGATGCAGAGATCGCCAAATACTATCATCGTCCCACAGACCAGGCGGACGAGCATTTCGATTTCACGTATTTTAGCCGGTACTGCCAGGCCTTTGCGCACGCGGCACGACTTGTTGCCGATATGAAAGAACGTCCGGTCTGGAGGCAGGGGGATCCCTACGAGGAAGCAGGGAAGAAATTGTATGGGAGATAAGGACCAGTTCCAAGCGGTCTCAAAGCCCTCAAACGAGGGCTTTGTTGTGTACGCAAATTCCAGATCGTTCGGAACAAACCCCCCGGATGGTGCAGTAATGAGAATGAATCCAGAGGAATGAAGTCCGTGAGGGGACTCTCTGTTTCTTGCGGGAACCCGAAAAACCACCTTGAGTTTTGAGACAATTATCTCTACTATGATGTGAATTTTTCCACTACTGGTTCTCATTGCATTCTATGAGCACGAAGCAACTCCGTATCCTCGTTGTAGATGATGAGACCTCCATCCGGCTCAGCCTCGAAATCGCTTTAAAGATGGCCCACCACACCGTGCGCGGGGTCGAGTCCGGAGAGCTGGCTATTGAGCTGATGGAAAACGAGCAGTTCGACGTCATGATCCTGGATAATCGGATGGTCGGGATGTCCGGCATCGATGTGATGAAGTGGATGCAGGAAAACAAGGTGATCACCCCCACGATCATGCTCACGGCGGGCGGTTCCGAGGATCTGGCCGCGGAAGCCCTGCGGTTGGGCGCATACGACTACATGCGGAAGGACCAGGTGGAATTTGACCATCTTCCTATCATCGTCCAGGGAGTTTATGAAAGGTCGATGTACCGCAAAGAGCTCAGCAAGCGCCAGGAAGAAATGCTGGTGGCGATCGAGAAGGAGAAGGAAATTGCAGCGATGCGGAACTTCCAGCAAACGGTCCAATCGATCGGTCAGTTTGTGGAAAGCGGACTGCTCAATCTTGCGCGCACACTCGGCAAGCACGAAGACGACATGCGCAAGATCGTCGTGCCGGAACAGCAACAGCGGTGCGGAGAGATTTTCGGGATGATCAACACCGAGATCGAGGTCGTGTCGTCAGGGATCAAATCGATGATCGAGCTCTCATCCCTGGTGACGAAAAAGCTTGAAGAACTCCACAGATCAACCAAAGAGTAGTCTCATTTGTTTTGCAGAATGCGTCAAAACCCCGGAATGTCTTCCGGGGTTTTTTCTTTACCCCCCATGCCTTACTTCAGCAGGGCGAATCGGCGATCCGCCCGGCACCAAGCTTCACCATGATTTTTCTCCCCCGGGGTCTCGCGGCACGACAAAGCGTGCCCTGATCGTGGGGAAGTTATTTCTTCACCCGTTGCTCAATCCAATCTCCCATGACCTGCAATGCGGTGGGGGAGATCGTTTCCTCGATCGACCCGTACTCGGTGGGGGCACCGGTGGCCGACATTTGAAAGAGATGATTCAGACCGGGGAGCGTTTTGATCGTGATGTCTTTGTTTCCCCCCTCGCGGAGAGCCTTCTCGATCTCCCTGAGATTTTCAGCGGGAGGGACCTGTAGGTCTTTCTCTCCATTGATGGCGAGAACCGGACAGCGAACTTTCTTCAGAGCGGTCCGCGGGTCGAAAGTAAGGAAGTATCGAAACCAGGGGGTTGTCATTTGCCGGACCTGTGGCTCAATAGCTTTCATCATTTCCATCCCCTGTTTCTGATAGTCTGTCCCCCATTCATCCCATGTCGATTGGAACTGGGCAATGAGTTTCTCCGAGAGCGCGGCGCTATCCTGCTCCGATTTGAGGATGGTGTACAGTTGCTGATTCCGCGCAAGGGTTTTCGTTATCTCCTCCTCCTTTGTGCCGGCGGCGCGTGCGATGAGGTCGGTCTGCAGCACAAGGATCTCCTCACCCGTCAATCCCGTTCCCGCCATGAGGACTATGAAAGCTACATCGGGAGATTTTGCGGCGACGAGAGGCGCAACAATCCCCCCTTCGCTATGTCCGATGAGCCCGATCTTCATCCGGTCAATGTCGGCGCGTTGTCGGAGAAAACTAATTCCGGCAAGCACGTCACCCGCAAAGTCCGTCGTCGTGGACTGCAGCACGGATCCCGTGGAGCCTCCGACACCGCGATCGTCCACACGGAGTACAGCGATCCCGCGCCGTGTGAGGTAATCTGCGAGAACCAGAAACGGTTTATGACCAAACAATGATTCATCGCGGTCCTGCGGGCCCGAGCCCGTTATGAGGATCACAGCGGGGAAGGGGCCCTTCCGTGCTTCAGGGCCCTCCTCCCGGGGCAGCGTGAGGCTTCCCGTTAGTTTAACCCCCGCTGTTGTATTTTCATAAGAGACCTCTTCTTCGAGATACGGATAGGGTTTGGCAGGCATTTGAGGTCTTCGTACTTCGGGGACTGATTCCGCCCGGGTGAGGGGGAGGGGGAATGACATCCCACCTTGCCTCCACGTACCGCTCAGGCTATTTTTCCCCGGACCGAGGATGCCTTCGTAAGCACCTTGAATGGAGGCAACGCTGACCAGCACGGAATCGCCGGAGACTCGCACACCACACCCCAATTGCAGGAGTCGTGTCCTTCGGCTGGGAGCATGCATTGCGTGTGGATAAAAGGCTCAGGAGAGCCAGCAAGGTGAAGATGGAGCTAAAACCACGCGTAATCATTGTACATTCCTTCCTTAGGCTGTTTTGCGAAAAGTTCGAAGAGATGCATCAACCCGCACGGGCGGCCCTCCTTCGGTCAAGCAGGACCAAATACCACACGAGGGCGGTGATCCATGGCAGCTCCGGATAGGAAGTGCTCTTCGGATGGAGAGTCACTTCTGCTTTGGGTTTAAACCCGATCTTACTGGTCAGAACCATGATCGGCTCTCCTGTTGACGAGGCTGCTTCGTACCGGGAGGTCCACCAACTTGCCGTGATGGCGATCTTTCGACCCTTCGGGAGTTCCACAGTCCCTTTGTTGCCGGTCCAGCCCTTCATCGTGCACGTGGCGAACGGCAGGTGATCTCCCTTCCGCCGGATCTCAATGTGCCGCCTCCAAATCCCAACTGGTTTGATTTCCCACTCTCCCTCGGTTGCTTCGACATGAACGGCGGTACGGTACCACTTCGGAAAGCGGAGAGTGAGGATGCAATCGTCTCCTGAGCGTAATTCGTACGCCGGCTTGAGGGCCGAAGGCTGGACCCACTGCAGTGGGGTATCGATAAACGATGAGATTGATTTCATTCCGGTGCTTTCAATTCTCTGGGACATATGTTCTACTTCCTGTCAAACCCCGCAACCGCTGTGTTCACTTATGATGCTCCGCCTTCCTTCTTTCCTCCTTCGACTCGCTTTTCTCTGGATCTTCCTGCCTTCTTGACGGCGTCGGAGAGGAGGAACTCGATCTGCCCGTTCACACTCCGTAGCTCGTCCGCCGCCCACTTCTCCAATGCCGCATACACGCTCTCGTCAAGGCGGAGCAGAAATTTCTTCTTTTCACTCATTGGTGAAGCGTTCCCGTATTAATGACCGGCTGGGCATCGTTGTCCGAGACGAGGGCGACCATCAGGTTGTTCACCATCGTTGCCTTCTTGTCTTCGTCCAGCTCGACGATCTTGTTTTCACTGAGCATCCGGAGGGCGTCCTCGACCATGCCGACCGCGCCCTCGACGATTTTGCGGCGGGCTGCAATGATCGCTTGCGCCTGCTGGCGACGAAGCATAACTTGCGCAATCTCGGGAGCATAAGCCAGGTGGCTGATGCGCGACTCGGTCACCTCCACACCGGCGACCTCGAGGCGCGTTTGAAGTTCGGCCTTCAGTTTTTCGGCGATGTCCTGCGGATTCCCACGCAGGGAGGAGCGCTCCTCGTCTTGCGCATCGTACGGGTATGCAGAGGCAAGTCCGCGTATGGCGGTCTCGCTTTGGATGGCGACGAACTGTTCGTAGTTGTCGACGTCGAAGAGGGCCCGTGCGGAGTCGACCACCTGCCAGACCACCACGGCGCCGATCTCGATCGGGTTGCCCTGCAGGTCGTTGACCTTGATCTGCTCGCTGTTGAAGTTGCGGATGCGGAGCGAGACATGCTTCTTTATGGCAAACGGGTTCGCCCACCAGAAACCATCTTCGCGGACCGATCCGATATACTTGCCGAACAGGACAAGAGCCCGTGCTTCATTCGGTTGTACGATAAAGAGTCCGACAGAGAAAATGATGGTGAGGACGAAAAGCGGAATCTCGATCCAGAGATAGACCGGAGCCTCGTTGATGGCCATCCAATAGATCAAGTACGCGTTGATGCCGAGAAGGGCAAAGAAGGAGAACAAGGCTGCATAGCCACTCATTTTGCTGGCGTGCGTTTCTGCAACGGTTTTCATCGGTGTTCCTTTCATTGTGGAGTATGATATCGCAATGATATCATATCGATATCGCAATGTCAAGTACGATTTTTACAATCTTAAAAGAAGGCCGGAAACATTGGAGAATGTCGCTCATTTTTTTGTTACCTTGACCCCGTTCAGAACCCTTTTTTCCCAGCCGAAAAAATAAGGAAAGACCATGAAAAACCGAAAGCTCTTAATGATACCCGGACCCATTGAGTTCACCCCGGCAGTGATGCGGGCCATGGGGATGCCGACCACGAGTCACGTAGCTGCCAACTTCATCAATATCTTTGGAGAAGCATTGGAGGATCTCCGCAAGGTATTCCTCGCACCTACAGGCCAGCCCTTCATCCTGGCAGGATCAGGGACCCTCGCCATGGATATGGCGGCGGCAAACCTCGTCGAGCCGGGCGATGGGGCTCTGGTCGTAAACACGGGTTACTTCAGTGAGCGTTTCGCGACGATGCTTTCCCGATATGGGGCGAAGATCGCAAACGTCGGCGCTGCAGGAGTCGGCGGAGCCCCAACCCTTCAAGAAGTTGAAGCCGCCCTGCAATCTTCACACCCGAGGCTCATGACGATCACGCATGTTGATACATCGACCGGTGTTGCTACGAACGTGAAGGAACTCGCCGCGCTCGGAAAGAAGCACGGGGCGCTTGTGA
>JBBEBV010000264.1:18222-20207 GCA_040882165.1 Bacteroidota bacterium
GCTACGAACGTGAAGGAACTCGCCGCGCTCGGAAAGAAGCACGGGGCGCTTGTGATCGTCGACGGTGTGTGTGCGACGGGGGGAGAGGTGATGCACCAGGATGAATGGGGAATCGATGTCGCGTTGACCGCTTCGCAGAAGGCAATCGGTGTCCCGCCCGGACTCGCGCTCCTCGTCGCCGGACCAAAGGCCATGGAGAAATTCAAGAGCCGGAAGACGCCGGTGCTCAACTACTACGCCGATTGGAACGAATGGCTTCCCATCATGCAGGCTTACGAATCAAGGAAGCCAGGCTATTTCGGGACACCGGCAGTGAACCTGGTCTGGGCGCTCAACGTCAGTCTCAAGGAAATTCTGGCGGAGGGGATGAACGCAAGGTTCACGCGCCACGGGAAGCTCAGCACCTCATTCAAGGCGGCTGTTCAAGCTCTCGGCCTGAAGCAAGTACCGGTCCGGTCGGAACTCTACGCGACCACACTTTCCGCAGTCTATTACCCTGAGGGAGTGGACGCGTCCATGCTCAAACATGTCGATGAAGCGGGCGTGATCGTTGCCGGAGGATTACACCCGGCGATCAAGACAAAGTACTTCCGAGTGGGACATATGGGGGCTGCAACGGGGGCCGATATTCTTGCCACCGTCGGGGCGGTTGAAACCGGGCTGAAGAAGTCGGGCTACAAATTCGAACTTGGTGCAGGAATTCACGCGGCGCAGAAGGCCTTGAACAGCTGAGGTACAAGCAGTTGGATGGTCGGAGACCTGACAGGTTTCGGTATGAGGGCTCGGTGAAACCTGTCAGGTCTTCTTTTCTTCCTGGGGCTTCTCACGAAAAATCAGTTTTTCCTGAAAGGTAAAATTCAGAAGACCGGTGATGGTCAGGGCGATCAGGTTGCAGAGGATCGGATGAAAACCGGTCAGACGTTCAGTCGCCAGCAGGAGGAGAAGTTTCAGGACGAAGACGAGAAGGGAATTGAGCTGGTACCCGACAAGCCGCCGGAAGAAATCGCGCGGTGTCTTTTGGACCCGATCCGACCATACCCAGCCGTAGGAAACCGCATAATTGCTGAGCATGGCGCATTCGAACGAGATGGCCGGAGCGAGGATGTAACGGCCGGCATAACCTGAGAATACGAAATCCGCGAGGAGCCAGAGAATGAATGTGTCGATTCCGGTGCCGAGGAGGTTGGTGCCAAAGAACCTGAGGAACCGTTGCGTCAATCCGGAAGGCACGTCGGTTACACGCCTGGCTGTGGCGGCTCCTGCCGGCCCAGTTGAAGGGCGATGCGGAGGGTCGTGAAGAGAAAGATCGCGATCAGAACGATACCGATGGAGAACGCGATCGCATCGAAAAGGGTGAAATGCCCGTAATCGGTGTGCATCCCGGGATTGTCGGTGAAGTAGATCAGCGTGTTGGCGATGATGACCGCGACACGGACCTCCGTGGGCCCGAACTTCCCGTACGAGATCTGGAACACTCCCGTGATGTAGGTGCGGATGTAAACGGAGATGGACATCAGGAGATAGCCGGAGATCGCGAAAAGGGCGATGTCGAGGCGCACGAAGGGTGAAAGGCCGATCCCGAGGCCGATGAGAAATTCCGTGAACGAGTCGAGGGAGTGATCGACGAAGTAACCGTACCGGGGACGTTCGATCTTGCGAAACCGGGCAAGCGTCCCGTCGAGGCTGTCGCCGAACCAGTGAACGACGAATCCAAAACTCGCGAGCCAGAGGAAATCGTCGGAATAATTGGTGAGCGCATAACTTGCCGCGATGAGGATGCCGGCGGCGAGGGCGAGAAGCGTCAGGACGTCAGGCGTGACCCAAAGAGGCATGCGCGGACACAACCACGCGAGCGCTTTGCGCTCGAGCGGACCGAGAAGGATGTCGTTGACGCGTTGGTGCTTTTGCAGTTCGGGTTCGTCCATTCAGTTGCCGGTTCTCGAGGCGTAGGGTCGGATCAAATTAATAATTTGTGAGGATAATGG
>JBBEBV010000265.1:0-2550 GCA_040882165.1 Bacteroidota bacterium
CCCAATGGACAGTTGCTATCGCAACGGCTGTAATAAGCCTCCGGCCCTCGCAATGACTCGGTAAGGCTTTTTGAGACCACTTCTAGTTGAGTTCACCGTTTTCGGCGGCGTCCTTCATCTTTTCGTTCGCGAAGATGGCAACTTCCACCCTGCGGTTGAGTTGCCGACCTGATGCCGTGTCGTTGGAAGCGACGGGGTTCAGCTCACCGAGCCCAACGGTGGAAACCCTCGAGCCGTCGACGCCCTGACCTTTCATATGGTTGGCAACCGCCTGGGCACGACGTTCCGACAACGACTGGTTATACTCTTCAGACCCTTCACTATCCGTATCGCCTTCGACGAGGATGTTCGTGTCGGAATATTTGTTCAGAATCTTCGAAAGACTCTCGATGTTCGCCTTTGCGCCATACTGCAGCTCCGATGAGTTGGTTGCAAAGAGTATTCCGGAGTCGAAGGTGATTTTGATCCCCTCGCCGATTCGTTCGATTTTTGCGTTCGAAAGGTCGTTTCTCATCTCTTCCGCCCGCTTATCCATATTATGGCCGATGATCGCCCCGGTGGTTCCACCGACCGCCGCCCCGATGATGGCGCCCAGAGCTGTGTTCCCGGCTGCGTACCCGATCAGGCCGCCGACAACCGCTCCGCCTCCTGCACCAATGGCCCCGCCTTGCACCGCTTTGCTCGTCCCGCATCCCACGAGAAGAACGATCGCAACACTGAGTGTCGCAACGATGACAACATTCCAATATGCTTTCATAATGTGTCCCCTTTATCTACGATGTGAATGAAATGCCCACGACAATGATGCGCGTGTGAGAAGTAACCGTTCTTCAATTCTTCGCTGGAGAGTATCGTCATAAGACTCCCTCTCCGCTTTCTCCCCCTTCGGTTGTATCGTGTAGAACTACTTCACGAGGACCAATTTCCTTGTCGATATGAAGGATCCGGCTTCGAGACGATAGAAGTAGACGCCGCTCAGGAGATCGAATGTTCCTTTGCTGGTTCCGAACGACACGGTGTAGCGACCGGCTTCCTGCCGGCCGTTCACGAGTGCTGCAACTTCATTGCCAAGAACATTGTACACTTTGAGGGAAACCATTTCAGCCTTCTCAAGACTATATTCAATCGTCGTCGATGGGTTGAACGGATTGGGATAGTTCTGCGAAAGGGTGAATTGATGAGGCGCCGACCCGTTATCGACGCCGGTCGCTGTCCCCGACATGGTGATGCTATTGGCATCCAGCGTCACCGCGGTCTGTGCCAACGCTCTGCCGTTCAGTGTGGCACCGGTACTCATCGCAATCTTTGTCTGACACAGTATGATTCCCTTCATAGCGGCCGTTGTTCCAAGGGTCACTTCGCCGGCTACCTGCCAGAAGATGTTGGAAGCCTGTGCGCCGCCGCTGAGAGTAACAATAGCACCGTTCGCCACGGTCAGGTTCTGTGCTATTTGGAAGATCCAGACGTCGCTTGCTGAGCCCGAGATTGTAACCCCACCGGCACCGATGAGGACCCCGGTCCCCCACTTGTAAAGACCGGGCGTGAGGGTCTTACCGGTGACATCTCCGGTATAGAGCTCAGTATAGTTGGGCGATGTTCGTCCGGCAGCGTTGGTGTACGCGGTTTCCATGTCGCCCACAGCCGTAGTCAACTTGGTCGGTGTTGGGGAAGTATAGTCTGCGGCATATACTTTTCCGACGACCAGAGATGATGTTGAAAATGTTCCCGAGCCATCCATGATGAGCCCGAATCCGGTGATGAATGTTGCGGCGACCGGGCTGACTGCGACATCTCCGGTAATTTTGGTGGTTCCGGTAGCTGAAACTCCTGTTTTTGCCAGGATTACAAAATCGCCGGCTGTTCCAAGATTCACCGGTGCCTGTGATTGAGCCAGTGCGGCAATTGGCACCATCAGCGCAACCGCCAGCATCGCGCTGAGGAAGCGCATCCATTGACCTGAACTATTTGGTATCATACGCGTGTTCATATATCCCCCGTAGTTAATGAAAGTGAAGTGTGACCTTAGTACTGTTCAGAAACAATTTTAGTTTAAGAGCGTGCTTTCACTCTTTTTCTCTTCTGTCCATTGGCGGATGTTCTCTTCGCCGCTGCCGCTGCCGGTGTTTTGTGCGGCTTTCCATTCTTTCCCGCGGACTTTTGCATTCTCATCAACCTGGCATTCGATTTTTTCAACTGATCGACAATTTTTGTGAATCCATCGACTTGCCGTTTGGCCTCCTCTTTCGCGATGCCGTACTTCTCCTGGAGGATCCCCACAAACTCTTCGTGCTTCCCCGCGATGGTCGCGAGCTCGTCATTCATGAGTTTCCCCCAATGGTGGACCGCTTTTCCCCGGCGTTGCTTCCACTGTCCCTCAACCCGATCCCAGTTCATCGGCAAACTCCTCTCTTTTTCCATGTTCACACAGGAGAGATCCCGCTCCGTTGGCAAACGGAAGGAACTCTTCATAAAGCAAGTGGAAAAGTATACCGATGATTGCGGTCAGGCGTAATAGGCCAAAAGGATGAAAAAGGAATTAATCCCACCCTG
>JBBEBV010000265.1:2650-8270 GCA_040882165.1 Bacteroidota bacterium
TTCGGTCTGGCTGGCGGACAAACAGGCACCGAAAATAAAAAAATACCCGGAAATGTAGATCCACAGTAGTAACGCCATGATCCCGCCAAACGCTCCGTAGACCGCGTTGAAGGTGGCAAAGTCATTCAAATAGATTACGAAGAGAGTCTCGTTCGCCCGTAAGAGAACCGTCACACACAGCGCGGCGAACCAGACTTCGGCAAAACGACGGGATCGACGCGGAGCCAACATATAAAACATGCTGAGGCCGAAGAATACAACCAGCGACGGTACGAAAAAGCTTCCCATCCCATACACCCAGGAATGAACATCATACAGTGGAAAGAGCAAGCCCTTCGCCGTTCTCATGAGCACGGGAGCCGTGAGACCCAGGAGGATCGCACCGACCATGATACCGAGCAGCGCCAGGCTTTTCATCGGGAGTCGCCACCAATTGGAGACCTCAGTGCCCCAGGCATTGTTGACCGCGCAGATGAGGGTGGTGAAACATTGTACGGAAGTCCAAAGCAGAAGGAGAAACGCGACCGCGCCCGCCTGCTCGCGTGCATTGATCACACCGGCAATGGTGTCGAAAATGTAACGCTGCATTTCGCCACTCAGAGGGACGTAACCTTCAATGTAGGCGACGACTTCCTTCCCGGCACTGGTTTGGTCAACGGAGAACGATGCAATCGTGACAATCAGGATCATCAATGGAAAGAGAGAGAAGAATGCGTTGAAGGCAAACGCTCCCGCCCACTGTCCACCGTCGATCAGTAAGAATTTATTGACGGCGAGACGAAGTATTGCCCAGATCCTGCTGGTCTTTTGGTCTGGTCGTTTTTTCATATCCTTCGGGGACTTTCTGTTTAAGTCGATTCGTAATTACTCCGTGTCTTTTTCCCACTAACCTGCCTACCGGCAGGCAGGTCTACACGAATCTTCACGAAGAGAACTTTTGACCTGATGGAGTTCTTCTTTTCATGACTCCGATGATTAGCGGAGTAGCGGGCGAAGGCCCCAAATTCTCATCTCGACGGAAGGTATCCTTTCAAGGCAGTTCTTCCTCAACCTCAGACGGGTGTGATTGTCCCGCCGCGCAGTCCGCGAAAATCAGGGCCTGTTTCCGATTCACGCGACCCGCTGGAATTGACTCGTCTCCGGCGCGGAGCCGTGCGAGCATTCCGGCTTTCCCGTCCCCGGTGACAATCCAGAGGACGCAGCGTGACCGATTCAGTATGGGATACGTCAACGTCATTCTCCGCCTCCCCTGATACACGCCGGTCAGTGCGACAATGGAATCCGTGACGTCGAGGACGGGATCTCCCGGCAGGAGAGACGCGGTGTGACCGTCCAGCCCGATTCCCAGTTGGACAAGATCGAGGACGGGAGGGGAACCGGCTATCTCCGAAAGCCTCCGGGCAAAATCGGAGGCCGCACGTTCCAGGTCAGGTGATTCTACCGGCATCGCATGGATATGTTCATCGCGCAACGGGCAATGTTCAAGCAGGCTCTCGCGCAAGTGGGTCATATTTCGGTCGGCGTGGCCCCGTGGGGCGATGCGCTCGTCCACCTGGACAATGTGCAGGCGATCCCACGGAACCTCCTGGAGGGCGAGGGCGCGGAGCATCTGCCACGGAGTATGACCTCCGCTGGCGGCCATGATAAAGCGGCCATGGGCGTGAACCGCCGCCCGAGCCTCAACGGCGATGAACGCGGCAGCCTCCTCGGCGACCGAATGGGCATCCGCAAGAATTTTGATCTTCATGAATGAGGCTCCGCTCCACATTCGTCGGCGATGATCGGATTCTGCCAGCCTCCGGCGGGTGAGACGATCTTGTCTCCATCAGCCGGTCCCCAGGTATTCCGTTCGTATTCGTAGACCGGCGCGTCCACCCTCAAGACCGGGTCGACGATGCGCCACGCCTCTTCCGCATAGTCCTTCCGGGCAAACAGGGTGTTGTCTCCCTCCATCGCGTCACCCAGCACTCGCTCGTACGCAGACGGCTCATCGGCGCTTTGTTGGTGGCACGCCACCATCTCCACCGACTGGCCCGGTTTCTGCTCGTCGGCGCCAAGCACATTCATGTCAAGCGCGAAGAGGATCTCGGGACTGATCCGCAATCGCAAGGCGTTTGGTTTGAGATTGAGGTTTTGATACAGGATGGCGGGTCGACGGAGCCGGACCGCGACTTCCGTGTAGGTGATGGGCAGATATTTCCCGGCTCGGAGATAGAAAGGGACACCTCGCCAGCGTTCCGTATCAATCTCCAGTCGCATGGCGGCATACGTCTCTACTTTCGAATGCGGCGCCACGTCCTTCTCGTTTCGATAGCCAAGGAACTGTCCGCGCACGAGATCTTTCGCATCGAGCGAGGGGATTGCCCTGAGGACTGCAACCTTTTCATCTCGAATCGACTCGCTATCGGTGTTGACGGTCGGTTCCATGGCCAGATTGGTGAGCACCTGGAACAAATGGTTCTGTATTACATCGCGGACGGCCCCTGTTTCTTCATAAAAGCCGCCCCGGCCCTGGACGCCGAAGTTTTCCGCCAGAGTGATCTGCACGCTCTCGATGTAGTGGTGGTTCCAGATCGGCTCGATAAACTCATTCGCGAAGCGGAAAAAGTGCAGGTTCTCCACCGGCCGTTTTCCGAGATAATGGTCGATGCGAAAGATCGCTGACTCGTCGAAAGTCTTGAGGAGGATCCGATTGAGCATCTGAGCGGAGGCCAGATCTCGTCCGAAGGGCTTCTCGACGAGCACACGCGAACCCTTGGCGCAGCCGGACTTCTCCAGATGTTCCACAACAGTCGCGAACATTTTGGGAGGGATGGCCAGGTAATACGCCGGCCGCTCGGCCCCGCCCAGTTCCTTGTGCAGGGCCTGAAACGTCGGCGCGTCAGAATAGTCGACACTCACATAGTGCAGCAAGCTGTAGAGCTTTTCACAAGCGTCAGGATCGACCCCTCCATGCTTTGCAAGGCTTTCCCGCGCCCGGGCCCGGAACTGGTCGGCAGTCCATTCCGATCTGCCGACGCCGATGACCGGCACATCCAGGTGACCTCGTTTCGCCATGTCGTGCAAGGCAGGGAAGATCTTTTTGAAGGCCAGATCTCCCGTGGCGCCAAAAAAGACTAGCGCGTCGGAAAGGGATTTACTCATCGTTTGCTACTCCTTTGAATTGTACCGGATCGGCTGATGTGTGCTCGATTCCCTCTTCACACTCAGCGCTTCAACGCCCGAGATGACGTCGAACAGCTCCTCGTCGATGCCGCTCTGGCGCAAACGATGGAAGGTCCCGTTGAGGTGCTCCAGCAATTCGTCGATGTTTTTCTCGGCGCGTTGCATCGCCGCCAGGCGGCTCGCGTTCTCGCTCGCGAGGGATTCGGCGCACGCCCGGAAGAGCGAGATGAAAAGATATTCGCGTATGAGCGCCCCCATCGTTGTGGTGCCGCCATCCATGACCTCGGGCAAGTTTCCTGTCGGCCATGGAACTTCGGCCAGCTTGTGTCGCCAGTCGCCGTCCAGCGGGAGTAGGCGCTGATGGACCGGTTCATAAACCGCTCCGGTCGCGGGGCGGTTGTAGAAGAGGTGGAGTTCGGTGACTTCACCCCGACTGAAATGCGTCTCGCTCACCACGAGGATCTGGCCGACCAGCGGGGTGATGGCCCTGACGGAATTCGGCACGATGAAGAGGCCGACCGGCCGCACGTCCGCGTCCACCAGGCGCGCGTGAACGCGTTCACCAACGGCCCAAACCTGGTGATTGCCGGGCAACGGTGTAAGTGTTTTCATCGCATGATCAGCCACCGCCTCATTAAACTGGCCGACCAGTCCCTGGTCAGAGCCGAACACGACGGCGCAGATCGCACCCAAATCGCTTCGTCCCATCCGTTCCGCAGTCAAGGCTGCTGGGTCGCCTTCCCGAAAGCACACCCCCAACCCCAGTTCCACTGCGCGATAGTAGTCACCCAGCGCGCGCACTGATTGCTCGTATTGGCCGATACTCGAAGCGGCCAGGGCTTTCATGGTGCGGACGACGGATTGGAGATTTCCAGCGCTGTCGATCTTTCGTCGCAGACCCGCAATGGTGTCGCTCATGACTCCTCGGTGAGTGTTGGTCCAGCCGGAGGCGGGTCAGTCCTACCACTCTTTTGATCGCGCAGTCGCCCGAGGGTGCTCTCGATCAATCTGGTCAATTTCTCTGCTGCGCCGTCGACGGCTTGGTCCAGGGTCGCAGCCTGGTGAGTGACTGCGATGGGCCGGCGGCCTTCGAGGCGGGCTTCCATCACGCAGCGCTTGTCATCCTGGCCGAACTTGTGGCTGTTCTCGTCGCTCAGGTGGACCTCCACTCGGGTGATATGATCAGCAACTCGTCTCAACGAACTCTTCACGACGCCACTGACTTGAGCGGCCAGAGCCTCGTGACCTTCGATGGTACGGTCGGTATTGGTGAGTACCTGCATGGTGCTTTCCTGTTCTTCTTGTGGTTGGTTCAGTATCGGTACGTAGCAGCCAATCCTGTCTGCCCCGGCATTCGCCCGGCCGGAATGACGAGAACCCGGCCGCCCATCTTCCCGACCTGCTCACCCAGATCGTCGAGCAGGTCATCGATTTGCGGATGGCTCAAATCGGCAACGTCAACCTGACCCGTCGCGCTGTTGAACCGGCCGGCAATCTGGCGGTCGGACTCGATCAGCAGCGTCGCAACCCGTCCAGCTGCAGCCGCCTGAGCAACCTGCTTCAGGTCGTCACTACCAAGCCCCTTGGACTTCGCTACCGCAAACTCGTCAGCCAGTTTAGCCAGCCGAGCCCGATATTGCGGCTCGACGAATTGCCATGCGCGTTCCTGAAGTTCGGTGATGGGCAGGGCATCGGGATTTAAAGTGAGTCCCCCTGCCATCAGAAACGGGTTATGGCTGACCCGGTGGAAAAGATGATGATGCTCGGGCAACGCGGCCAGGATGAGCGCCAGACCCGAAGGCCGGGAATAATGCTCCAGCACCGCGCGGTCAACGAAGCGGAAAAATCGGTCCGCGTCGATGTCTGCCTCGTCCTTCTTGCCGCCGTGACCGTGGTGCGTAGGTGTGCTCGCCCCGCCGACACCGCCGTGGGAGGCGACGGTGTGGTGTGGTTCAGTCAGCTCCCCGCCCAGCGCCTCCGTGATGGTCCGCGGAACTCCCGGGACCAAATCGATCTCGTCAAGCGCGTGGCGGCTTCCCTCAAAGAGCCGGATCCCACGGAGGCTCAGTCCGAGAACCTGGTACCGATCAACCGATTGAAGAAAACGACGCAACGGTTTGGTGTGAAAGCTGTCGGCCACGATGGCGAGTTGGGCGACCAGCTTCTGAAGCCGGAATACTCGAAAAAAACCCGGCCCGCCCAATACGGCCAACCCGTCCAGCGTATAGTTCCAGAAGGCATGATCGTGAGCGAGCGCTTCAAATGGCTTCAGAAGAACGCGGGTCTCGTCGACTGGATACTTCTGGAGGAGCGATATTTCCAACTGCTTTAGAAGATTCCGAAACCGGATCGGGTCTTGTTGATTCTCGGGACTGCGCCGATGGGTCGGCTGGTAAAGCGAGAGACATGGCGGCTGGTGAACCGAGGCTAACTCGGCCAGTGATTCGATTGTGAG
>JBBEBV010000265.1:8370-9945 GCA_040882165.1 Bacteroidota bacterium
TGGACTCCGGCTCGGGCAAAAACTTTTTGAGGGCTTGTCGGGCGATTTCGATGATCGTTTCCCGATCCTCATCGCTCAAGGTATCGGCGGTATGCAATCGCTCGCTCACTTCCGCCTGAATCCCGGTTGCCGCCTCGCGAACGGCCTGCTCGGCCTCCGTCATCCGGTCAAGCGGAACATCGTCGAAAAGATCGGCCGTCAACGCCAGCAATACGGCGATCTGCGCGGGCACGGGCACCGGGGTGAATTCCGGCTGCTTGAGGCAGGCTCGGATGCGCCTCCCATGTTCGATGACCTTGCGGCTTGCTTCATCCAGCCGGGCGCCGAACCGGGCAAAGGTCTCCAGCTCTTCAAATTGCGAGTAGCCGAGTTTGAGATCGCCTGCTACGGCACGGTAGGCCGCCCGTTGCGCCTTGCCGCCGACGCGCGAAACAGATTTGCCGACATCGACCGCGGGCAGCACGCCCAGTTCGAACAGCGACGGCGAGAGATAGATCTGTCCGTCTGTGATGGAAATCAGGTTGGTCGGAATGTAGGCGGAAATGTTTTGCGCTTCGGTTTCGATGATGGGCAGCGCGGTAAGCGAACCGCCACCGAATTCCTTCCGCAAATGGGTCGCGCGCTCGAGCAGCCGTGAGTGGATATAAAAGATGTCGCCAGGGAATGCTTCGCGACCGGGCGGACGGCGTAGTAACAGAGAAAGCTCTCGATAGGCGCGGGCATGGTGAGTGAGATCGTCGTACACGACGAGTACGTCGCGGCCTCGCTCCATGAAATACTCCGCGATGCTGGTGGCCGCATACGGAGCGATGTAGGTGAGACCCGGAGGGTCGTTGCCCTCGGTGACAACCACGACGGTGTAATCCATCGCGCCCATCTCCCGCAAGACAGCCACAGCCTTTGCCACGGCGGAAGAGCGTTGGCCAATGGCACAATAGACGCACACCATATCTTCGCCCCGCTGGTTGAGGAGGGTGTCGATCGCAAGAGCGGTTTTGCCCGTCTGGCGATCGCCCAGAATCAACTCGCGCTGGCCGCGCCCGATGGGAATGAGCGCATCGACGACCTTGAGGCCGGTCTGGAGCGGCACCGTAACGGGAGCGCGCTCCATGATGGGCGCTGCCGGGCGTTCGATAGGCAGGCGTTCGACGGCGGCCACCGGACCGCTGCCATCGAGGGGCCGGCCGAGCGGGTCGAGGACGCGCCCCAGTAATCCGTCACCCACGATGATGTCCACGACCCGACCCGTGCGCTCGACTTCATCGCCCGTCTGCAGATGCCAGTATTCGCCGAGCAGCACGACACCAATTTCGTCCTCGTCCACATTGAAGGCGATTCCAGACACTCCGCCGGGAAAACTTATCAACTCTTCAAAGCCCACGTTGGGGAGGCCGGAGACCTTGGCGATGCCGGTGGAGACCATCGTGATCGTCCCCACCTCATGCAGATTCAGTTGCGGCGTGAATGCTTCCCGCACCTGGCTTATTCCAGCGATCGCGCCGTCGAAAACGTTCCGGAGGCTCTCAGATTCCATGGTCAATGGCTCTCTGTTTGAGGCTTAAGTTCATCAGGCTT
>JBBEBV010000265.1:10045-11126 GCA_040882165.1 Bacteroidota bacterium
TCAGGCTTGTTCTTTGCTTTCAGAAGTTCGTCGACGCTCTTTTCCAACGAAGCCAGATACGCCGCGATGCTCCACGCGACTTTTTGGCCATTCGTGGTGAGTTCGATGCCGCTCATCACGTCCGGCGCGGTCTTGAAACGGACCTGGATTTCAGCCGAAAAGATTTCGTTGAGCGCAAGCTGTATCGCGCCCCGTTGCTGCGACGACAATTCGAAGGCGCTGCGCACGAGCGCCGGGTCGGCTGATGCTTTCAGTGCCTTTGCGAGACCTTCTTTCGCCTCCTTGTCCAGCTGTCGCAATCGGCGTATAAACACTTCGCTCATGCGTTCTTCCAGACTCGTTCCCGCGAGGTCCGTCAGCGCCTTTCGCGCGATGGCAAAAACCTCCTCCCGGGCTCGGCGGGTGAGTTCTTCGTTCAGGCTTTGTTGTTCGTGTCTCAACGCGTCCTGGCGTTTGAAACGCAGAGCGTCGGCCTCCTGCCGCGCTTCGTTGAGGAGGCGCTGAAGTTCGGCATTTGCTTCGTCCTTCGCCTTGCTCAGGAGTTCATCGCGTTGCTGATCGAACTCCTCGTTCTTTTTCTGAAACGTTTCGCGTTCCATCGCGGCTTCCGCTTGTTTCGTGTCGGCGTCCGCGAGTTCCTTGGCGATTCGCTTCTCCCGCGCGTCGATGGCGTGGAGGATGGGCTTATAGAGGAAGCGCTTCAGGAGCCACACGAGGATGACGAAGTTGAGCACCTGTGCTCCGATGGTGAACCAATCGATCAGCATAGCTTATTGTCCCGCGGTTTGTGAGATGACGTAATTCCAGAACGGGTTGGCGAAAATAAGAATCATCGAGACCACGAAGCAGTATATGGCCGTGGACTCGATCATCGCAAGGCCGACGAACAGAGTCCGGGTGATGGTGGCGGAAGCATCAGGCTGCTGGGCCAGCGAAGTCAACGCTGTTGCGACCGCCTTCCCTTCGCCAAGAGCTGGAGCCATCGTGCCGAATCCGGTGGTGATGCCGGCGGTGACAATTGATGCCACCGCGATGATCGTCATGGTATCCATACGTTTTCCTTTTGTTTATTGGTTGGTTG
>JBBEBV010000265.1:11226-17050 GCA_040882165.1 Bacteroidota bacterium
GATCAACGAAGATCCGGCGACGAGGACATTCTGGCTTGTAGCCTGCGCCGCCGCGACGCCGACGACAAGACTCGCGGTCGAAACAATTCCGTCGCTGGCGCCGAGAACCGCCGCGCGGTACCATCCGATTCGCTCCGTTCGATGAATTTCACAATGGAGCATTTCTCGTCTCACTTTCTGCCACACGGTCGGTCAACGGAACGTCTCGGTCCGGCTGTTTGTGGACACGCGTAGCGGCTGCGATATACACTGCGGCCAGAATGCTGAAAATATAGGCCTGCACCATGCCGGTGAGCAGACCGAGAGCCGTCATGACGATCGGAAAGATGAAAGGCGTAATGGTCAGCAGAATACCGATGATCATCGCCCCGCTCATCATGTTGCCGAAGAGGCGGACGGCCAGGGCCAGCGTACGGGAGATTTCACTGATGATGTTAAACGGAAGCATGATGAACGTCGGCTTCACATAGGACTTGAGATAACTGCCAAG
This sequence comes from Bacteroidota bacterium, assembly GCA_040882165.1. Lineage (GTDB taxonomy): Bacteria > Bacteroidota > Ignavibacteria > UBA10030 > UBA10030 > UBA6688. Next base: position 11,717 of record JBBEBV010000265.1, read on the forward strand.
CCCCTGGTCGTGGATCCCAAAGACTGGAACGGCGACCAGCACGCACAGCGCAAGCGCCGTGGTCGTGGAGAGCGAGCCCGTTGGCGGCTCATAGCCGGGGATGACGGTGCAGAGACTGGCCAGGGCGACGAACAGGAAGAGCGTGCCCAGGAACCCAAGATATTTCTGCGGCTGAGTCAGTCCTACTTCCCCGATTTGTTTTTCTATCCCCGTGACGATGATTTCCAGAAGGTTTTGCCAACGGGAACGCTTCAGCCCCGTGGAAAGTCGTCGCGTGATGAGTTTTGAACCGACGGCCAGCACGAGCATCAGGCCCCACGTGAACACTATAGTAGCGTTGAGTTTGAGGAACCCGTATTGCCAGAAGATAATCTCGTCAGGACTAAGGCGCATGACGGGCCTCCTTCGCTGGAGAGTTATAGTGTTCGGCCGGCGGGCGGGTGTACCGCATCACAAGGGATCGCGCGATGACAAATCCGAGGAGACACGCCAGCAGCCGGGCCCCTTGACCGCCCGAGACGACATAGAGTCCGGCCAGCACGATAATGGTTCGCAGTATGAGACTGCCGAGAAACCAAAGTGTCGGTCGTTTCGACGAAAGACCTCTTTGGACCGTCCACCACAGGCCGCCAAAGAAAATCATACCGAGCAGACCTCCCGCGACCCATGCCAGTACCAGTGTCAATATTTCATTCATCGTCGTTCTCCTGTTCCTCCTGCATTGCCTTATCTTCCTTGGCGACCCACAGCCACGCATTCAAACAGCCGATCATGAGCCCCGCCACCAGCAGCGCCAGGGTCCATGAAAGCTTGCCCGGATAGTGTTTGTCCACCCAGAGACCGAGCGCTGCGCCGAGCAGCGTTGGAACGACGACCGACCATCCGATCAGCCCCATCATGCCCAGGCCAAACCAGACGCCCGGCTTGACGTTCCTCCGTGCCTTGAGCTTGCGCGTCGCCTTCGTGCCGATTCGCCCGGCGAGGGTTAGCTCGTCTTTCGAGGTTTTCTTTGACTTGTCATTCATGTTGGAAATTCGCGAAGCGCCGCAGAAATCCAGTTTCCAGTTTCGCCATGACCTTGTGCAGGCTTTGCTCGTGCGCGTCGAGGGTCAGGAACTCCTGCTCCACCGCATCGCGCAGTTGGGCGAGGTCTGTTCCGCCTATCGCCCGGCGGACGGAGACGAGCACATCCGGGCCGGACTTGACCAACACCCCTTCGTCGATCGCGACGAAAAATTCTCCCTCTGATTCGGTTTCGTAGATCAGGATTCCCGGCGCGAGCGCTGCCACACAATCGAGCCGGCGCGGCAACAATCCAAACGAGCCCAAGCGCGTCTCGGCAACGATGCGCGACACGCCGGTTTTCTCGGCAAAGATTTTGAAGGGGAGGAGAACCTTAAGATTCATGGATGTTGGCGGCATGTTCGACCTTTGGTTGAGGTTCCTCCCCGGGCTTCGGGAGCGTTTCGAATGTACCCGTGAGCTTGGAATCAGAAGTTGGATCCATGTTGCCCCGGACTTCGATTTTGTTCCCAGACTCACCCGCGTCTTTGGGGCCAGACTTGCCAGGCTTCACTTTTGCCTTCGCCTCATCCGCCGTCCCGATCATGTAGAGTGCGCTCTCCGGGTAGTCTTTGAATTCATCGCGCAGGATTCGCTCGCACCCGTCCAGCGCGTCGTCGAGGCTGACGAGCTTTCCTGTGAGTCCGGTGAACTGCTCGGTCGTGAAAAAGGGCTGGGTGAGAAAACGCTCCAATCGGCGGGCGCGGGCGACCACATTGCGGTCCTCCGGCGAAAGCTGCTCCAACCCGAGCATGGCAATGATGTCTTTGAGTTCACCGTATTGAGCCAGCGTGCGCCTGATTTCCTGCGCCAGGGCGTAATGCCGTTCGCCGACGATGCCCGGGGTGGCCATCTTGGAACTGGATTGTAACGGGTCGATGGCCGGGTAAAGCCCCTCGCTTGCCCGCTTACGCGAGAGGACGATCGACGCGGAGAGATGCGAGAACGTATGTACCGCAGCCGGATCGGTGAAATCATCCGCCGGCACATACACTGCCTGGATTGAGGTGATGGCGCCGGTATCGGTATTGGCGATGCGCTCCTCCAATTCCGATAGCTCCGTTCCCATGGTAGGCTGATAGCCCAGGCGCGACGGCATTTGGCCCATCAGGCCGGAGACCTCCATGCCGGCCTGGATGAATCGAAAGATGTTGTCGATAAGCAGCAGGACATCCCGGTGCTCGTCATCCCGGAAATATTCGGCCATCGTCAGCGCGGCATGGCCCACTCGGAACCGGCTGCCCGGTGGCTCGTTCATCTGCCCAAAGATCATCACCATGTTTGGCAAGACGCCGGCTTTCTTCATGTCGCGGTAGAGCTCCTCGCCTTCGCGACAGCGTTCGCCGATGCCGCAGAACAGACTTACCCCCTCGTGGTGCCCGATCATATTATGAATCATTTCCGTGAGCAGGACTGTTTTGCCCACGCCTGCCCCGCCAAACAGTCCTGCCTTGCCGCCGCGCTCCAGCGGCAGGAGCACATCAATCACCTTGATGCCCGTCTCGAAGACTTCGGACTTGGTGGAACGACGGGCGAGTGGCGGCGGTGCGCGATGGACGGTACGCCATTCCACGTCCGTCACTTCTCCCTCGCGGTCGAGAGCGTTCCCGAACACGTCAAACATCCGCGAAAGAATTCCTTTTCCTACCGGCGCTTTCAACGGTCCGCCCGTGTCCTCAACCGCCATGCCGCGCGCAAGACCCTGCGTGGGTGTCAACGCTATGCCACGAACGCGATGCGCGTCCAGTTGCGCCAGCACTTCGATGATGATGTGCCCTTCATCTCCAGTGCGCAGGACCGAGTAGATCGGCGGCAGACGATCAGCGAACCGGATGTCCACGACGCTGCCACGCACCGAGACTATTGTGCCCTGGTTTGTTTTACTCATTGCTTTGAGACCATTGCCTGTGTCGCATGGTTGATTGTCTCTTTCTTACTATGGCACACAGCAAACTATTGTTCGCGTCGCTCCGAAACCAGCTTTCGAAGGTATTGTTCAGTGAACCGCGCGATAGCGTTCATCATACCAACCGTCTCGACCGGATATTTTCCCACAGCAGATTCAGCCGAAAGCATTGCAAAGTTCGTGCCATCGATGATGGCGTTGGCCACATCGCTTGCCTCTGCGCGGGTAGGGATGCGGTTTTCCGTCATACTCTCCAACATCTGTGTCGCAGTAATGACGAACTTGCCGGCGCGGTTACACTTCTTGATAATCTCCTTTTGAATAACGGGGATTTTGTAAATTGGCAATGATACCCCCATATCTCCGCGCGCAATCATAATTCCGTCTGAAGCGTCGATGATCTCATCGATATTCTCTATGCCTTCTCTATTTTCTATCTTGGCGATGACCCGGCATCCCGAGCCTTCTCCAAGTGCCCTTCTCACATCCTGGATATCCTTTTTGGTGCATACGAATGACTGCGCGATATATTCTACGCCATGCTTCTTACAAAAGAGTATATCTTCGATGTCCCTTTGGCTGATACCGCCAAAGAACAACTGTGCCTCAGGAATATTGATTCCCTTATGTTCCTGAACCAAGCCGCCGAATACTACTTTGACCTGGAGACTGTTTTCAGCTCGTCCGACCACTTCCAAAACGATATTTCCATCGTCTATGAAAACTTGGTGGCCGTTTTTAATATCGAACAGGGAGCCTTGATAATCAAACGGTATTATTTCATTTGAGCCTTTTGTCTTTTGCCGGGTGAGCCACACTGTCTGGTGTTTTTCAAGCAAAACCGGAGCAAGGAGATCGCCGACTCTTATGCGATGGCCCTGCAGGTCGCCCAAAAGCTTCACTCTCCTGCGGTATTTCGTGTTGAGAAGCCGAATGAGTCCGATGGTACGGAGCGCTTCCTGCGGCGTCGTGTGGGAAAAATTCAGGCGCCCGACATCCATGCCAGCCAGCATCATTTTTCTAAGCACCATCTCGCTCGATGACACTGGACCAAGTGTACAGATTATCCTGGTCTTCACCATGAGCCATTTCTCCAGGGGGCCATTCTCCGTCGTCCCTGCGCTCCTGCTCTGTCCCGGGCGGTATGAATGCAGCTCTTCCTTCCGCGTACTGAAACAACGCTGCCGAAGTGGGAGGGATTTTCGCTGTCTCTCATCCTTGCGTACCTGTCTTTGGTCCATCGCCGTCGGCGGAGGCGCCTGGCGGAAGGTGTTCCGGGACGTCGAGGCGTGCCACGCCGATCCGGTTGTCGGCCATTCCATAATAAACGTCAAAGCGATCCGGAGCGCCGAGGTCGTCACGCCGGTCGATGCCGGTGGGGAATACGACATTGGGGACAGTGCCGTGGCGTTCCACCTGCAGCTGCGGTGTCAACACCGGCTCCGTCGACCGATAAAGGATCACGCGCGGATGCTCCTTGGAGAGCACCATCACGCCCGCGGAGTAGCACAACGGATGTTCGTCTGGCCCGGGATCCGGCAATTCCTGCACACCATGGTAAATGGTCAGCCAGCCATGCCGGGTCAGGACGGGCGGAGTCCCACCACCGATTTTGAGCATCTCCCAAGGCGACACCGGAGTCGCCAGCCGGTGATGGGAGTTAAACAGGCCGAGGTGATGCGGTTCGAGGCCCTCCAGGGCCATCGGGCAATAGGAAATCCAGATGCTTTCATGATCGAGGTCCACTATTCGTGAGCCGGGTCCGCAGGCGGTCTCCTCCGGTCGCGTGCCGGGGAACAGCGGCCTGTGGATGATGGCCAACTGCATCTTTCCACGGTGATTGGGAATGGCAACGGGGAAGAGGCTGGAGTCCTTGTTGTCCACATTGACGAAATCGATGCCGTGATAATGCTCAAAGGTCGCGAGCCCCAGACGCTTCCAGTGAAACAAATCCTCCGATACGGCCAGGGCGATCCGTGGGCCGATGGGCGAATGCGCCGTGTACGTCATCACGTAGCGCCGGAACCGTTCCACGAATGTGATCCGAGGATCCTCACAGCCGGCGCCGCCGTCAGACCGCCGCTCGTAATCTTCTTCCGGCTCCAGCGCGATGCCCAGACGCTCCACGCCACACGGATCACCCGCCTCGTTGAATTTCACACGGGCGATGCCAATGCGCGAATAATTGCCCTGAGCGACCAGCCTGGGAAACAGGTAGAGTTCACCATCCGGGCCACGCACGGCCGCCGGATTAAGGACGCCCTCGACCTCCATCGGATTGCCTGGTTCCGGCTCCATGATCTGGGCGAGACGCTTTAATTCGAATCCGCTCATCGCGCTCCTTTCCCCGGAAGCCCTTGATATTC
>JBBEBV010000265.1:17150-20135 GCA_040882165.1 Bacteroidota bacterium
GGATGTTGGGATGTTGTTCCATTCCACATCTGCACCGGGTTCTCGCCGTGCGTCGGTTCGATTGCGCAACAGTTCCGGGGTGAGTGGTTTTGTCTTTGTGCTCATCGTTGTGGTTTCTTGTTCAGGGTCGAATCATCGTCAGAATCATCTTGAATCGCTCAAGGGCCTTAAGCGCGTGCGGTTGACCGGCGGGCATCAGGATGATCTCGCCGCCCTGCAACTGGCGTGGCTGGCCGGAAATCGTGATCTCAACGGCGCCTTCCACCACTTGCACCAGCGCGTCGAACGGAGCCGTATGCTCGCTCAAGCCCTGACCTGCGTCAAAGGCGAAGGCCGTCACGCTGGCAGTGGACTTTTTGATGAGCTCGCGGCTGACGACGGCCCCGTCCTGGTAGTTGACCAATTCAAGGACCCTGATCGTCTGGGCGCCAGGGAATCCATTGGGTTTGGTTGAGGTTTCCTGTTTCATCATTCTCCTTATTCCATTGGTTCATGGGTGCCGGTCGGCCCGTCTGATTCGGTCCGGGACCGCCAATCGCTATGCTCTTGTTCACAGATCTATTTCCGCAGTGCTGCCAGTGTTCTGAACATGTCCGATTCCGCTTCGCTGAGATTCTCCGGCAGGACGATGGCAACGTTCACCAGCAGATCTCCATACTCCATCTTCCTGCCATAGACCGGCATTCCAAGTCCCCGAAGCTTGAGCTCCTTGCCGTTGGGGGTTCCCTTCGCAATACTGACTGTGACGTCGCCTTTCAGTGTCTTGATCCGGGTCTTTCCTCCGAGGAGAGCTGTATACAGTTCAACGGGGAGGTCCCGATGGAGATCGTTTCCTTTTCGGTGAAACTCCGGATGCGGCGCGATCTTGACGGTGAGATAAAGATCGCCGTTTGGACCGCCGCTTGATCCGCCTGCCCCTTTCCCCGCAACTCTCAGCATTTGGCGGTCGGCAACGCCCGGTTTAATCGTCACCTTGATCGTTTGACCGTTCACCTGGATCAGCCGCGTTGTGCCGTGATACGCTTCTTCCAGCGAGAGGGTCGTCTCTGTTTGGAAATCCTCACCCTTGATGACAACGCCGCGTCTTCCCGGCCGCCGGCCACTGCGTTGTCCAAACAGCATCTCAAAAAGATCATTGACACCCTCCTCGCCAAACATCGCACCGGATTCATCGGTGCCCGTGTGGTGTGTTGGTCCGCCGCTTCCCGCGGCGTACTTCGACCAATCGAATCCTCCCGGTCGGGCCCCTGCTTCCTCGTAGTGTTTCCAATCAGCGCCAAATTGATCGTATTTTTTTCTTTTCACCGGATCACTGAGGACTTCATGGGCCTCATTGATTTCCTTGAATCTTTCTTCAGCCGCCTTGTTTCCCCCGGCCTTGTCGGGATGATATTTGTTGGCAAGCTTCCGATAGGCTTTCCTGATCTCTGCCGGTGTGGCGGTCTTTCGAACGCCCAGATCCTTGTAGTAGTCCTTGTATGTCATGATCGTGCCGTTGTGTGTTCGTTCCCGAATGCGCTCACGCAGAGAGTCTGTTAACCGGCAACTCGTACTTGCGCCGGGCGCAAGAGTGCATTGTTCCACAAATGCATCGCTTTCTCTACGTCGTCGATGGTATCAAGGAGGGCGAGCAGGATTCCGCGTTTTCCTTCCTCGGCAAGTTTGTTGCCGTCACGCTCGATACGGCGTCGGTAGTTCTTAAAATCCGCCAGCGTACGCAAATGTCGATCCCGCTCCGCGCTCAGATCCTCCCGCAATCGCTCGATTTCCCCGGGCAGGTCGGCCGGGGGCAGCAAGTTGTGGTTGTTCCCGCGTATGGGTGATTCCATCATGCACCTCTTTCCATTTCTTCAACAAACGTGTGAAACCGTTCGCGGAAAGTTCCTTCCGCGAGACAATCCGATGAAAACCTTCGGAACATAATCCAATCCTTTGGTTATGTCTTTTGCATACCGCGATCGCGGGTCCCTCAGCCCCTGTCGACCATTCAATAGGGGTAGCCCAGGGCAAGGTTTAAGACGAGGTTCTTGTTCCGCCAGGCAGGGTGGCCAAAATCAATCTTGTGAGCAACCCATCGCTCGCCTTTTGGCAGAGAGGGGATGCGCAGGGGGAACGCAAGGTCGAATCGAAGTATGAAGAAAGATAAATCCAACCGAAGGCCGAAGCCTGTCCCCACCGCTGTTTCATCGAGGAATGTTTTGGTGGAGAATGTTCCCCCGGGCCGGTTGGGATCGTCCTTTCTGAGCCAGATGTTGCCTGCATCGAGAAACAACGCCCCGCGTACGATACTCACAAGAGGAAATCGATACTCGACATTTGCCTCCAGTTTGATATCGCCCGCCTGATCGGCAAAGGAGCTGGCGGCGAGGCTGTCGGGTGTTTTGTACGAGCCGGGTCCGAGCGACCGGGCATCGAATGCACGCACACTATTGCTCCCTCCGATGGAGAATTGCTTGACGAAGGGGAGCACTGCAGAGTTGCCGTGAGCTATTCCTATTCCCGCAATCACTCTGCTGGCGATGGCCGACGTCTGGCTGACCGTGTTGTAATAGTGGCGTACGTCGAGATCAAATCGGGAATACTCGGAGTAGGCCGTCCCGAAGAGCGTGTAAGGAGCATCCGGTGTTGCTGGTTCCTTTTTGAAGAGCGATTGCACAAATCGGAGGATGCTGCCCGAAAAATCCATCGTTCCTTTGAAATACAGATGGTTCTTCACTTCCTTCTCGAGCTGATCGCTATACGTGAAAGAGTAGTCCTGTCCGATAATAAATTGTTTTTCAAAACTCTTCCGCAGGAAGGGGTTTGCCGTAAGCAGAGCGTTGAACTTGTCTGTTGTCTTTGTTGGATTGGCGAACGTCAGGGAGATGGGATTGAACGTATGTTCCTTGCTCAGCGTTTCCCTCCAGTTGTACCCAAAGGAGGCATCAGTGGAAAACATCTGATAGTACTCGAGACGGTGCAGCAACCGAAATCCCAATGCGATCC
>JBBEBV010000266.1:0-3085 GCA_040882165.1 Bacteroidota bacterium
ATGATCGGTCAAACAGTTTCACACTATCAAATCTTGGAGAAGTTAGGCGAGGGTGGGATGGGAGTAGTCTATAAAGCCCAGGACACAAAACTCAATCGCGTAGTTGCACTAAAGTTCCTTCCCCCCCATGCATCGGAGAACGCGGAAACCAAGGCCCGCTTTCTTCAAGAGGCCCAAGCTGCCGCGTCATTGAATCATCCCAATATCTGCACAATCTACGGGGTTGACGAGCATCAAGGCCAGATGTTCATGGCGATGGAACTTGTCGACGGTGGCACGCTTCGCAAAAAACTCCCATACCGGGATGTCAACGAAGTGTTGGGCGTCGCGCTGCAGATCGGCGAGGCACTGCACGAGGCACACGCGAAGGGGATCGTTCACCGGGATGTGAAGGCTGAAAATATCATGCTCACCGCGCGGGGGGATGCAAAGGTCATGGATTTTGGCCTTGCGAAACTGAAGGGATCGCTCAAGCTGACTCGCTCGCTGAGCACGGTCGGCACCCTTGCCTACATGGCGCCGGAGCAGATCCAGGGGGGCACCGCCGATACGCGAAGCGACATTTTCTCGTTCGGCGTTCTTCTCTATGAAATGCTGACCGGCAAGCTTCCTTTCCGCGGCGAGCATGAGGCAGCCATGATGTACTCCATCCTCAACGAGACCCCCGACCCGATCGGCAGGATCCTGCCCGAGGCGTCTGCCGAGCTTGTTCACATCATCAATAGAGCTTTAGAAAAAGATCCCGAAGACCGGTATCAGAATATCAAGGACATGGTGATCGATATTCGAAGGTTGCGCAAGGAGTCTTCACGTGTCTCCAGGAAGAATATCGGAATCCCGCCGTCTCCTGATGCCAGCGCCGCTATTGCCTCCGCGGGCACATCGGATTCCGGACCTCTTCAGGTCTCCTCCACGACTGAGGAGTTGCGACGATCAACCACGGTCACCCTGAAAATTCCCACTTTGTCCACCCGTAGCACGTTAACCTGGCTGATCCCGGCCATTGTCGTTCTTGTTGGCGTCGCAGGATATTTTCTCCTCGGTGGAGGGGAAACCCCGGTCGGCGAAAGAATCCCTGTTGCCGTCGCCGATTTCAACAATCAGACAAAAGAGGAGGAACTGGACGGGCTTTCCGGGATGCTGATCACGTCGCTCGAACAGTCCAGACATCTGTCTGTGTTGACGCGATCCAGGATGCACGACATCCTTAAGTTCATGGGGAAGGGGAACGTCGACAGGATCGATGAGACTCTTGGACGGGAGATCTCGCGCCAGGCTCATGTTGGGGCCCTTGTGGTGGCAACGATCAGCAAGTTTGACAAGCTTTACGTCATCGATATGAAAGTGCTCGACCCGGAGAAGAACGAGTATATCCTGACGGTGAAGGAACAGGCGGAGGGAAAATCAAGCATCCCGGCGATGATTGACAAACTGGCCGAGCAGACACGTCTTGGGCTCAAGGAACGAAAATCGGATGTCGAGGCAACCACGCAAAAGGTCGCCGATCTCACAACGCTCAACATGGAGGCGTATCAGGAATATTTTACCGGCGAGGGGCTCATCAACAAGCTTCAGTTTGAGGCGGCAGCCGAACATTTCCGGAAGGCAGTCGCCCTGGATTCAAGTTTCGGTATTGCCTGGTATCGGCTGAGCTATGCGCTCGCGTGGAAAAACAATCCCGGCACGAAAGAGGCTATTGCAAGGGCCCTGAAGTTGATTGATAAAGTACCGGAAAAGGAACAGTATTTGATCCGCGTTCAGGATGCGCTTTCGCGGGAGGAGCCTCAACCGGCCATCGCCCTTCTCAAGCAACTTGTTGTACTCTATCCGGACGATAAGGAGGCAAACTATCTCCTCGGAGACTATGCCTTTCATCAGGAGGACCTTGAAACCGCGAGGAACTCTCTGCAAAAAGTGCTTTCCATGGACCCTCAGAATGAACGGGCCCACCAGCATCTCTATTGGACGCTTGCGAGTGCGCGGTCACTCAGCGAGTTACAACCGTGTGCTGAACGGTATCTGAAGAACGTACCGTCCCCCACCGCTTACTCTTTGCTCTCCGATTCCTATGCCGAACAGGCACAGTATGACAGTGCCCTCCAGGTTTGCAGGGCCGGCATCGAGAAATTTCCTCAGGACTTCCAGCTTAAGCGTCAATTGGGGGATATCTATGTTGTGGCGGGACAACCCGATGCCGCCAGAGAACAGTATCACCAACTTACACGCAATGACCGACCGTTTAGCGAACGGGTGGAAGGGTACCATGGCCTCCGGTTACTGGCGATCAGTCGCGGGGAGTACAGGAAAGCGATGGAAGCAGTTGATGACCTCCTTGCGCTCGAATCGCCGTCGTCGGGTCGGAGCCATACTGGTACCGCATTGATGCTTCGGGCCTGGATGAAAGCAAGGTTTCTGCAGGATACGACCGGCGCGCGTCTCGATTTTGAGAGAGCCCTCACGTTTTCTGATGCCGGAGCGCTGGCTTACCATATTTTTACCTATTTCTACTATCTGCACAGTGGTCAGTTTCAGAAGGCAAGGGATGTTGTGAATGCCGAGTTGAAAGTCGTTTCCTCCGGTTTCATTCCGTACATCAACGGCTTCGAAGCGATGAACTCCGGCAATTTCGGGACGGCAATTGAGTATTTCAGAACGATCTCTTATCCGGACCCAGGTACGCAATATTACACCGCCAGGGTTCTCTCTTCGATGGGTCAGTTTCCTGCTGCCCTCTCTGTTCTGAGAGACCTCCGGTCCAATATTTCCGTATTTGGCATCGCCGGTTCGTTCCCGCAGTTTGTCGAGGTCCACTCTCTGAGTTACCATCTCGAAGGGACCATCTACGAACGCACCAATGAGCGGGCTAAAGCGATTAAGAGTTATGAGGCGTTCCTTACTCTTTGGAAGAATGCTGATGCGGAGATTCCCCAACTCAAGGAGGCGAAGGAACGCTTGAAGGCGCTCCGAAAGTGACATCAGAAAAACACTTCAGTCTGGAAGCTATTATTGAGAAGCTGGGCGAAGTGCCAAACTTCCCGACGAGCGATCCCCAGCGAGTCGTTGGAAGTTTGAGCATCCCGCCGTT
>JBBEBV010000267.1:0-3072 GCA_040882165.1 Bacteroidota bacterium
ACATCCTCCAAAACCCTTTTCAAATAGCGCCCCGTATGTGACTTCGCCGAACGGGCAACTTCCTCCGGCGTACCAGTGGCGACGATGCGTCCCCCGCCGTCACCGGCCTCCGGCCCCAGGTCGATAATGAAGTCAGCACACTTCACCACATCCATATTATGTTCGATCACCACTACGGAATTCCCGGCGTTGACCAGCGCGTCAAAGCAACGCAAGAGCTTGGCAATGTCGTCAAAATGCAGACCCGTGGTCGGCTCGTCGAAGATGAACAGCGCCCGGCCCTCCCCCTCGGAACCCGTGAGGTGATGCGCCAGTTTGATACGCTGCGCTTCTCCCCCTGAAAGTGTCGTGGCCGGCTGACCCAGGCGCAGATATCCCAGTCCCACTTCGTTGAGGATGGTGAGCTTTTTCGCAATTCTCCGCCCGTCCGGATGCTGTGAAAAAAAGTCGATTGCCTCTGTGACGGTCATCGCAAGGATCTCATCCACGTTCTTCCCGTGATACCGGACCTCCAAAACCTCCTGTTTAAAGCGCTTTCCTTTGCATCCCTCGCAGAGTAGATACAGGTCGGCAAGAAACTGCATTTCGATTTTCTGATACCCGTCCCCTTCGCAAACCTCGCACCGCCCTCCCGGGACATTGAACGAAAAGTATCCGGGTTTGAACCCCCTCATGCGGGCCGCCTGCGTCCCGGCCAGGAGGTCGCGGATGAGGTCGAAAATCTTCAGGTACGTAATGGGATTCGACCGGGGCGAACGGCCGATGGGCGATTGATCGACCATCTCGACGTGGCTCACGTGATCCGCCCCCAGGATCGCCGCATGCTTCCCCACGCTCCCGTCAAATCCCCCTTTCAGTTTCTGGAGTCCGGCCGAGAGGATCTCATGAACCAGGGTACTCTTTCCCGAGCCGCTGACTCCCGTTACGCAGACGAACAACCCGAGCGGAAAGCGGACATCGATATCCCGCAGATTATGCTCGGCCGCTCCCTTGATCAGGATCGATTGTTCCCCCTCCTTCCTCCGTTTCCTGGGGAGAGGGATGACGAGATTGCCGTTTAGATAGCGCGCGGTCAGCGAGGTGGGATGCTGAAGCAGTCCGTCCATCGGTCCGCAGTACACGACCTCCCCCCCCTGCTCTCCCGCACGCGGTCCCATATCGATGACAATATCCGCCGCCCGCATCATATCCTCGTCATGCTCCACAACAAGTACGCTGTTCCCGACATCCCGGAGCGACTTGAGGATGGCAATGAGTTTCGAGTTGTCACGAGGGTGGAGTCCGATGCTCGGCTCGTCGAGCACATACAGCGATCCGACCAGCGACGAACCGAGCGAGGTCGCCAGATTGATGCGCTGCGATTCTCCGCCGGAAAGCGTCATCGTCAGACGGTCGAGCGTCAGGTACCCGATCCCCACATCGTTCAGGAATTTCAGCCGTTTTCGGATCTCCTCGAGGACGCGTTTGGCGATATCCAGGTCATGCCTGGAGAGTTTGATCGCCTGGAAAAACTCCAGCGCTTCCTCAATCGTCATCCTGACGATATCGTGGATCGTTTTGTCGGTTACGCGGATATTCAAAGCATCCGAACGCAACCTCGCCCCCCCGCACTCGTCGCATGTCGTGTAGCCGCGGTAACGGCTCAGAAAGACCCGGTAGTGGATCTTGTACGATTTTCGTTCGATGAACTTGAAGAACTTGAGGATCCCGTCAAACTTCTTATGTCCGTTCATCACGACATCAAGCTGGTGAGGAGTCAGGTCTTTGAAGGGAACGTCGAGCGGCAGCCCTGTCTCATGGGCAATGCCGAGCAAATCGCGGAGGTTGCCGCGCCACTTGGGAAAGTTCCAGGGCTGGATCGCCCCCTGCCCGATCGTTTTGAACGGATCGGGGACCACCAGGTCCATGTCGATTCCCATCGATCGGCCGAAGCCCTGGCACTTGGGGCAAGCACCGACCGGATTATTGAACGAAAACATTCGCGGTTCCGGGTCTTCGTACCGGATGCCGTCCGATGGACATTCATAATGCTGGGTGAAGCGCAGGGTCTCTTGCTTTTCCAATAGGTGCACGAGCGCGTATCCATCCCCTTCCACGAAAGCCGCTTCTATTGAATCGGCAAGGCGCTTCTGCATCTCTTCATCCTTCCGGACGACGAGCCGGTCCACCAAAACCTGCACATCCTTCTTCTGTTTCCCCTTATACTCCGTCTCGTTCATGTCGATCAGTTCCCCATGAACGATGATCCGGAAAAATCCCCGTTTTTTGAGAGCCTCAAGCTCCTCCTTCAGCGAACGCCCCGGATGGTCGTGCATCGGGAACATTACGTACAGTTTTGCCCCGTCCCCCTCCCGCTGCAACCGGTCGACCGCGCTGGAGACTGTATCACGTTTCACCACGTTGCCGCAGACGCGGCAATGGGTCTGCCCGATTCTTCCGAAGAGCAATCGGAGGTAGTCATAGATTTCCGTAGTGGTTGCGACGGTCGAGCGGGGATTGCGGGTTGAGGTTTTCTGCTCGATGGCAATGGAGGGACTGATCCCCTGGATCAGGTCCACGTCCGGTTTGTCCATCCGTTCAAGAAACTGACGGGCGTACGAGGAGAGGCTCTCCACGTACCGGCGCTGCCCCTCGGCGTAGATGGTGTCGAAGGCGAGGCTCGATTTCCCGGACCCGCTGACCCCGGTGATCACGACGAGTTTGTTGCGGGGAAATTCAAGGCTCACGTTCTTCAGGTTGTGAACCCTCGCCCCGCGGATGACAATGCTCTTCAGCCTTGTGTCGGGCGCGCCATTCCCCGCGGGGGGCGCTCCGCCGGAACCCTTGCGCTTCGGCGTGATGGTATTCGTTTTCTTCGTGGCCATGAATTTGTTGAACATTTAACTTAGCTGACCGAAACCGCAAAATCAATTGGAAACTTCACCTATCGTCCATGCGAATCAACCACGGAGGTCACACCGATTGGCACCGATAAAGAAGAAATTACATCATTTTTCTTTTTTCGGTGTTCATCCCCGCCCGACTGCTGACCCGCCCGACTGCCTGACGTAGTCAGGCGGGCGGGCGCAGTCA
>JBBEBV010000268.1:0-6623 GCA_040882165.1 Bacteroidota bacterium
AAAGATGAGGAGAAAGGCGAGAAGCCCAAAGAAAAATGTCGAGACGAATTGGCGGACGATGTACCGGTCCAGAATGGTCATTCCGGTTCCCCCTGGGTCCGCCACTTTTTGGGGACAAGCCGTTCAAGGATCGACCAATCGATGATAAGGTTTTCTCGCGCGGTCCGGATGACAAGGTACACTCCGAGGAGTCCCAGGACGATGTTGGCGCTCCACATTCCGATCCAGGGTTCGGTCAGGCCGCGGTCGGCCAGCTTTTCCCCCCCGATCAGGCATGCCCAGTACAGCAGGAAAAAACCGAGGCTGAGACTCGCGGCCATGCCAAAGGTTCCTTTGCGCGCCATAATCCCGAACGGTACACCGATCAGCACGAATACGATGCTCGCAAACGGGATCGAATATTTCTTATGGATCTCAACCGAATACTCACGGATCTGTCGCGCGAAATAGTCGATCCGGTTGAATTCACTTTCCATGGTGTTCCGGAGGACCGAGACCCGCGTGAGGGCGGCGAAGCTCGGATTGGTCTGTCCGGCCCCCGCGGAAGCGGCGGAGGGGGAGAAGATGCGGTTGATATCCTGCCGCTGCATGGTGGTGATGCGTTCCATTGACTGCGCCTGCAGTGCGTACAGGCTGTCGACGATTATCTGCATAGCCTGGGCGCTCAGTTCGCGGTCCCCACGGCTGAACAGCGCCTCCGCCGATCGCTGGAATTCAAACCCCTCGGCATTCATCGCGATGCGATGTTTTTCAAATGTGATCGTGCGGTACTGTTCGAGCGTTTGGTTGTTGAGTTCATGGATCTCGCCGTTCCTCAAATCCATGATCAGTTTGGTATAGTCGGGCGAAAACGAGATCATTCCCGTCTGCGCCGTCACGGTGGTGGTGAGCGCGGTGTTCGTGTAATCGAAGATCGTGACCCCCTCGAGGTCGTTGGATTGCTCGAACGTCTTCCGGACAAGGATACTGTAGCCGGAGATATCCTGCGAAAAAAGTCCGGGCATGAGCGAGAAGGTGGGTTTCTTCCTGTAAATATCGGTCAGCAGGATCTTGGCGCGGTGGTTGGCATCCGGCAGGATTTCGTTGTTGAACTGCACCAACAGGACGCACACCAGGACCGAAGTCAGGAGCACAGGTGTGATCATCCGGTATAAACTCATCCCGCTCGCGCGCATCGCGGTGATCTCGTTGGTCGAGGACATCCCCCCGAACGCCATGAGCGTTGCGACGAGCACGGCCATCGGGACGGCGAGCACCACCATCCAAGCCAGGTTCATCACCACCAGCTCGATGATCACCAGGGCGCTCAGTCCTTTTCCGGCGAGTTGATCCAGTTTTTGCATGATGAACTGGAGCAGGAAGATGAAAGTCAGCACCGACGCGGAGAAGAAAAAGGGGGCGATGTGTGCCCGGAGGATATGTCGCCAAAGGATAACCATTTGTCGAAAATATAGTGAGATTGTTCAGCGATTACAATAACACAATATTCCCACCCGGAACAGGGCTTTTCATCTTCCCATTCGGGTATCCTTGCTTTGCGCAGGGGCGTTCCTTATCTTAGCTGGGTTTCTTACACGACACATCCCGGTATGAACGAATCGCTCGCCCATCTTCGAAGAGAATATTCCATGCGCCCCCTGAATGAACAGGAGGTCGACAGGAACCCGTTTGTCCAGTTCCAGCACTGGTTCGATGAGGCGGTGCGGGTGGAGACGATCGAGCCGAATGCGATGGTCCTGGCAACTTCCTCACCCGGCGGCCTGCCCTCGGCGCGGATGGTGTTGCTGAAGGGGTTTGATGAACTGGGATTCCTTTTCTTTACCAACTTTGAAAGCCGGAAGGCCGAAGAGCTTCACAGGAATCCCCACGCGGCATTGTTATTCTATTGGGGGGAGTTGAGCCGTCAGGTTCGCATCGAGGGAGAGGTCGAGGCGGCATCCCGGGATGAATCGGAGGAGTATTTTCGCACGCGCCCACTCGAGAGCCGGATCGGCGCGTGGGCATCGAAACAAAGCTCCGTGATCCCCGGGAGGGAGTACCTGGAGGAACGGGTGACCAGGATCAAACAGCAATTTCCCGGAAACGATGTGCCGCTTCCGCCATTCTGGGGAGGTTTTCGCGTGAAGCCCGCTGCCTTTGAGTTCTGGCAGGGACGCGAGAACCGTCTGCATGACCGTCTTCGCTATTCGAGACAGGGGGAAGGGTGGGTTCTTGAACGGCTCTCCCCGTAATCCCACCGGCTCTTCCCAGCGCGTCGCCGCTGTCCATCCAGCGCCCCGGCGCTCACAACCTCGCCACTATGACAAAACGCGCTGATCAGGATTTTCGTCGCATTGCCGAGCACGCGCCGAACATCATTATCCGGTTCGACAAAAAGCTGAGGCATCTCTATGTGAATCCGGCCGTGGAGGCAAAGATGGGGATGACGCCCGAGCACATGATCGGCAAGACGCATCAGGAGCTGGGGATACCGGAGGAAATTGCCGGCTTCTGGACGAACGCGCTGAAAAAAGTATTTAAAAGCGCCAAGGCCGACCTCATCGAGTTCGACTTCATGACACCCGCAGGAAAGGTCTGGTACCGGTCGAGGCTTGTCCCGGAATTCAACGAGAAGGGGACCGTGGAAACAGTCCTCGTGATCGCGGACGATATTACCGATCTCAAATTGACGCAGGAATCACTTCAGCGCAGCGAAGAGAGCTATCGACGGTTATTTCAAGAGGATCTCTCCGGGACCTTCGTCTCCACCCCTGATGGGAAAATGTTGATGTGCAATCCCTCGTTCGCCCGCATTTTCGGATTTGAGAGCGTCGAGGAAGTCCTGCGGAGCGATCTTACAGACTTCTACCCCCGGAAGCAGAATCGGGAGAATTATCTTGGGCTCCTCCGCGAAAAAAAGAAGCTCGAGAACTTCCGGGAGGTACTGCAACGAAAGGACGGATCGACGGTCTATGTCATATCCAATATCCGCGGCGAGTTCGATACGGACGGCACGCTGACCTGGATCCATGGATACCTCCTGGATGAAACCGACCGCATTCGGGGAGAGGAGCGTCTCCGTCAAAGCATGGAGCAATTCCGAAAACTTTTTGAAGAGGGGCCCATCGGAATGGTCGTGATAGCGACCGATCTCAGCCTGATTCGGGCAAACGCAGCGCTCTGTAACTTGCTTGGTTATTCGGAACAGGAGCTTAAAGCGAAAGGGGTACAGGGGGTCACACACCCCGAAGACATGGCAATCGATCTTGACCACGCGCGGCGACTGCTCAGCAACGAACTCCCAAGCTACCAGATTGAAAAGCGGTATGTCAAGAAGACGGGGGAGATCCTTTGGGGACTTCTGACGGCCTCGCTGATCCGTGATGAAACCGGGAACATCCTGTACGGGATGGGCATTGTGGAGGACATCACCGCACAAAAGGTTGCATTGGAAAGACTCCGGGAATCCGAGGAAAAATATCGCTCCCTGTTTGAGGATTCGAAAGACGTCATCTTCATCAGCACCCCGGAGGGAAAATTCGTCGACATCAATCAGGCGGGCGTGGAGCTGTTCGGTTACGCGAACAAGGCGGAACTGCTGGCGACTGATATTTCGCGGGATCTCTATGTCGATGCGGAAGACCGCTCCACGATGAAACAACTCCTCGCGGAGCGTGGATTTCTCAAGGATCACCAGGCGAGGGTCAGGAGAAAGGATGGAAAACGGTTGACGGTGCTCGAGACCATCGCCGTAGTCCGGAACGAGCGGGGAGAGGCTGTCACGTATCGCGGGATCCTCCGCGACGTCACGGAGCAAAGGGGGCTGGAAGAACAATTGCGTCAGGCGCAAAAGATGGAAAGCGTTGGAACGTTGGCTGGCGGCATGGCTCACGATTTCAATAACATCCTCTCCATCATCCTCGGTTATGTCAACGCCCTGGCACAGGCCGACCTTCCCCGCGATCAAGAGGTTAAAAACATCGATTCGATCAGAACAGCGGTGGAGCGGGGGGCGGGGATCATCCGCCAGCTTCTGACCTTCGCGAAGAAGGCGGCGGGGGAGATTGCATCGATACGCTTGAATGAGACGATCATGGACCTCTCCCGGTTGCTCGAGGAGACCATGCCGAAAGGAATCGATCTGGCGTTCCCCTTAACGCCTGCGAACCCGGTCCTCAGGGGGGACGAGAACCAGCTTCAGCAGGCCCTCCTGAATTTATGTCTCAACGCTAAAGATGCCATCATGAGCAAACAGGACGAGAAAGGGACTATCACGATTCGAACGGGTGTTGTCCAGGGAGCCGACATGAAGAACAGGTTCCCGCGCTCGGAGGGGCAACAATATGCTGTCATAGAAGTTCAGGACGATGGAGTGGGGATGGATGAGGAGGCGAGGGGGAGGATGTTCGAGCCTTTCTTCACCACAAAACCTCCCGGGAAGGGGACGGGACTTGGGTTGGCGGTGGTGTACGGCGTGGTGAATGCGCACCGGGGATTTATCGACGTCGAGAGCACGGCCGGCGAGGGAACGACGGTGAAGGTGTATCTGCCCGCGCAATCGTGGGAACCGGCTTCCCGCGACCCCTTGCCGCGAGTGAACAACCATGGGGGATGTGTCCTCCTGGTGGAGGATGAGGAGATGCTGATCGAATTATTGAAGACTCTTCTTGAGGAGAACGGGTTTAAGGTTTTCCAGGCCCGTGACGGGGAAGAAGCTGTCCGCGTCTATAAGAAGCACAGAAATGAAATCGACGTCGTCTTGTCGGATATGGGGCTCCCGAAAATGGGGGGATGGGAGGCATTCCAGAAAATGAAAGAGATCAACCCGGATGTACAATCCATTCTCGCCAGCGGGTATCTCGATTCGGGACTGCGCGGAGAAATGATCAGGGCGGGGGCCGTCGACTTTATCCAGAAGCCGTACGTCCCCGAGATCATTCTGGAACGCATCCGGGGGATCATCAGGTCAAAATCCGGATGACCAACACAACCCTTGACCTTTGTGCTTCTTTTCAGTACGTTTTTTCGTCTTTCACCCTCGAACGTGATTGTCCCAACCTCCCATACCGCCCGGCGACAAACCACCATGGACGCCGTGTGTCGGGAGCCCGCGTTCGCATCCCGCAACAACCAGTGGAGAAGTATTCGACCTTACGCTACCGTTTCTGTGAGTAGGCTTCCTAAGCGATTGTTGAACAATGTGTCATAGGAAATATTAGGGCTGCGTGAAACACGGTAGCGCATTACAGAGTCGACGACCGGGAAGTCCCGGGGGTTGGCGCGTCGGTAGAGAGCCTCTGGTTCGATCCACACTCCGGACCCTGATGGCCCCCCGCTTCCAGGAATCAACGGGCGTTCCCCGCTCCGGAAGGATACCCCGGGCATGGGCCGTCGCAGTGATTCTTCTGATCGTCGGCGGGAACTTCGTTATCCGCGACGCGATGGCCGCGGCGCCATCCCTGTATCTTGAACCGGCTTTCTCTTCGGCCGCGACTCTCTCCCTCATGCCTGCTCTCCAGGATACGACCTTACGCGGATCCGGAGCGCCAACACGCCGTGCCCGTGCCCTTCTTCGGAAACGCCAGACGACCCTTGGGGCTGAGCGGCCCGTTTCAACGCAAAGTATTCTGGATTCGATCAGGGCTCTCCCCCGCGATTCCTCTGCCCGACTTGAACAGTTCCATCACGTCCGGGTCGATCAACCGATGGTCAAGCCGTTCTCTTCCCCGATCCACCCACTGTACCTTCCCGAACCCACGATGGTCCGCACACAGCACCAGCTTGATACCGCGCGCTACGTGTATCGTATACGGAGGATGGTGGGGGGGGCGGATGTCAAAGAGCCGCTGGTGTATTCATTGGAAGAGTACAGGGAAGCTCGCTTCCGCCAGGCGATCCGTCTAAACTGGGAGACCATGGCTCGCAAGTACGAGCTGGCAGCAGATAAGAAGAAGGGTTTGGGCGAACTGTTTGGCTCCGTGACAAATATCGAAATCCCCGTACCCAAAAACCCCCTTTTCAGCATCTTCGGCCCGAATATCATCCGCCTGCAGATCAACGGCGCCGTCGACATCCATGCAGCGTTTCGGAATACCTCCTCTGATCTCTTCGTCAACAATCCGCTTGGCCAGAGCCGCAACGAGCCGGACTTCAACCAGAACGTTCAGGTGAACGTGAAGGGAGAGATCGGCGACAAACTGAAGATCGACGCAGACTGGAACACGCAACGAACCTTTGAGTTTGAAAACCAGTTGCGTGTCCGTTACACAGGGTACGAGGACGACGTCGTCCAGTCGGTTGAGGCGGGAAACGTCTCGCTTCAGACGAACTCTTCCTTTATCTCCGGCAACCAGGCTCTGTTCGGCATCAAGGCGGCGCTGCAGTTCGGGCCTCTGAAGCTGACGACGATCGCATCCCAGAAAAAGGGGCAGATCCGGGAGTTGTCCGTGTCCGGAGGCGGACGGCCCACCCCGTTTACCAAGCGGGCAACCGACTATTCGCGTGATCACTATTTTATCGATACATCCTATGTTGCCTGGTTCGATTCGGTTTATTTGAACATCCCGGCGCGCGTCGACCAAAGGAAAGAAATCCGGGATCTCGAAGTCTGGGTGACCCGGATCGGCAATGAAGACCCGAACGAG
>JBBEBV010000268.1:6723-8200 GCA_040882165.1 Bacteroidota bacterium
ATGTCGGCAATTTTGGAACGAGGGATACCTCCAAGGCGCTGAAGCTCATCATGAAGCTGGTCCGGCCCCAGCGTCTTGGGCCGCACCTGAAGACCGCCTGGCGTATGATGCTGAAGAATATTTATCCCCTGGGCGGGCGCGGTATCAAGAAGGATGGGTTTGAGATGAAGATCCTGTACGAGGTCTCGGGACAGGAACCGCAGGATAATATTCTTGGATTCATCAACCTGATTGAAATGTTCAGCCTCGACCGTTATGGCGAACAGCCCGGTTCCCCCCCGGACGGCAAGTTTGACTACGCTCCCGGTGTCACCATAGACGAGTCGCGCGGCGAGTTGATCTTCCCGCGCACCGAGCCGTTCCGCGAGGGAATCCGACGTTACTTTCAGGGCATTGGTAAAACCATTGCCGAAGCCGATTCGTTTGTCTTCCACGAAGTGTACGATACGACCTTTAACGGCGCATCGAACAGCGCGCGCAATAAGTTCCTCATGCAGGGGACGATCACCTCTTCCATCGCCTCGACGTACCCGATCGGCTTCAACGTGGTCGAAGGGAGCGTTGAGGTGATTGCAAACGGACAGAAAGCGCAATTGGGGCCCGACTACACAGTGGATTATATTTCCGGACAAGTCGTCATAAGAAACCAGGGCCTTCTCGTTCCCGGCACCAACCTGCAGATCAAGTACGAAGCGAACGACCTGTTCCAGCTTGCCTCGAAATCGTTGCTGGGGGCGAGGGGAGATCTCAGCCTTGGAAGGAACACCGGGTTCGGCTTTACGGTGATGAACCTGAACCAGCAAACCCTGAGCGACAAGGTCCGGTTGGGAGAGGAGCCGATCAATAACACGATCTTCGGGATTGACGGCGGAACTGCTTTTGAAATGGATTTCCTGACACGCGCAATGAACTACCTCCCCGGCGTTCAGACGACGACCCCGTCCTCGTTCTCCCTGCGCGGTGAGGCCGCCTACATGCTTCCCGATCCCAACACGCGGAAAAGTTCCATCGCCCAGGACCATGGGGCGGGAATTGCGTACATCGACGATTTTGAGGGGGCGCGGCGGACGATCCCTCTCCCGATCTCCTATACCATCTGGTTCCCGGCGAGTGTTCCGGAGTACATGCCCGATCTCGACCTCCCGCTCAAGAGGACCTTGCAGGAGAAGCAAGAATATCGCGCAAAGCTTGATTGGTACAATATCCTGCCGAGCGATGTGCTGATTACAGATTTAAAACCTTCGAAAGAGGGGAATGTGGTCCGGGGAGAAGAGCAGCTGACCGTGTTGAACCTCTACCTTCGTCCCAACCTTCGCGCCCCGAACAATTACTCGATGGATTTCGAAAACAAGCTTCTTGCCGATCCCCGGCGGGCATGGAACGGGATCATGTGGCCCATCGGCTCCACCACTTCCAACCTGCTCGATGAGAACATCAACTTCATCGAATTCTGGGTCTACCTGGAGAAGTCGCAGCC
>JBBEBV010000268.1:8300-11855 GCA_040882165.1 Bacteroidota bacterium
CAGGACTATAATAATATCAACGGGACGGAGGGCAATTCACAAAGTGAGTCGGGGCGTTTTCCCGACACGGAGGACCGGAACCGGAACAATGTTCTCGACCGCTCCAATAGCTACTTCACGTACGAAATTCCGCTCGATACGTTGCAGGAGGATTTTCGGCGCTATATCAGCGGCGGGGGAACGACGGGATGGTACCAGATCCGCATCCCGATCATTGATACGGTCCGTTCCCTTGGCACACCCTCGTTTTCCAATGTGGAGACCATCCGGTTCTGGATCGCCGGCGCACAGCAGGAAGTGATTATCCGCCTTGCCGAGTTGAACCTTGTCGGGAACCAGTGGGAAGAACTTGTGAAAAATGACTCAACGTTTAAGGTGAGCGTGGTGAACAAAGAAGACAATCCGTCCTACGATTTGCCCGAAGGGTTGCCGCAGGCAAGAGATCGTACCCGGCCGGATCAGAACATTTTCTTGAATGAACAATCGCTGAACCTCGTGATTACGAATCTGCAGGATGGCGAATCACGCCAGGCCATCAAGCGATTTCCCGTCCGGCCCCTCGATCTCTTCAGTTACCGGACCATGAGGATGTTTGTCCATGGAGATACACGCCCCGGATTCAGGACCAACTACACTGATCCCGGCAACCACGACCTGGAGTTGTTCTTCCGGTTCGGTTCGGATTCCTTGAACTACTATGAATACAGAACGCCGATCAGGCCTGATTGGGATCCCGCCAACGAAGTCAGTATTCATTTTGCCGAGATCACGGCGATTAAACTCAGTCTGGATAGCGTTGGGGCGAGGAGCGAACGCATCCCCGTGCCGAATGGCCCGGAAGGGGCCACGTATCTGGTGAGGGGAAATCCGACCCTGACGAACGTCCGGCTCCTGGTGATCGGTGTTGAGAACCCCTATAATAAAGGGAAGTCCAACTACACGGGCGAGGTGTGGGTGAACGAGCTTCGACTGACCGATGTGGACGATACACCCGGTTGGGCGTACCGTTTCGACACCCAGGTCAAGTTTGCAGACATCGCTTCCCTCTCGTTCAACATGACGCAGCGCGATCCGCATTTCCACGGCCTCGAAGACCGTTTCGGGTCGCGTGCGAACGACAGGAACTGGAGTCTTGCCGCCAGCATCGGCTTCGAAAAACTTCTTCCCCAGACCTGGGCCGGTTCCAGTCTTGCCTTTACCTATTCCCGTGTCGAACAGATTCAGAACCCGAAGTACCTTCCCGGGACCGATATCCTGGTCGATGAAGCGGTGGGGAGGACGCGTGACTCGCAGATCGGAGAGGGGGCGAACGAGAGTGCGGCAACGGATTCCGCAACCACCATCCGGCTCCAGACGCAATCCTTGACCATCACCGAGACCTACGCCTTGCCGAACATCCGGATCAATGTGCCGGTGGATCACTGGCTGGTGAGCGAAACGATCAACCGGCTTTCCTTCGCGTACTCGTTCAACCGCTCCAGCCGCCGCGCCCCGACCATTGCGTCGTTCAGTCAATGGCAATGGAATGCCCGCATGGCCTATGGCCTGCAATTAAGCGATCAGAATTTCATCGAACCGTTCGCGCCCTTCGGCGATTTTTTCCTCTTCAGTCCATGGAAAGGATTGAAGCTGTTTTACCTGCCCCGGGGCTTCAATTTCTCCACCACCTTGACGCGGGGTCAGACAAGCGAGCAGGCGCGCAACCAGGCAGCCGCGAAGCCGGTGGTCCGTAATTTCGTAGCGTCGCGGTCCATGAGTTTTGCATGGCAGTTCTCCGAAGGAGGTCTGCTCAACCTCGGGAGCGATTACGCGCTGGACATTCAGAGCACACTGCTGAACATGGAGACCAGCCCCGAGGGCGCGCAGCGTTCCTTTACGGCAATCCTCGGGCAGATGTTCGGCAAGGCGAAACTGATCGACTTTGGAGACGATCTGACGTACGGACAGACGATTTCGTTCAATCCCAGGCCGGTCATCCCTGCAATTCTCAAGCTTGACAAGATCCTGTCGCTGAGCGGCCGCTATTCCTCACGGTACGATTGGGCGAACAATCTGCAGGCAGGTGCATTGGGCAAATCCGCGGGTGTCTCGGCAAACCTGACGATGAATTTTGATGTGAACCTTAAAACGATCGGCAACGAGATCTGGTCCCAGACACCGGCCGCGCCCCTTCCCGCCGATACGGCGAAAGGTCTGAACGTTCTCGAGGCGCTGGATCGGATGTCACGGATCGCCATAAAAACGCCCGTCTTTGATTTCGACAAAGTGACGTTTTCGTTTACGCAGCAAAACCGTGCCCAGAACAGCGGGGTCCTGGGGCGTCCCGGTTTTGCGAATGTCTTCGGTCGTGTCCCCTTTTTCCAATCCTCTCTTCCGGAGAACGGGCCCTCGTTGATGTACCAGCTCGGCCTTTCGTCGGACCCCCACGGGGACGTCATCATGAAGTCAAAAGGCTCATTCCCGTTCTTCGGAGGCTCGACCGTCCCCGGACTCCGTGCGCCTCTGGGCAATCTGGCTGATGTTTTTTCCCAGAGCAACCGCATGTCGATGCGTACGTCCCGTCCCCTGTGGGAGGGAGCGAACATTGAGATCAATTGGAACGTCGGCTGGTCCTACACGGTCAACAGGTCGATCAATACCGACTCGGTGGGGGTGCCGACCGAGAGCAATAAAGTGGTGAGCGGGGACATCGAACGTTCCTACCTGACCTTCCCGCCGATCCTGTTCTTCAAGTTCTTCCGGACAAGTATCGAGGATGTTCAAAAAGAGTTCGAACGGATGAGGATCGATCCCTCCGATACACGCACGGCAGATGCAAAATTAGCTAAGGCCTTTGAAGACGGGTTGGAGGCGGTCCCACTCCTTAAAGGTCTGATCGGTGACCTGGTGCCGCGCCCCAACTGGACCCTTCGGTGGGAGGGGCTGGAGAAGTTTCCTGTATTCAACTTGTTCGCCGCGCGGGCGAGTTTCGACCACAGCTACACATCGGGCTACAAACGTCGATGGAAAATTTCGCCGACGGGGGAGGAGGTCACGGAGAATCAACAGATCACCTACGGATTTGCGCCGCTCATTGGATTGAATTTCCAATTGAAGGAGTTCATCAAAGGAAGCTTCAGCACGACGTTCCGATACGGCACCACCACGAGCTACGACCTCCAACCGGCTGCCCAGAACGTTGTTGAGTCGGATGTTACCGATATCACCGTTTCGGCGAACTACTCCCGGCAGGGTTTTGAGTTTCCCTTTTTCGGATTATCGCTCTCGAATGACATCGATATCAGCTTTTCCTACAGCTATTCGACGAATTCACGCAAGCTGTTCGACATGAAGGCGGTGAACTTTAAGAAAGACGGCACCGTGCTCGATGGCACGACGCGGACCATCCTTGAGCCTCGCATACGGTACATCCTGAGTGCCCGGGTGACAGCTTCCGTGTACTATAAGTATTCGAAAACCGATGGCTCACGCATACCCGGTCAGACCATCAATGAAGGGGGGCTCGATGTGCGTGTCGCCATACAACCTTAACCGCGAAAAAGCCGACAGGTTTTC
>JBBEBV010000268.1:11955-19699 GCA_040882165.1 Bacteroidota bacterium
GGCCGGTTTCGTTGCGCCTGAACGCTTTAATGGTTACTTTGAAACGCCCCGGATGAGTTTATCATGAGGAATATGAGGGAATGACAAAGAAAATCTTATGGGTTGATGATGAGATCGATCTGCTCAGGCCCCATGTGCGGCTGCTGGAGGAGAAAGGGTACAAGGTCGATACCGCCACCAACGGCGAGGACGCGATCGACATGGTGAAAAAGCAGGACTATGACCTTGTCTTTCTGGATGAAATGATGCCGGGGATGGGGGGATTGGGGACGCTGTCGGAGATCAAGGAGGTCAAACCGAATCTGCCGGTGGTCATGGTCACGAAAAACGAAGCCGAGAGTCTGATGGAAGAGGCGATCGGCAGCAAGATCAGCGATTACCTGACAAAACCGGTCAACCCGAGCCAGATTCTGATGGCATGTAAGAAGTTTCTGGAGGGGAAGAAGATCGCCAGCGAGCACGTCTCAAGGGACTACGCGAAGGAATTTCAGGAAATCTCGCTCGCCCTGATGAATCCCATGGATCATGAGGGATGGTACGATCTCTACGCCAAGGTGACGAACTGGGATATGGAGCTGGACGGCCATCCCGAGCTCGGCCTGAGACAAACCCTGCTTGACCAGAAGCGTGAATGCAACTCCGAGTTTGGCAAGTTCGTGGAGAAGAAGTACCGGCATTGGATCGAGCAGGCGAACGACCGCCCCGTTCTTTCGACCGAAGTAATCGAAAAGTTCGTGATTCCCGAGTTCGACAAGAAGAGTTCCGTCTTCTTGTTTGTGGTGGATTGCCTCCGCCTCGACCAATGGTTGATGATGGAACAGTTGCTGTCCGATTACTACACCATGGAACGGTCGCACTACTACAGCATTTTGCCGACCGCGACCCCGTACTCACGGAACTCCATCTTCAGCGGCTTGTTTCCGATGGAGATCGAACAACGATTTCCGGATCTATGGCAATCAGGAGAGGATGACGAGAACAGCCGCAACCGCTACGAGCACCAGTTGCTGGATAAGCTCCTGGAGCGGAAGCGGATCCAGCTCAAGCCGGACTCCAAATACGTGAAGATCCTGGATGCCGAGTTCGGCCGGCAGGTGGAGGGGAACATCCTTTCCTACACCAAAAGCAAGCTCACCGCCATCGTCGTGAATTTCGTCGATATGCTCGCCCACGGGCGCTCCGATTCCCGGTTGTTGAAGGAAATAGCCCCGGACGAGGCTGCCTACCGTTCTTTGACCAAGTCGTGGTTCCAGCATTCCTCTCTCTTCACCATGTTGAAAGTGCTTTCGACGCAGAAGAACATCTCCATCATCATCACCACCGACCATGGAAGCGTACGCTGTTTGCGCGGGTCGAAGGTGATCGGGGACCGGGAGACCTCCACAAACCTGCGCTACAAATACGGCCGGAACCTGAAGATCGACGACCGGCAAGCCGTCTTTGTCAAGCATCCGGCCGACTACAAGCTCCCGCGCGGAACCGTTACAACCAACTATATTTTCGCGAAAGAAGACTATTTCTTTGTCTACCCGACCGAGTATCATAAATACCTGAACCAGTATCGTGATAGTTTCCAGCATGGCGGCATCTCGATGGATGAGATCATCCTCCCGGTCGTTCGCCTGGAACCGAAGTGAGTTCATGCTCCGAACGAATTCCGTTACGAGAACGCCGCTCGAAACTGTGCAGTTTGCCCGTGAGTTCGGATTGAAGCTGCGGCGCGGCGATGTCGTGGCTCTGTACGGCGACCTTGGGGCTGGGAAGACGCAGTTCGTCAAAGGAGTGTGCGAAGCGTTCGGCGTCCAAACCCCGGTGACAAGCCCCACGTTCGTTATCCTGAACCGGTATCAGGGACGGGACGCCGGCGGAGAAGAGTTGCTGCTGTATCATCTCGATCTCTATCGGATCAAATCGTTGGAAGAGGTGTACGATATCGGGTACGAGGAGTTTTTCCACGGGAATGGGATCTGCCTGATCGAATGGGCCGAGCTCCTTGGGGAGTTGTTACCTCCCGTCCGGTACGATGTGCGGATTTCAGGAGAGAGCGAAGAATTTCACCGGCGCATCGAGCTTGAACAGGTGGGAAGCCAATCCCCTCCCCGGCGCCTCGGAGAGGCTGTCGCACCATGAGGGTGCTGGGCATCGAGACATCGACAGCCGTATGTGGCGTGGGATTGCAAATCGACGGGGGGGAGTACGTTGAGCGCTCGCTTGTCGAATCCCATATCCATTCCGAGAAGTTGCTCACCCTGGTCCAGGAGGTGCTGGCGGAAGCAGGAGTCTCCCTGCACCAGATCGATGCCGTTGCGGTTTCACTGGGACCGGGATCGTTTACGGGGCTCCGCATCGGTCTCAGCACAGCCAAAGGACTGAGCTACTCGCTCGAACGTCCGCTGATCGCCGTGCCGACCTTCGAAGCGATCGCCGAAGCTGTTCGGGCTGTGAACGCCCCGGTCAGGGAAATTGTCGTGGTGATGGACGCAAGGCAGGGAGAGTTCTACACCGGCAGATACCGTGTGACCGCGGCAGGCGATGTTGAAATCATGGATGAGGTGCGTGTGATGCGTCTTGAGGATGCCGTGGCGCTCATCCCAACCGAAGGGGAGGCTCTGGTTGTCACCGATGCGCTCCCGTTGGTCCGGTCCGCAGTTCGCCAGGGAGTAGCCGTTGAAGATGTTCATCCGTACTGCCGTGGGGGAGTTGTGGCAAACATTGGGCGCCGGAAATTGGCGGCGAACGAACTTGCCGACACGGCGCTGCTTGAACCGTTGTACCTGAAGGACTTTGTTGTCAGGTCTGCAGAGCGCATAAACAAGAACACGAGGTCCCGTTCCGACCTTCGGTCGTAACGGGATTCTCAATTCGACAACGAAGTTCGTATACAACCTCACTTCGGTCGAATTGGAAATTGGGGGAACATAGGAGGTACGTATGGCCTGGTTCCGACGATCCAAAGAAAATATTGCCGCCGGCGGACCGAAGAAGGACATGCCGGATGGTCAATGGACGAAATGCGAAGGCTGCGGTGAGATTATTCATCGCAAGCAGTTGGAGCAGAATCTCTTCACCTGTCAGAAGTGCGAACACCATTTTCGCATCGGAAGCAAAGAGTATTTTGAAATACTCCTTGACAAGAAAACGTTCAAGGAAATGGATGCGAAGATGCGCTCCGTCGACCCGCTGGGCTTTTCCGATACAAAACCGTACGCCAACAGGATCAAGGATACGATCAAGAAGACCGGACTGAGCGATGCTGTGCGGACAGGGACGGCGGAAATCAACGGAATCCCGGTGGTCATCGCGTGCATGGATTTTAGCTTCATCGGCGGGAGCATGGGATCGGTGGTGGGAGAGAAAATCGCCCGCGCCATCGACCGCGCTCTCAAGAAGAAACACCCGCTTATTATCATTTCCTCCAGCGGCGGCGCTCGCATGATGGAAGCTGCCTATTCGCTGATGCAGCTCGCCAAAACATCCGCCAAGCTTGCGCAACTTTCCGATGCCAGGATCCCCTACATCTCTGTTATGACCGATCCCACCACCGGCGGGGTGACAGCAAGCTATGCGATGCTGGGAGATGTCCACATCGCAGAACAGGGGGCCCTGATCGGGTTTGCAGGTCCCCGGGTGATCAAACAAACGATCGGTCGTGACCTGCCGAAGGGGTTTCAGCGATCGGAGTTTCTTCAGGAAAAAGGATTCATCGACATTGTCGTCCACCGCAGGGATATGAAGGATGCCGTGACGAAGGTGTTGAAGTTGTTGCACGACTAACCGAACGGTTTTTTATCACCTGTATGAAGATCCACATTCTTGGCGTACCGATGGACCTTGGTGCCGGCAGGCGCGGGGTCGATATGGGCCCTTCCGCCATCCGCATCGCCGGAGTCGCCGATCGCCTTCGCGCACTTGACCACCTCGTTCACGATGAGGGGGATATTCCCACCAAGAATCCCGAACTCCAGCGGATTCGGAACGACAAGCTGAAATACCTCCCTGAAATTGTCCGTGCCTGCACACTCCTCGCCTCCAAAGTAGAAAAGATCATGGCTTCAGAAGGGTTCCCTCTTGTCCTCGGAGGCGACCACTCCGTGGCAATTGGGACCATTGCAGGAATTTCCTCTTTTGCGCAGAAATCCAAAAAGACGCTTGGGGTGCTCTGGGTTGACGCGCATGGGGATTTGAATACCGACGCAACAACTCCTTCCGGCAATATCCATGGTATGCCGCTTGCGGCCACGATGGGCCTGGGGGCGATTGAACTGACATCCATCGGCGGCGATTATCCCAAGCTGGATCCGAAGAATGTCGTCCTGATCGCGACTCGTGAACTTGATGATGGAGAACGAAAACTCATCAAAGAGCACCACCTGGCGGTTTTTACGATGGAGGAGATCGACAAGTACGGGATGTCTGTCATCATCGCCAAGGCCATGAGAAAACTGAAGGATGTGGATATGCTGCACGTCAGCTTCGATCTGGACGCAATCGATCCCTCCGTGGCTCCAGGGGTGGGGACCCCGGTTAAAGGTGGACTGAATTATCGCGAGGCCCACCTGATCATGGAAACATTGAACGAGTATGGAGCGATGACCTCGCTCGAGGTCGTCGAGGTGAACCCCATCCTCGACAACCGAAATCAGTCCGCAGAGTTTGCCGTCGAATTGATCCAATCGGCGCTGGGAAAGAAAATTCTCTGAGCGGAAGTGTCCGGGGGGTGTGATTTGTTTCTTAACCACCGATGACACACCGGGAAGACGGGAAATCAGAAGTTGGATGTCTCCAAGCCAAGGGTCACCGACCTCCGACCTCTGATTTCTGACATCTGTTCTTCATCGGTGCTCATCGGTGTGCCGTCCGTGGTAAATATTTGAGCAGGTACATGAGTTTTGAACCGTTGAAAGGGTGCAAGGGCTTTTCGTGCAGATTATTTGGTCCTCGAAGGAAATGCAGGAAACGGCGGAGCAACTCCGCTCCGGTGGGAAACGGATCGGCGTCGTTCCGACGATGGGTTTCCTCCATCAGGGGCATCTCAGCCTCATCGGGCTCGCGCGACGGGAGAGCGATGTTGTCGTAACGACGATTTTTGTCAACCCCACGCAATTTGGCAAAGGGGAGGATTTTGAACGGTATCCGCGCAATCTCGACAGAGACCGTGAGCAAGCAGAGGGAGCAGGAACCGATATCCTGTTTGCCCCCGATGAGATGGAGATGTACCCGGAAGGACATGCGACCTTCGTGAATGTGGAGGGGGTGTCCACGATCCTCGAGGGGGCCTTCCGTCCGGGACATTTCATGGGCGTCGCAACCGTTGTCCTGAAGCTTCTGAATATCACCAAACCGCACGTTGCCGTGTTCGGACAAAAAGATGCGCAACAGGCGTTTGTCATTCAGAAAATGGTAACCGATTTGAATCTCGATGTGAGGATCCATGTGGCCCCGATTGTACGCGAAGAAGATGGCCTGGCTCTGAGTTCGCGGAATGTTTACCTCAAGCCGGACGAACGTCCGCGGGCGACGGCGCTGTATCGGTCACTCAAGCACGCCGAAACCCGGATCCGTGGCGGAGAACGCTCGATAGTGACTTTGAAGAAAGAGATGCTCGACATCATAGCGCAAGCGGGTCCGGTGCAAGTGGACTATATCGCGTTCCTTGACCCTTCCAGGTTTCGTGAGGTCGCGTCGGTCAAACCACCTTCGCTTCTGATCACCCTGGCGGCCCGTTATGGGACAACCCGCCTGATCGATAATATTCTTGTCCCCGTTTCATAAAATCAGGAGAGATATGCAGGGAGTTCCAAAATCGTCCGGGAAGCGTGATCGCGCGGTGGTCATCATGGCGGCGGGGCAGGGGAAGCGGATGAAGGATCCAACGCGCGCGAAAGTGATGTACGAGCTGAACGGAAAACCAATGATCCATTACGTTGTGGATCTTGCGTATGATCTCGGGGCTCAAAGGGTTATCCTTATTGTCGGCCATCAGCGGGAAACCGTGACCGGCTATGTCACCCAATCCCACCCCGATGTCCTGTCTGCTATGCAGGATCAACAGTTGGGAACCGGCCATGCCGTGATGCAGGCAGAGGAGGCTCTCAAAGGATTCGAAGGAGATGTGGTGGTTCTCTCCGGCGACGTTCCGATGCTGACCGTGTCAACGATGCAGCAGCTTTTCCATCATCATTCCGGCACCAAGGCAGTGGCGACCATCCTGACTGCCGTTTTGGACGATCCGACGGGATATGGCCGGATTATCAGGAATTCCGGGGGGTTTGTTGAGAAAATCGTCGAACACCGCGACGCAAATCCGGAAGAACTTCGGGTGAAGGAAATTAATTCGGGTATTTACGTGTTCAGGAAAATGGATCTCTTCGATGGACTGCGGCATGTCAATACCGATAATAGCCAGCATGAATATTACCTGACGGATGTTTTCGGATACTTCTGGAAGAACCACGGGGCCGTCTCGGCGCTTGTCGCAGAGAAACCCGACGAAATTCATGGAATCAACACGGTGGAGCAACTGGAACAGGCACGATTGATCCTGGAAGCCCGGCAGCGGGCCGAAACGGCGTTCCACGGGCGCAAATCTTGACAATCACCCTACATTTCGGTATCATTGAAGTACGATATTCACGGCAGATTGACTACAGGAGGGAAATGCAATGAAGCGAGTTCTCGGATGTGCAGTTGTCGCATTACTGCTGTCGACGTCCGGCGCCGACGCCCAGTTCAGGGGAAGCAGCGAGTTGAAGCCAAACGTCTCCGAGTCCATGATGCGCCCCGGAGGGGATGGCTTGATCCTGGGCTTTTTCGATCCTGCCCGCTTTACCATGCGGCATAATTTCTCCCTCTCGTATTCCACCTTCGGCAGCAACAGCCTTTCGATGGGAGTGTATACCAACAATTTGATGTATCGGTTCTCCAATGATCTTGATGTTCAGGCGGATATCAGCCTGATGCATTCGCCGTTCAACTCCTTCGGCAAACAGTTCCAGAACGATTTGAGCGGGGTCTTTCTGAGCCGTGCCGAGCTCAATTACCGGCCCAGTGAGAATATGTTTTTCTCGATTCAATACCGACAGTTACCGCCGATGTACTGGCTGGGGAACGGGTACTACCGTCCAAACATGTTCGATGGTATCGACCGCTATCAGGGAGAAATCCACTAATCAGTGATTGGTAGCCGGCTGTTGTTCCGAACAACCGAACAGCATGTGTCCATGGAGGCACAGGCCTGTTCGGTTGTTTTTTTATTCTGACCTCTATGGAGTCTCAAAACGAACAATCACCGCCGGTCCCGGAAGCCCCTTCCCCGCAGGTAAAAGGAGAGAAGCCGCGGCGTACAAAAGGATGGAAATTCAGGGTTGCCGGAATTGGCAAGAACGGGATGTTGTTGATCTTTGCCGGTCTGGTGCTGATCCTGATCTATGCCTTCGTGCATCGGATATTTCTTGCGCCCCCCGTGGAACCCGAGGTTGTCGTCGACGGAAAACAGCACGTCATCCAACTGGATGTCCTCAATGGGTCGGGTGTGTCGAAGCTGGCCCAGCGATTTACCGATTACCTGCGCGCGCGGGGTTTCGATGTGGTGGAAATGGGGAACTACAGGGAATCGGACGTCTCCATCACGCTGGTGTTGGATCGTTCCGGAAACCTTCAGGCCGCCGAACAGGTGGCCGATGCCCTGGGGATTCCCCGGGAGCGCGTCCGGCAGCAGATCGATCGCAACGCGTATCTCGATGTC
>JBBEBV010000269.1:0-3999 GCA_040882165.1 Bacteroidota bacterium
GCTTCGCACAAAACGCTCGCAATGACGCTGCTACCTGTTTTTGAGACCACTTCTAACCATACTCTGGCGCTTCGTTGTTCGGATCCTGATAAAACTTCTGCTTCATCGGCGGGGGGTTGATATAATAGTAGATGGCAAAACCGATGCCCGCCATGATGGAGATGCCCGAGACGAAAATACCGCCAAAATACATCAGGTCTGCAATGGTCTCCGCGGAGCCCATCATATCCCAGGTGCGGAACAGGTTCCACCAGTCGTGTCCCGATTTATGTCCCCCCAGCAACGGCAAAATGCGGTGCGGAGCGTCCCGCATGTAGAGGCTCACATCCATCATATTGATGCCGGTCCAGAACAGGGCAAACGGACCGACGACCGTGGCCCGCTGACGGAGTGCGATCGCAAAAGAAAGAAACGGAAACATAATCTGCCAGAAGGAACCGCCGAGGATCGACATCGTTCGCCCGAGCCAGAAGAAGAGCATATGTCCTCCTTCATGCATCGGAAGGAAGATGAACATGCGGATAAACGAAAGTGGGGCAGGCAACTGCGGTCTTGGGGTAAGATAGATAAACACGTCAAGCGCCTGATACAACATCAACATGCAGAAAAGAAACAGCGCAATCTTCAATCCGAGCGGAATGAGGCGCTCGAGCGGATCGAGGGGTTGCGACGGGAGCTTCACAGCGGGTATGTGTGATCGAACCGGTCTATTTCCGGAAGAAGGAACCGTCATTGTCTTTCAGAGGACCAGCCAATTCGTTCTGTGAAGAACATGGGATATACTCTTTTCAGCCACGGAGACACAGAGGACGCAGAGCAGGAGATATTTCAACAAATGAACACCAAAGCCCCGCTCATCGCAGGGCTTTGTGTTTTTCCAGAATACCCCATAATTCTTACTTGTTCTTCCAAAACTTCGGCAATTCATTGTAGAAGTGCACCGAGGTCCGGATGCCGCCGAAAAAGTTGTCCAGGTTGATATGCTCGTCCGGAGCGTGGGCGTTTTCATCCGGCAGACCAAAGCCAAGCAGTACCGTATCGAGCCCCAACAGTTTCTTGAACTGGACCACGATGGGGATGGATCCCCCTTCCCGCTGGTACAGCGGCTTCTTCCCGAACCCCTTCTCCAGAGCCGCAACTGCCGCCTGCACACCGGGACTTTCGATCGGCGTGATGGCCGGCTCGCCGCCATGCAGGGCGGTGACCTTCACCTGCACGGTTTTTGGAGCGATCTTTTTCATATGGTTCTCGAACAGCTTCGCTATCTTCGTCGAATCCTGGTCCGGCACGATACGCATCGAGATCTTGGCGAAAGCCTTGGCCGGGAGCACCGTCTTGGCCCCTTCACCGGTATAGCCTCCCCAGATGCCGTTGCATTCCAATGTGGGGCGTGCCCATAACCGCTCGAGGGTTGTGAATCCCTTCTCCCCATACAATTGCTTCAGGCCGAGCCCCTTGGCGTACTTCTTGTCGTTCCATGGAAGCTTCTTGAATGCAGACCTCTCGGCTTTGGACAGGGGACGCACGTCATTATAGAATCCCTTCACAGTAATCTTTCCATTTTTGTCGTGGAGGGAGGCGATCATTTCGGAAAGAGCCTGGATCGGATTGTGTAAGGAGCCGCCGAAGGAGCCGGAGTGGAGATCAGTGTTCGGTCCGGTCACTTCCACTTCCATATATGCAAGGCCGCGCAGGCCGTAGCAGACCGAGGGAATTCCCTTGGCGAACATCGACGAGTCGGAGATCAGGACAAGGTCTGCCTTGAGCAGGTCTTTGTGTCCCTTCACAAAATTATCGAGGTTGGCGCTTCCTACTTCCTCCTCCCCCTCGATCAGCATCTTAATATTGACCGGCAATTTCCCCTGGTTCTTCATGTACGCTTCGATGCTCTTGAAGTGGATGAAGATTTGCCCCTTGTCGTCCGCGGAGCCGCGGGCATAGAGGTTCTCGCCCCGGATGGTCGCCTCGAACGGCGGCGAGGTCCAGAGATTCAAGGGATCGACCGGCTGGACATCATAATGGCCGTAGAGCAGCACGGTCGGTTTTCCGGGGGCTCCCATCCATTCACTGTAGACGATCGGGTGGCCGGGGGTCTCAAAAATTTCCACGTTGTTCATTCCGATGGTCCGCATTTCGGTTGCCACCCACTCGGCACAACGACGGGTGTCTGCATTGTGCGAGCTCTGGGAGCTCACGCTCGGGATGGCGAGCAACTCTTTCAGCTGTGTGAGGTACCGTTCTTTGTTGGCATCGACGAAGGAGAGAACTTGTTCCATGGTAGGATTCCTCTGAGAGTTTGATTCGGTGAAACAAAGGGGGAAAGAGAGTTTGTAATATACCGACCCACCTTCCGAAAGGCAAGAATTTTTGCCCCTGCGGTCATCATGTTTCCCGGCAATGGGAAGGGGAACGCGCAGAAGAGGCCGTCTTGTTTATGGCACAACAATTGTCTAAATTTTAAGAAATTCTACGACGGCCCATTGGAACACGTTATCATTATTGACATTCTGAACATTGCCCTCCCCCTCATGTATTTCCTTCTGGTTTGGGTGTACGGGAAGGCCTTTTTTGCCGATTCCACCTGGGCGAAGGAGCTCAAGAGCAAGCTCCTCCTGGGCATCATCCTGATCCACCTGGTCTATTTGCTGGATCGAACGTTCGTATTCGATCACGCTCCGGCCACGACGATCTTTGAGATCCTCACCTTGCTTGCCTTTTCGGTTGCGGTCTCGTACGCCTTCATCGAACGCCTCTCCAGGGCGAAGGAGACCGGATACTTCATACTCAATATTGCCTTCTTTTTTCAGCTCGCCTCATCCCTGTTTATCAAGGACCTTCTCGAGGTTCCCGATGTGCTGCGCAACCCGTTGTTCGCAGCCCACGTGACGTCCGCCCTCCTGGGATACGCCGCTATTACCCTATCGGCGGTCTATGGGTTTCTCTATTTGATGCTCTATCACCGGATCAAGGCCAGCAAGTTCGGGGTGATCTACCAGAAACTCCCGAATCTCGAGACGCTGGAGCGGATGAGCTTCATCGCGATCGCCATGGCATTCGGGCTGCTGACACTTGCGATCGTCTTTGGCTTTATCTGGCTCCCAAGAGCTTTTGAGGATTTTTCCTACCTGGATCCAAAACTGGTCGGTACGCTCCTGATCTGGGGAATGTACGGCACGGGCATCATCGCCAAGAAAAGAGGCGGGTGGACGGGGAGAAGGGTGATGATCCTCTCCGTTTTCGGCTTCGTGTTCACCATCTTCTCGATGACAGTCGTCAACATGCTCTTCAGCAAATTTCATAATTTCCATTAGCGGTCGGGCCTCCCGGTCGTTGCAAGCAACAAACCATGAATCTCCTCTGTGTCGGCATATCGCACCATACGGCTCCGCTGGAAATGCGGGAGCGTCTCTGGTTCTCGGATGACGAGGTCCGCGCGACATTGCCGAAGCTGAAGGAGGCCGGATTTCTTGAATGCGTCCTGTTCTCCACGTGCAACCGCACCGAGCTCTACGTCCTCACTGCCGAGTCCGATTTTCGCGTCGAATTCCTCAAGAGATTCCTGATCGGACAGAAATCAGCCCAATCGCACATCAGGGAGGAGAATCTTTTCTCCTACTTTGCCAGCGGGGCGGCGGAACACCTCTTCCGCGTCGCGTCCGGAATCGACTCGATGATCATCGGCGATGTCCAAATTCTGTCGCAGATCAAATCCGGCTTCAACCTAGCCCTGGGGGCGGGAACCGCCGGGTTCTTCATGAACAAACTATTCCAATCCGCTTTGCACATCGGTAAACGGTCGCGCAGGGAGACCCATATTTCGGAGGGGGCGGTCTCCGTCAGCTATGCCGCAGTCGAACTTGCCCAGAGGATCTTTGACGGCCTGAGTACCAAGAATGCACTGGTGATCGGTGCAGGCGACACGGCCCAACTCACCGCCAAGCATCTGCTCGGCAAAGGGATCGGCAACCTCTTCATCACCAACCGGACACAGGAACGGGC
>JBBEBV010000269.1:4099-19633 GCA_040882165.1 Bacteroidota bacterium
TGAAAATGTCGAGAAGCGGGAGACGGAGATCCCCAGGATCCGTGAAATCATCGGCGAGGAACTCTCCGTCATGTTCCATTGGCATTCTGCACTCCAGGCAAGTCCCACCATCACGGCACTGACTCAGCTCCTCGAACAGATCCGGAAGGAAGAAGTGGAGAAGAACATCCACCGGTTCGCGCCGCAGGATCAGGAACTCATCGAGCTCGTCACGCGGCGGATCGTCAACAAGATCCTCCACACCCCGATCGTCAACCTGAAGAACGGTCACGACGAATCCCACAACGACCGCCTGACCAAAATCAACATCGTCCGGAAACTGTTCGGGCTGGATGCGCGCAAGGAACGCTCGCATGCCGGCTGAGCGGATCGTCATTGGGACGCGGGGGAGCGAACTGGCACTCTGGCAGAGCAGGTTCATTCAATCAAGCCTGAACGAATTGTTCCCGTCGTGCACCGTTGAGCTGACCGTCATCAAAACGCTCGGCGACAAGATCCTTGACTCGCCTCTTTCGAAAATCGGCGACAAGGGGCTCTTCACGAAGGAGATCGAGAAAGCCCTCCTCGACGGCACCATAGACCTCGCAGTGCACAGCCTGAAAGACATCCCGACCCTCATCCCCCGCGGTCTGACCCTCGGCGCGATTACCAAGCGAGAGGATGTGCGGGATGTTTTCATCGCTCATCCGGCCAAACCCCATCGGACCCTCGCCGAGGTCCCCCGGGGAGGGGCCATTGCCACGGGGAGCCTCCGCAGGAAATGCCAGCTTCTCCATCTCCGTCCGGACCTTCACATTGTCGACCTTCGCGGCAATCTTAACACGAGAATGAAGAAATTGGAAGAGTCGTCCTGGGATGGCATGGTGCTCGCGTACGCGGGACTCAAAAGGCTCGGATGGGAAAAACGCATGACCGAGGTTCTTTCGTGCGATACGCTTCTTCCCGCTGTCGGGCAGGGAGCGCTCGGGATCGAGACACGGCAGGGCGACCAACGAGTGAGGAAGATGGTGCAGAAACTTCACCATCTCCCCACGGCGCAGAGCGTCACGGGTGAGCGCTCCCTGCTCCGCCACCTTGAAGGAGGGTGCCAGGTGCCGATCGGGACCTTTGGAAGAATTGAAAAGGGGAGATTTCGCCTCGAGGCCCTTGTGGGGAGCCTCGACGGAACGCGCATCGTGCGCGGCCATATTGTCGGCGACCCGGACCGGTCGGAGTCTCTCGGTGTGGAACTTGCGAAACAACTCCTGGAGAGCGGAGCGCGGGAAATCCTCGAAGCCATTCGGTTAACGGGTACGACCATTCCCCGAGCGGAGGTATAACGATGTCCCTGCAGGGAAAAACCGTGCTGATCACCCGCGCAGCAGAATCGGACGATTCATTTGGCCGGCTCCTGGAAGCACGGGGAGCCACGATCCTTCACCTCCCCACGATTAAGATCGTCGACCCGGATTCATGGGACGACTGTGACCGGGCGATCATCACCCTTCGCGAGTATGACGGTGTCTTCTTTACCAGCAAGAACGGCGTTCTGAAATTTCTGCAGCGCATCGAAGCGGTCAATGCCCCTGCGAAATCGGTTTTGTCAAACCGACCCGTTTATGCCGTAGGCGAGAAGACAGAAGAGGCCCTGGAAAACGCGGGCTTCCCCGTCACAATGACCCCTGAAGTATTTTCAGGAGAAGATCTGGCCGCGCTCTTTTCACGAGAAGAAGTGCAGGGAAAACGGCTTCTC
The DNA here is from genome assembly GCA_040882165.1 of Bacteroidota bacterium. Classification (GTDB taxonomy): domain Bacteria; phylum Bacteroidota; class Ignavibacteria; order UBA10030; family UBA10030; genus UBA6688. The sequence goes on from JBBEBV010000269.1 coordinate 5,832, forward strand.
TTCCCCCGGAGCAACATCGGGAAGGAGATCCTTCCGAAGGCCCTGCGCTCGCTCGGTGCGGTCGTCGATGAGGTGACTGCTTACAAAACGGTCAGCCCGGAAAAAACAGACCTCGATGGCGTCCGGCATGCATTGGTGAACGGGAAGGTCGATATCGTCACATTCTTCAGCCCCTCAGCCGTCAGAAATTTTCTCCAGATGATGGGGTCGAAATGTCTGGAGCATACGCTCGTAGCGGTGATCGGCCCGACGACGGCAGCTGCCGCGACCGGGCTTGGGATCGAAGTCCGCATCGTTTCAAAACAGTCAACGGCAGAATCCCTTGTTGAAACGCTGGCAGAACAGATTGGAGAGACCCATGACCAATGATTTGTTTCTCCGTGCCTGCCGCCGCGAAGAGGTGGAACGCACGCCCGTCTGGATGATGCGCCAGGCCGGCCGGTACCTTCCTGAATACCGCGCCATTCGCGCGAAGACCGATTTCCTGACACTCTGCAAAACCCCCGAACTGGCTGCCGAAGTTTCTCTTCAGCCGGTCGATCTCATCGGGGTGGATGCCTGCATCATTTTTTCGGATATCCTTGTCGTTCCTGAAGCGATGGGAATGGAACTCATTGTGGAAGAAGGAAAGGGAGGACCACGCTTCCCCTCCCCCATCCGATCGAGGGATGAGATCAACCACCTTGGCGTCCCCGATCCGAACACCGAATTGCGCTTCGTCATGGATGCCTTGCGGCTTGCGCGCAAGCGACTCGATGGGAAGGTACCCCTCATCGGCTTCGCAGGCTCTCCCTGGACTCTGGCGACCTATATGGTGGAAGGAAAGGGATCAAAGACCTTCCGCCACCTCAAAGAACTGGTCTACTCCAATCCAAAGGACGCGCATGCCCTTCTCGAAAAGCTCGCCCGTTCTGTGGCGGCATATCTGAACGCCCAGATCGAGGCCGGGGCGCAGGCCGTGCAGATCTTCGATACGTGGGGAGGGATCCTGCCGCCGGATGAGTTCAAAGAGTTTTCCCTCCGGTACATCCAGCAGGTACTTCAGCTCCTCAGGCGGAACGGGGCACCGGTCATCGTCTTTTGCAAAGATTGCTCCCACTCCCTTGAAGCCATTGCAGATACCGGTCCCGATGTCATCGGCCTCGATTGGACCATCGATATCGGCAAGGCGCGGATGATGGTGGGAAGCTCGGTTGCCCTCCAGGGGAACCTCGACCCGACGATGTTGTACGCCCCGCCGGAGAGAATCCGGCAGGGGGTCAAAACGATCCTGGAAAAATTCGGCAAGGGCCCGGGGCATATTTTTAACCTGGGGCATGGCATCCTTCCGGACATCCCGGTGGAACATGCCAGGGCGTTTATTCAGGCGGTCAAAGAGGAAAGTCCGAAGTATCACCGCTGAATGATTACCCACGAATCTTCACCACAACGAGGTTCTGCTATGAAACAGATTCGTTTTTGCTTGTTACGCACCGCGCTTGCGGTCGTGCTCCTCACACTGATCGGGGGGATCGCGCTCACACAGCCGGCAAAGCGGCCGATGACGTTTATGGATATCCTCGGGATGCGCTCCGCGGGGAATCCGGCAGTCAGCCCGGACGGGCGATGGCTGTTGTACACTTATTCCATCCCTGATTGGAAGGCAGCGAAAAGCTTCACAGATATCCACCTCGTCTCCATGGAAGAAGGGTTCCCTTCTTCAAGGCAGCTGACCTTTACCAGGGATAAGAACGAGACGACACCCCGTTGGTTACCGACGGGAGCGGGATTCGTCTTCTCCTCCAACCGTGACGCGGCAGAGGGAAAAGCTGTGAATCAACTTTATTATATGAAAACAGACGGCGGCGAGGCGTTGAAGATCACCGATGCAAAAGACGGCGTCGGACAGTTTGCTTTCACCAGGGATGGAAAGTGGCTCGCATTTTCTTCCGGAAAGGAAGAGGAACGGCAAATTTGGGCTCTGCCCGTGGAAGAAATCGGAACCGGTAAGCCGATGCAATTGACCAGGCATACCGCCCCCATCACAACGTGGCAATTCTCCCCGGACAGCAAGAAGATCTACTTCCTCGCCCCCGACAGTGTCGACAAAGCGAACAAACAGCGAAAAGAAAAGAAGTTTGACGTACGCATCCGGAATGAAGACGTTCCGCTGGTGCACCTCTGGTCATTCGATCTGGGGAACAAGATAGCCACCCGCCTCACCTCCTCACCCGACTATACTGTCAGCGACGTGCGGATTTCGGAGAATGCGCAATGGGTCGGATTCCGTGGCACTCCGAATAACCGGTACCTGAAGACAGTGACCGAGTCCGGCACCTACAGCGACCTCTACCTCCTGGAAGTATCAACGGGAACCATCGAACGATTGACCAACAATAACGAGATCGGTGAAACAGCTTTGAGTTTTTCACCGGACGGTTCATGGATCGCGTTTTCCGCGGATAACGACTTCACGTATTTTCGCGATAATAAGCTCTATCTCCGCCGGACATCGGACCGCAACGGCAAGTGGAGGAAAATTGGTGGTGACTTTGATGGAGACGTTTCCATCGGATTCTGGTCGGCCGACGGCAAAACGATCTACTTTAACGAAGGATCAAAAGCCACCACGCAACTCTTTGCCATCTCCGTCGACAACGGCAAAGTCAGCCGACTCTCTGATGTGCAGGGTGTCCTCTTCACCTCACAAGATCAGGAAACCAAGAAACTTCTGCTGACCTATTCAGATCCCAAATCTCCTTCCAACATCTACACCGTCTCCTCCACCGACCGGATTGGGGACAAAGCAAACTGGAAGCAATTGACCAATTCAAACCCCCAGGTCGCAGGCATTGCCCTTGGCGAAACGGAAGAGATAACCTGGAAGTCCAGTGACGGAACCATGGTCGGCGGGGTCCTGGTGAAGCCGGTCGGGTACGCAAAGGGAAAACGCTACCCGCTGATCGTTCAGATCCATGGCGGCCCCGCAGCCGCCTCCCTGCTTAATTTCAGCGCAAGCTACTCAACGTATTCTCACGTTTACGCGGGCGCGGGGTACGCCGTCCTGTTGCCCAACTATCGCGGCTCCTCGAACTATGGAGAGAAGTTCCGGATGGAGATCAGCGGCGATTATTTCCGCCAGGGGTACGAAGATATCATGACCGGCGTCGACCACCTGATCAGCAGCGGCCTGGCGGACAAAGAGAAACTCGGGTCGATGGGATGGTCTGCGGGGGGACACTGGTCGAACTGGATTCTCACCCACACGGACCGTTTCAAGGCCATTTCCTCCGGGGCGGGAACCATGAACTGGATATCGATGTACGCGCAAACGGACATTCAGCGCGGGCGCGAGCACTACTTCCAGGGAAAACCGTACGACCGGTTCGAACACTACTGGGATGTTTCGCCGCTGAAGTACATCAAGAACGCAAAGACGCCGACCATGATCCACGTCGTGGACGGCGACCCGCGCGTCCCCCGACCCCAGAGCGAGGAACTGTACATGGCCCTGGTCAAGCTCGGCATACCGACCGAATTTTTTGTCTATCCCGGCACGACGCATGGTATCGCCGAGCCGCGAAACCAACTCGTGAAGATGGTCTCCGAATTCAATTGGATGGAAAAGTGGCTGAAGGGGAAAAAAGGATGGTTCGAGTGGAATGAACTGCTCGACACCTTGCGGGATGAGAAGGACGAAAAGAAGGAAGCGTCAGAGAAAGAATAACTCCGTGGCAGGCAGAACCTTCTCAACACCTCCGCCACACTGAGCAAGAAGAAACGAGATCGTGGGCCAAACACAGAAAGAGCGTCTTTCCCAATTTTTCAGGGACCTCCAGGTACAAATCTGCATGGGACTGGAAGAACTCGACGGCAAGGCGCGTTTTACCGAGGACTGGTGGGACCACCCCGGCGGTGGCGGTGGAAGGACCTGCGTGATCCAGGAGGGGCGCGTATTCGAAAAAGGGGCCGTCAATACCTCGGCCATCTCGAGCACGCTCACCGACCTCCTGGCGGAACGGATGAAGATCGCCCCGCAGGAAATCTCCGCTACCGGCTTGTCGCTCATCCTTCATCCCTCCAGTCCCATGGTCCCCACGGTGCACGCAAACTTTCGGTACCTCGAGCTGGAAGACGGCAGTTTCTGGTTCGGCGGGGGGGCGGATCTCACGCCGTACTATCTGTTCGAAGAGGACGCCCGCCATTTCCACGGGGTCTGGAAGTCCGCCTGCGACTCTTATGATCCCGGCTCTTATGGGCGGTTCAAACAATGGTGCGACGAATATTTTTTTATCAAGCACCGGCTCGAAGCGCGGGGAATCGGAGGTGTTTTTTTCGATTACCTGAAGGGGGATTTTGAGGACCTTTTCCGGTTCATCCGCACTTGCTGCGAGTCGTTCCTCAAGGCTTATGTCCCTATCGTGGAGCGAAGGCTCCATGAGCCATGGGGTGAACAGGAGAAGAGCTGGCAGCTTCTCCGCCGCGGCCGGTACGTCGAGTTTAATCTTGTCTATGACCGCGGCACATTGTTCGGGCTTGAGACGCAGGGAAGGACAGAGTCGATCCTCCTCTCACTCCCTCCTCTCGTCCGCTGGGACTATAACATCCAACCCGGCAGTGGCTCGAGAGAAGAGCAACTGCTCGCGGTCCTGAAAGAGCCCCGCGAGTGGGTTCAACCGTAGCATCAACACGAGGCAGCGCAACATCCATGACGTCTAAGAAAACTGCGGTAGTGCTTTTCCAGCTTGGGGGACCGGACTCAACCGAGGCGGTGGAGCCGTTCCTCTTCAACCTTTTTATGGACCCGGATATCATCGATTTCCCGCTGGCAAGCCTGGTCCGGAAACCACTTGCCCGGTATGTGGCGCGCAAGCGATCCCATCACGTCGCCGAGCACTACAAAGAAATCGGGGGGAAATCTCCCATCCTCGATCTTACCAACGCACAGGCGGAGGCGCTGGAACGTGCCTTGAAACCGCGGCTCAACGTCAAAGTCTTCGTCGCCATGCGCTACTGGCACCCGCTCACAGAAGCCGCGGTGCGACAGGTCAAGGCCGGAAATTTTGACGAGGTCATCCTTCTCCCCCTGTACCCCCAATGTTCCATCACGACAAGCGGTTCAAGCCTCAACGAGTGGCACCGTCAATGCAGAAGCGTCGGGTTAACTGACGTGTCCCAGAAGTTGGTACACCAGTATTACAATCATCCCCGCTACATTGAAGCCATGGTGGAGAACATCAACAAGGCGCTCGGGGAGTTCCGGGGGCAGGATCCGCAGTCGGTCCACATGTTGTTCAGCGCCCATGGGGTCCCGGTGTCGATCATACAGCGGGGCGACCCCTACCAGCGGCACATTGAAGAGACCGTTCGGCTGGTTGTGGAGAAAGGGGGATGGAACCATCCTCATATTCTTTGCTACCAGAGCAAAGTTGGGCCGGCGCGATGGCTCGAACCCTCCCTGACCGGTACGATCCGCGACCTGGCGACCGGGGGGGTACGGAACATGGTCGTTGTCCCGGTGGCATTCGTCACGGACCATATTGAAACACTGCACGAGATCAACATCGAGGAACGCGAGGGGGCGGAGAAGCTGGGGGTTGAAAGGTTTGTCATGATGCCGGCATTGAACGACCATCCGAAGTTTATTGAAGCGCTGGCAGAGGAGGTGTTGAAGCTTGCCACGTCCGATGGTAAGAGCGAGGCCCATCGATGTGAGTGTCGCGATGCGATCCTGCGGCGGGGAGCATCGTGAGCGAAGCCCGGGAACAGGTCGATGTCGTCGTTGTCGGGGGAGGGATTTCCGGCCTTTGCGCCGCCTACTGGCTGGCAAAGCAGGGTTTTGATGTGAGGGTCCTCGAGCGGGAGACGGAAGTCGGTGGGACGATGAAATCCGTTCGGGAGGAAGGGTTCCTTTCGGAGACTGGTCCCAACAGCGCCCTCGAGACCACACCCCTGTTTCGTGAACTTGTCTCCGGGTGCGGGATCGGCGATGAATTTCTCTATGCCAATCCGGTCGGGAAGAACCGGTACATCCTCCGCGACGGAACGTTGCATGCCTTACCCCTGACCCCCGCCGCATTTCTCGCCAGCAAATTATTTTCGGCAAAAGGGAAGCTTCGCTTGCTCATGGAGCCTTTTATCGGTCGGGGTACCAAAGAGGAAAGCATCGCCGAGTTCGTAGCCCGGCGCGTGGGGCGGGAGTTCCTCGATTACGCGATCGATCCGTTTGTCGCCGGGGTCTTCGCGGGGCGGCCGGAGCAGCTCAGCGTTCAGGCCTCATTCCCAAAACTCTATGCCCTGGAGAAAAACTACGGCGGGCTCGTCCGGGGAATGATCCTGGGGAGACGTGAACGGAAGAAGCGGGCGGAGAAAGCAAAAGACCGGGCAGAGTCTTTTTCGTTCGCGGGGGGCATGCAGGTACTTCCGCGTGCCATCGCCGCGACGCTCGGCCGCGCCGTCCTGACCGACGCCCGGGTTGAATCCGTAAACCGTTCGGGTCCTTCTTCTTTTGAGGTCGCGTACACGCATAGCCATTCTCCACGAACGATCATATGTCGGTCAGTCGTCATCTCCTCCCCTGCGTATGGAGCGGCAGACCTGATCCAACAGCTTTCCTCGGAAACGGCGTCGGTACTTCGATCCATCACCTATTCCCCCGTCACTTCCCTGTTTCTCGGTTTTAGAAAAGAGGCGGTTGGGCATACCCTCGATGGGTTCGGTGTATTGGTTCCCACCAAGGAACGACGAGATATCCTCGGCTGTCTTTGGTCCTCCAGCCTTTTTCCCCACAGGGCTCCTGAGGGCATGGTGGCCCTGACCGTGTTCGTGGGGGGCGCACGTCAGCCCGAACTAACCGAACTGCCCGAAAACAAGCTGTGTGATCTGGTTCTCAACGAATTAAAAAAGATTATGCAAGTTTCAGGAAAACTCGTATATTTGAGGGTCACAACCTGGAAACAGGCCATCCCACAATACGAGCTCGGGTACCAACAAAAGACGGAAAGGCTCGACCGGCTCGAAAAGGACCATCCTGGCTTGTTTCTCTGCAGCAACTTCAGGGGGGGGATTTCGGTGGGAGACTGCGTCAAGAGCGCGGATGAGGTATCGAAACGTGCGGCGCACCATCTCCGGACGCACCCGTCCTCAGTATGAGGGTATTCAGTCGATCCAAGGTTTCTTACCTAACAGGGAGATTGTATGAAAGAATCGGTCAAGCATCTGATTTGGATGGCACTCGTAGGACTCTTGATGGGGATTGGGACAGGAGAAAGCAAGGCACAGGGTACCACCGCCGTTCCCGAAGACAACCTCGAGCCCGGAGAGTTCACCGCGATCCTCAAAGAGAGCTGGTCGTTCCTGAAAGACGAAACCGACAGTCTGGCAAAAATTGTCGGAACGAAACTCGAATTTGAAACCGTGGCAGAGTTCGAAAAGCGGGCAGTCAATGCGCGTTCGCAATACCTCAGTAAGATCACACGGTATGTGAAAGATAAGAAGTTTGATACGCGAGTCCTCGGCGTCCTGTTCAAAGCCAGGCTGGTCGAATACAACGCCGATACGCAGGTGTATAACGTGACCTCCCCCACACTCGTGGAAGCTCCGTATAATATTCCACAGGTTGTTACGGATGTCCCGGGGAATCCCTATGTCGCTCTGGCCGATTCGATCACGAAGGGTTATCGGACCTCGTCCATTTACCTGAACTTTTCCCCGTACTTCCGCTGGCGGGCGAACCGCGACACGGCCCGGGCGGCGAAAGCAGACGAAGCCAAAATGTATTTTCGCATCCGGTTCAAGGTCGAACTGCAGCAGACCAGCACGAGCGGATCGGCGAAGTTCACCATCGTCCCCCAGCGTCTGATGTTGATCAACCAGCGAACGAATTCCGTGTACTGGGAGCAAGCCCTGCGATAACGCTTCGCTTCAGGCGGTCACGTCCGGTTCGTTAAGCGGCACTCGAGATGCGCACATCATCGACTGTCGCTTTTTCTATACCTGCGGGGTATCGCCGCGATTGCCTTAAAAGGGATATGAGCATCGTATGAATTTTCTTTGCACCACGACCCCCGGGGAATGATGACAATACGAACTGTCTTGATTATCGAAGATGAAGCGAACTTTGTACAGACACTGGAGTATGCGCTCCGGAATGCACCCGAGCACCGGTACGCTGTGCAGCACGCGCCGTCTGCGGAAGAAGGGGCCGAAATCGTCGCCCACGGTGGGCGGTTCGATGTCATCCTCCTCGACTACTATCTTCCCGGTCGCAACGGCGGGGAGTTTCTCAAAACCCTTCGCGAGAGCGGAAACGAAACTCCGGTCATTTGCATTTCGGTCAGTCAGGACTACAAGATCGTGCAGCAACTGCTGCAATCGGGGGCCGACGACTATGTTGCGAAGGAAGAACTCAACAATACCCTCGCTCTGGAAAAAACGATCTCCGCGGTGATCGAAAAGAAACTGTACGAGAGGCGGATCGCCGAGCTCGAGATCGGGTCGCACCGGATGGACGCCATCTTGACCATTGTTCGGACGGTGCAACACGAGTTAAACAACCCGATGGCGATCTCCCAGCTCGCGTTATCCCGTCTGGCGGAACCCGAGAGGCTCAGCCGGGAAGAATACCGGCGGGCATTCGATCAGGTCCAGGAGGGGATTGACCGGATGGCCTCGGTCCTGCGCCTCCTCCCCGAGGTCCGCGAGGAGGTTTTCAACGAAAAGCTGCACGGGCTGAAGATCTATTCGATGCCCGCAAAACCGCCTTCACCATGATTGCGGAGACCGTATGACCACTGCTACCGTGCTCATTGTCGAAGATGAACCGACCATCGCGCTTTCCTTTCAGCACATCCTGAAAGGCTCGCTCGACTACAACTATCAGATCACGAGCGTGATATCCGCCGAGGACGCCCTAAAAGCCTGGGAGCAAGCAGGTTCGTTCGATGTCGTCCTCCTCGATATCTTCCTTCCGGGGGAGAGCGGTCTGGAGTTCCTGAGAGCTATCCGCTCGGTCGATGAGGATTCCGTGGTTGTCTGTATCTCCGGATCCCAGGATTACAGGGTGGTTCACGACGTCTTCAAGTTGGGAGCGGACGATTTTATCTCGAAGCTGGAACTCTCCAACCACTACGTCCTCGAAAAAGCGATCTTCGCAGGACTCGCGAAGCGTCAGTATCGGCAGGAAAGAGCAAGGCTGGAAATCACTCAACAGCGGTTGGACGCCATCACCACCATCATCAGGACGGTGCACCACGAGTTGAACAACCCGATGGCGATCATGAAGCTGGCAATATCGAAGATCACGACGCCGGGCGAGCTGACGGAGGAGGAGTTCCGCCGCTATGCGGCGCAGGTCCAGGAGAACATCGAGCGGATGACCGAAGTACTGAGACGGCTCCCCTACTTCCAAGAGGAAGTGCTGAACACGCAACTCCGCGGGTTAAAACTCTACGCCCTCCCGGACGATCCCTCTTCAAAAAAGAATCGCTGACCACCCTTCCCGAAACCCGTCCGGCCCCCCGGGGCGGAGCAATCACATCGGCGCATGAAGGTCGTGCGCGATATCCTCTTCGGTAATATCGATAAGTTCCCGAACCTCGTGCGGCTTGACGGTTAAGACAGGGACTTTCGACAGCCGGACCACTTTCTCCGCGACGCTCCCCATCAGAATGTGCCGCAATCCGCTTCTCCCATGAGACGACATCACGATCAGATCCACTCCCAGGGACTGGGCGGCCCGGACGATCTCGATGGCGGGCGAGCCTTCCCGAACTTCGATCTGAACCGAGTGCGCAACAAGGTCGTTGTCAATAAGGAGATGCTGCACCATTTTCGTGATGGTCTCCCGGCGCCCTTGCGAGTCCGTGGGAACGGTTGACTTCAAATGATGATCATCCACCTGGAGGACGATGATGCCGGCTTCAAATAGTTCGGCAATTTCCTGGGCGTATTGAATGCCAACGAGGGAGTACGCCGACATATCGATTGGCACCAGGATGGTTTTGGGGGCTTTCATGAGGCTCGCCTTTTCTTGAAGAGTGGAAGGGATTGTTCTCTGGAAGGGGACAAGTCTTATGCCAACGCGACTTTCCTTATTCAAAAGTATTTTCCTGTTCCGAGGAGCCCGTACTTCCCAGAACCAATAAAATCCGGCGACGGTTTCTTAAGAGAAAAAATAGGCTGCCGTGCACCACACACGGCAGCCTGGGGGACACCCGCCTGCATAGGAGGGGTAAAGCAAGCGGATGGGAGTAAGACTCTTCATATGGCGCAGGTGAACGTGCGCCTCAGTTCAAGCCGGTACGCGCCTTCAGGTTTTCCCTGACGACCGTCGCAGGGAGTGTACCATTCGTTCAAGTCCCTCTGCGAGGGAGGCGTGCAAACTTTCCGGTATATCCTCAAGCAGTTTTTCGTGAACCTGGAGGTATTGTTCCTCCAGGGTACGGACAAAAACAGATCCTTTCGACGTAAGACAGACATCGATGCTTCGCCGATCCTCGGGATCAATCGACCGCGTCACGTGCCCTTTTTCTTCCAGACTTTCAAGGATGCGCGACAACCGGCTCCCGCTGATCCCCATCCCTCCCAACAAAGCCTTCACTGTCAGTTGTTGCTCATGCAGGAACATCCGGAGCGTCCGAATCTCCGACACGGAAGCATTGAAGCGTGACGCGAGACGCTCCTCCTCCTCCTGACAGCCCGCCAACAACTCCAGCGTGAGAGATGCTACCCGGCTGGCCTGCTGCTCGATCACTTCCATAGCCGTTCCGTTGCTCAATTCAGATATTATCTCAAACAAATTTCATACCATTCGGCACCGCAGGAGATTCACCGATTTTGCCAGCCCCTGGAGCAGGCTGAATGCAGAAATTCCCGTCCCTGCAAAAAAAGAGGGGGAGTTTCTTACTTTCCAGCGTTCTCACCGGATTTGTTGCCGTTTTTGACAATCCATCCAGAGAGGGATTTATGCCCTCACCTCTGTGCGGGTCTCCTGCAGGCAGTCCACCCGTGCGAAGAGTTCATCGACGTTACCCCGGTAGTGCTTCCGCAAGAACTCCTGAAGCCCCTCAGGACTCACGATGTGCTGACGTACCGCCGCAAACACCATCGCACCGAGCGCTGCTTCCCTGGCCCCCAGCACACGGCGAAAGGGAAACCGATGAACAATCCCTTTGGTCTCCTGCATGGGAAGGGAATCATCCACATAGATGACGGAGGAGGAGTCAAGCCGGTCCAGGAATGAACGCGAGAGCACATCCTTCAACCCGTCGGACGAAGTGATCAGGACGATATCCGGTCGTTGAATGCCGGTGAACACAATCTCTTCCGGACTGAACCAGAGCTCTGAAACGGAGAAACCTGATCCCTGCGTCACCGGGTTGTCGTTCTTCTGGGAAACGAACAATCCCCCTGCGACCGCGGCGCCGCAAACAAGTCCGGCGGACGATTGCACACGCTCACCCGCGCTCCCCGCGAGGATAACGCTCTTCGCGTGCTTCAACATGGGAACTTTTCCGACCGGGCGAAGGATCTCGTCTCCCGGCACCTGCCCCCCGTTCCCCTTCACCACCCCCTCCTTCCACCGCTCTACAAACGTACTACGATCCTTTCGATCGGCGAGAACGCCGAGGGTCCATCCATTCCGGTCTGCAATATCTCTGAGTTTGCGGCCGTCCAGGTTGTTGGCAGGAACAGCGAACTCCGTACACAGTTCGAGAACCTCAATCACCGCGAATCCTTCCCATGCAATCGCCTGTTGGAGCAACTGCGGGAACGTCGGATCCGTTGCAAGGGTCCTCGCGACGAACGGGGCATGGCTCGCTTTGAGGATGGCACAGAGGTCGATGGGTGGAACGATATTCCCGGCAGGAGTGGTGGCAGTGACAAAGCATTCCGGCGTCACGCTGGAGCCCTGCCCCCCTGTCATCCCGTACACAAAATTATCACAGATAATCACGGTCACGTCAACATTCAGCACCGCCGCATGGACGAGATGTTGGAGCCCGATCATCGCACCGCCGTCGCCGATGAGGACGACGGTCTTCAGAGAGCCTTTGTCGAGGACCGAATCCGCGAGGGCGATCCCTGTGGCAAAGGCCGTTGAGCGTCCATGGGTCGTATGGACGGTGTGGAGCTCCTTGAACAACCCATCCGCGAGGCCTATACACCCGATATCCGTCACCAGCGCGAGCCGGTGCGGAGGGATCTGCAACTCCACCAATGCTTCGTTGAGTCTTCGCAGCACGGAGGTGTGCCCGCATCCCTTGCAAAATGGAAAGCGGGGCTCATCCACCAAATAGGTGGGATGGATGGGAAGGACGGATGTTACGCCGGTTGCCATGGTTCCTCAAACAGTGCTACCAGGATCTCTTCGGGAGTGATCATGGAGCCGATCTTGTTTACACCTCGTACCTTCTTTCCCTTACAATACCGCTCGAGGACCGAGCGGTAGAGTCCCGAAATGTTCTCTTCTGCAACAAGAACGGTATCCACCCCCTGAAGGGCGTGGGTCAGTTTTTTCACCGGGATGGGGAACAACGAATGGATCACGAGCAGCGAAATCCGTTCACCGGCGTTCCGGGCCTGGATCACGGCGCTCCGGGCTGCGCGGGCGGTCACACCATAACTTACCACCAGGGTGGTGGCGGATGATTGGAGATCGGATACAACGGAAACAAAATCGTCGAGACGCCAGTGGATCTTTTGTTCGAGATGTTTGAGAACGTCGAGGGTCTCCGTCGAGTTCTTCTGCAGCTTTCCCTGCTTGTCATGGGCGGAACCGGTTGCCGTGACCTTCCGGTCGCCCCCGACCGGCGCGAAGGGGGGGATTTCGTGAGGCACATCGAAGTAGTACGTCCCTCTTCGATCGGCACGGTTGTATGAGCCAAGATCCCGAAACGCAAAATTCGCGGGGCGGTTCTGAGACGTCGAGCGGGAGAGCGACGTATCATTGATACTTTCGATGGTCATACCCGTCTCTTTGTCGCTCAGCAGAATGACCGGGATTCGGAGTAATTCCGACCAGGTGAACGCGAGGATCGTCAGCTCATAACACTCACGGGCATCGGTCGGACAAAGAACGGGAAGGGTGTACCCGCCGGACGTACAATATTCTGCGAGCAGAACATCCCCCTGGGCTCCCTGCGTTGCACCACCGGTGCTCGGGCCCAATCTCTGGACAAGCGCCACAACCAGCGGTGTTTCCGTCATCAAGGCATACTGCACTGATTCGATCATCAGCGCCCAACCGGGGCCCGATGTGGCCGTCATCGCTTTGTACCCGCGCATCGACGCGCCAATACAGTAGGCGATGGCGGAGATCTCGTCCGGTGCGCTCAGGGCGATCCCCCCTCTTGCAGGGAGAAGGTCGATCATGGTTTTGAAGATGCCGGTGGCGGGGGTAATGGGGTACCCGGCAAAGAACGTGCAACCTGCCTGGAGCGCCCCCTCTGCCATCATCTGATTGCCGGAGCGCAGGCGATAGGACTGAGGGGGATGGGATAGGGGTTTTTGCGGCATGGGCTGGAGGGCCTTCAAACCCCGGCGGGATCGTAACTCGCCATCACACCGTCCAACGCCTGGCCGCGCGCCTGCAATTCGTTGAGCTTCTGAACGATCTTCAGCACGTCGCCGCTCCGCTCCTCCACAAATTCACCGACGAATTGTTCCACATCGGGATAGTCACACAACGCGGCGACACGCTGGTAGAACTTCACCATCTCGTTCTCCCGTCTCATCGCCTCGTTGAGCAGGCCGCAACTGTTGCGGCACGCATGGGCACAACGGAGATCATCAATGTTCATAGCATCCTCTTAATTATTTCG
>JBBEBV010000270.1:0-1272 GCA_040882165.1 Bacteroidota bacterium
TCTGTTTTCTGCAATCTGAAAACGATTTTCACATGAGTACGAACCGAAATTCATAAACCCAAACAAACCCACCCACCATAATCAAAGGAGACTGCACCGTGATAGAACTCGACACGTTGGCGAACCGCGGGGCGAAAATTCGAGTGGTCGGCGTTGGCGGCGGAGGAACAAACGCTGTCAACAGCATGATCGATAAGGGATTGATCGGCGTTGATTTTATCGCCATCAACACCGATTTGCAGGCGCTGGAACGCAACCAGGCACCGAACAAAATCCAGGTCGGCAAGAACCTCACCCGTGGACTCGGTGCAGGGGCCGATCCCTCCATCGGGCACCGGGCGGTGGAAGAGGACCGCGACGAGATTGCCCGCATGATCGCGGGAAGCGACATGGTCTTCGTCACAGCCGGCATGGGTGGCGGCACGGGGACCGGCGGCGCACCGATGGTTGCCAGTATTGCCAAGAGCATGGGCGCGCTGGTCGTGGGCATCGTCACGAAGCCATTTAACAGTGAAGGCAAAAAACGGGCGGCCCAGGCAGACCTCGGCATCGAGGAGATGAAAAAGCAGGTGGACACCCTCATCGCCATCCCGAACCAGAAGCTGCTTGATATCATCGACCGCACCACCCCGCTCATCGAAGCGTTTGAGCTGGCCAACCAGGTATTGTACAACGCCACGCGCGGTATCTCCGAGTTGATCACTGTTCCCGGACTGATCAATGTGGATTTTGCCGACGTGCGCACGATCATGCGGGAGATGGGGGATGCGTTGATGGGATCCGGCATCGCCAAGGGGGACAACCGGGCGATCGAGGCTGCCAACCAGGCAATCTCCAGCCCGTTGCTCGATGGCGTTTCCATTACCGGCGCGCAGGGAATCCTTGTCAACATTACCGGCGGACGCAATATGACGCTGGTCGAGGTCGACGAGGCGACAAGCATCATCCACGATGCGGCGGGCGACGACGCGAACGTCATCCTCGGCACTGTCGTGGACGAGAACCTCACCGATGAGATCATGGTCACCGTGATCGCCACCGGCTTCAACAAGAAGGCGACTGGCGTGAAAGCCCCGCCCAGGCCGGCGTCGAAGTTGATCGACCGCATTCCTTCCGGACCGACCGACCTGCAGAAGCTCGACGAGCCGACGTTCCTCCGCAGGGGCATCGACATCTCGGTCAACGCTCAGCGGGATTTGCATCGGAGCGACGACGAGAAGATCGACAAGATGGACCCGGATAAACCTGCATTCCTCAGGAAGATCATGGACT
>JBBEBV010000270.1:1372-3011 GCA_040882165.1 Bacteroidota bacterium
GGCGGGGATTGGTACAACGATCCTTCGGCCGAGGTCAACCTCCTTCGATTCGTCGGGGAACAGACAAACATCGATGTGGACCCCCGGTATGAGTTTGTCGAACTCTCCAGCGATAAACTCTTTTCGTACCCGATGCTCTTTATGACCGGGCATGGCAACGTGGTCTTCTCCGACTATGAGGCACAACAACTCCGTACCTATCTGTCGAATGGCGGCTTTCTCTATATCGATGACGATTATGGCATGGACAAAGCGCTCCGGCGGGAACTGAAGAAGATCTTCCCGGACCAGGAGCTGGCTGAGCTTCCCTATAGTCATGGACTTTATTCTTCCCACTTTAGCTTCCCGGACGGCGTGCCGAAAACTCATGAGCATGACGGCAAACCAGCCCAGGGGTTCGGTCTGTTTCTGAAGGGAAGGCTTATGGTTTATTATACATATGAATCCAACCCAAGCGACGGGTGGGCCGATCCGGAAATTCATAATAACCCCGAGGCGACACGGCAGGAGGCTCTGCGGTTCGGAACGAATATCGTGGTTTGGGCGTTGAGTCGTTAAAACCTTTCCCAAGATCAAGTGGCCACAAAAAGGCACAGAAAACACAAACTCTTTATTCCATTTTGAGCTCTTCTTCACCTTCAATACTGACCGAAATCCAGGAACGCCTTGCCCGAGTCCGGACCCTTCAACAACAGGTCGAACGACGATCGGGCTTTCTCGTGTTCGGCGTGTTCCTTCTCCTGGTCCTCGTCATTGCCGCGCTCCTTGAGTCGATGCTCCGCCCCGACAGCACGGGAAGAACCATCCTGTTCTTTCTTTCATCCCTGATCCTGATCGCACTCTTTCTACGCCACGCAGCTATACCCCTACTCCGGGTCATGGGCGTTCTGAGCGCCCACGGCGATTTCGAAATCGCCGGCCATATCGGAACACACTTCCCCACGATCAAGGATCGCTTGCTCAACCTGCTGCAGCTTCACCGGGACTCCTCTTCGGGGACTTCCCCCTATTCTCCGGAGCTGATCGAGGCTTCCTTCCAGGACCTCTCGGAGGCGATCAGCAGGGTGGATTTTACCACCTCCGTCGATGCTTCGCCGGTGCAACGTTCCCTCAAACTCTTCGCGTTGACCGGCCTCGGTTCCCTGCTGCTCTTTCTCTCCTCCCCCGGAGCGTTTCTTGATTCCTATCACCGGCTTTTGCATTTCAATCAGGAGTTCACGGCGCCGGCGCTCTACACGTTTGAAGTGCTTCCGGGAAATAAAGAAGTAGTGAAGGGAGAAACGGTGGAAGTACGTGTCCATGTCAGCACCACCCTGCCAACAAATCTCTCCGACCTTACGCTCGAGTTGCTCTGGCGTCAGGAAGGACAATCGAACTTTGAGAAAACCGGGTTGCGATCCCACACCGGAGGCGTCTTTCAATCGACCTTCAACAGCCTCCGGGCTTCCACCGAGTATTTTGTGAAGGTCGCAGACCTGGAAAGTGAACGGTTCAAACTCACCGTTCTCGACCGGCCGGTTCTTCGCTCGTTACAGGTGCGGCTCGATTTCCCCGAATATACCAGGCTCCCGCCCCGTATCCAGGATGAATTTGTGGGTGATGTCACCGCCCTGGCGGGCACGCGCATCTCCCTTTCGGG
>JBBEBV010000271.1:0-14607 GCA_040882165.1 Bacteroidota bacterium
TCT
This sequence comes from Bacteroidota bacterium, assembly GCA_040882165.1. Lineage (GTDB taxonomy): Bacteria > Bacteroidota > Ignavibacteria > UBA10030 > UBA10030 > UBA6688. The sequence continues at coordinate 4 of JBBEBV010000271.1, forward strand.
CAATCTGCAACTTCCCGCGATCACCGCGCACATCGTAATACAAATGCAGTTTCTGTTTCTCTGTTTCCGTTCTCCAATATTCCGCAACCACAATTTTATCCGGATTACCCTTGCTGAGAATCACATTGCCGAATGCCGCTTCCAGTTTCACGTCCACGGATTTCTCGGTGGTCCGAACCACTTCGCGTCGAAGCAGGTCAAATGCAAAGGCTGCAAAGACCATGGCCGGACCAATGACGAGAAAGGACGAGGCGACGAGTATTTTAAGTGGGAATTTCAATCGCATGGGATTCCGGAATGAACATAAACCTTAACCTGTTTACGCAATTCCAAGGGAAGAGTTGCAGCAACGGCGGTCAGTAGTGACGAAGCTTATCCCGGAGATACTTATTCAGCATTTCCCGGGCACGGAAAATGTGCGCTTTGACCGTCCCCAGTGGTAATTTTAACATTTGAGCGATCTCTTGATATTCTTTCTCTTCTACATGCCGTAAGTGTATGACTTGCCTATACTTTGCAGGAAGAGAATTAATAGCATCTTCGAGAAGCCTTTTCCGCTGCCTTTCAATCATATTTTGATCCGGCTCGTATGTTGAATCGGGCAACTCGAAGTGCATGTCGCTTTCACTCGATGCAATGGGTTTGTCGATGGAAAAGGTCTGGAGTTTCTTTCTTCGGATGTAGTCGATGGAATTGTTGGTGGCGATCTTGTACAGCCACGTCGAGAACGCATACTCGTCGTTGAAGCTGGAGAGAGAAAGGAAGGCTTTGATAAAGGCCTCCTGGGTCAGGTCTTCCACCTCATCCTTGTCCCGGATCATCCGGTAGATGAGGTTATAAATGGCATCGTGATATTTTTGCCGGAGCTTCTTGAATGCCCGCTGATCGCCGACGAGGGCGCGTTTGATGAGGGTGGTGTCTTCGCTCCGTGACTCGAGGCGACGCTGCTCCGCTCTTTCGAGTGTCTCTTTCGACGCCTTGCCGGGAAATGAAGGGGGTGTCTTTTTCGTCTGAGGGGTTTTGGCTGACAAAGTAGTGCTCACGACCGCAAGGGGGAAGAAAAGCGTTGGAGGGGGGCAACCGTCAGGAGTGGTATCATTCTTATTCAATGGAAAAAGTAGTGAAAAAACTAACGAGCCGCAACCGACTGGGGGAGACTCGTGATGCAGTGCATTGCTTCAATGACCGAATTTAGTTACTTTCTCAGCGTCCCATCATCGCACCCATCATCCAGGCTTCATGTTCATTACGTTCGAAGGTCTCGATTTTTCAGGTAAATCGACGCAGGCGAAACTGTTCGTAGAACGCGTCCGGTCGGAAGGATACCCCGTTTTGCTCGAGCGCGATCCGGGGGGGACGGCCATCGGGGAAACCATACGACGGGTCTTGCTTGATCCCTCTTCGTCGGGGATGGGGGAGGTTACGGAACTGCTCCTCTTTTCAGCCAGCCGGGCTCAGTTGGTCCATGAAGTCATCGGACCGGCGTTGAGGAAAGGAACTGTTGTGGTCTGTGACCGGTTCTATGATTCAACGACGGCGTATCAGGGATGGGGACGCGGTTTGCCGGTCGAGCAGATCAAAACCATCAATCGTGTTGCCGCTCAAGGATTTGTGCCGGATTTGACACTGTTTTTTGACATCCCGCTCGAGGAGCTGCGCCGGAGGATGAAGCAACAACGCTCTTCAGCAGACAGGATGGAGTCGAGTGGAAGTGAGTTTTATGAGAAGGTCAGAAAGGGATATTTGATGATGGCGGAAGAGGAACACAGGTTTATGGTGCTCGATGGCATGAAGCCCGTCGAAGAACTTCACGCTATCGCATGGGAGAGGTTTCAGGCTCTCAGATTGTCAACGTCAAAAACACGGAAAGTATAAACCTTAAGGGAGGTCTATGAAAGATCGGAAGGAACGGCCACAGGCTGGGCGGGTTGGGAAGCAGGGAAAACGGTGGCAGGGCAAGGTTGCCCTTCTGGTCGCAACATCCCTCGTCTCATTCGTGATTCTGACCGGCTTCTACGGTGTGAGCGACAGTGAAATGTTTCTCAAGATTCACCGCGGGATCGATTTGTTCGGAAAGGTCTATAAAGAGATCGCCACCAATTATGTCGACGAAGTAGACCCCGAGCGCTTTATGAAGGCCGGTATCGACGGGATGTTGAAGACGCTCGACCCCTATACGGTGTACATCGGCGAGAAGGACAACGATGAGATCGATCTGGTCACCACCGGGAAATACGCAGGTGTGGGAATAACCATCGGGCTGCGCGACGGGATCGTGACCGTCATCAGTCCCCTCGAGGGTTATTCAGCCGCGAAGCAGGGAATACAGCCGGGAGACCGGATTCTCGAAATTGACGGGACCGCCATTACGGCCATGCCCGTGGAGGATGTCCGGCTGCTTGTCCGCGGGGTGCCGGGGACAACGCTCAGGATGAAAATCGGGCGGGAAGGCGAAGCAGGGCCTCTCGAGTTTGTCCTCGTGCGCGAAGAGATCCCCGTACGGAATGTCTCCTACGCCGGCTTTTTCGAAGAGGGGATCGGCTATATCCGCCTCGAACGTTTCTCGCGGACGGCGGGAGACGATGTGCGGAATGCATTGAAGGAGCTCAAGGCAAAAGGGACGATCCGGAGCCTGGTGCTCGACCTGAGGGATAATCCGGGTGGGCTCCTCGATGTTGCCGTGGATGTCGTGTCGAAGTTCGTTCCCGAAAGCAGCCTCGTGGTGTCCACGCGGGGTCGCAAGAGCGAGGCGGACAGAAAATACTATTCCGTCGAAAAACCGCTCCTGCCGGATGCTGCGTTGGCTGTCCTGGTGGATCGCGGCAGTGCCAGCGCAAGCGAGATTGTTGCCGGTGCGATCCAGGATCTTGATCGGGGCGTCATTGTCGGCACCCGCACCTTCGGAAAAGGACTTGTCCAGACCATCACCAGGCTTTCAGAAAACACATCGTTGAAGATCACCTCAGGCCGCTACTACACCCCCAGCGGCAGAAGTATCCAGGAGATCGACTATTTCCACCGGTCGAAGGGAGATGTGTTCACCGTGAAGCCTGATAGTCTGCGGAAAGAGTACCGAACGTCGCACAACCGGAAAGTTTTTGACTCGGGGGGCATTCGCCCGGATTCGATAGTGGCCGAGGAACCCCAGGGCAAGTTCCTTCAGGAACTCCATCGGAAGGCTATGTTCTTCAAGTTTGCCAACCAGTACGCCGTGCGCAACAAGTCCCTGCCGGAAAATTTCGACGTATCGGCAGATCTCCTGAAAGATTTTGGGAAGTTCCTGCTTGAGAAGGAGTTTACGTATCAGGAGGAGGCCGAGGCCAAGCTGGGTGAACTCAGGGAGATCGCCTCAAAATCCCGGTACGGTCCCTCTTTCCACGACGGGTTTGAACGGATGGTCCAGGCGGTGGAAGGGGAAAAAGTGAGAGCGTTTGAGCGGTACAACAAGGAATTGCGATCGGCGTTGAAGCAGGAGATCATCGGCCGGATCAAGGGTCCCCGGTTTGCCATCGAGTCCTCCTTGCGGGAGGATCCGACACTCAGGGTTGCATTGACCCTTCTGAAGAACCGGACTGCCTACAGCGGGATCCTTGCGGGGAAACCCTCACCCTGATCATCGTCGCATGATGGTTCGGCAGTGATTGCTCACCAAAGGCGCCTTCCCGGGCGCCTTTGGTCTGTACAGGGGAATAGCTTATGGGAGGTAACTGCTCAGCGTATTCAATACTGGATGTATGGAAAACACAGACTCCTTCTACAGAGCCCAACAATTCCCTCTCCTTTTAGGAGAGGGTTAGGGAGAGGTCTGCTTTTCCAAAAAGCGAGACCCCATCCTGGCCTTCCCCTAATCCCGCCAAAAGTCAGCGGGACACAAAAAACGTGGAGGGGAAGGGATGTTATGCCTGGTGATGCTTTGTACTGCAGACTTCCGTGATGAATATACAAGTCGCATTCCACGAGCATGAGACCACGCTGAGTAGTTACTACGGGAGATTCAAACTTTTCTTCACCCGTTCGATCACCTGCTGTAAATCCCCCTCCCGGTTTACAAAGTCGAGGTTGTCGTTCTGGATCACGAGCAGCGGTCCCTTGGTGTAGTGTGCGATCCAGCTTTCGTAATGTTTGTTCAGTTGCTCAAGGTAGCCGCGCTCAATGCTTTGTTCAAACGACCTTCCCCGTCTCGTGATCTGGTTCACCAGGGTATCAACCGAGGCGCGAAGATAGATCATTAAATCCGGCGATTTGAGATACCCGGTCATCACCTCGTACAAGGCCACGTAGTTATCGTAGTCCCGTTGATCCATCTTCCCGATTTCATACAGGTTCCGGGCAAAAATCTCCGCGTCTTCATAAATCGAACGATCCTGGATGACGGAGTGGCCGGATTCCGTCATCTCCTTGTGATGTTTGAACCGTTTGGAAAGGAAGTAAATCTGCAGATGAAACGACCAGCGGGTCATATCCGCGTAAAAATCGGAGAGGTACGGGTTGTCCTCCACGGATTCGAAATAGGGTTTCCAGCCGAAATGCTGGCCGAGCAGACGCGTGAGGGAAGATTTTCCCGCTCCAATATTGCCGGCAACGGCGATGAAAAGGGATTTGTCCTGTTTCATAAATGATAAAAGGGAAAGAGGTGGGTTCCTTGTTGGGTCCGATGAATGTATCGGAACGGAGGATGAAAAGCAAGAGACGGTCGGAGTGGGTGGTGTCTCAGTTTCGGAGAAAAGGCATTACACACCCGCCTCTCCCTGTCGGTAGACAGGTGCCGGCAGGCAGGGAGGGACACTGAGGGTACGGAGATCCACAGAACAGAGCTTTTCTCTGTAACCATGGAAACTGAGACACTACCTCGGCCTGAAGGGATCTTATTTCCCGTCGCCGTGGATAGCCTCGAGGAGAAGTTCAAGAGCTTCGATGATGCGGGGACCGGGACGTGTCACAAGGTCGGCATCGAGCAACACCACGTTATGGGATTGAACGGCCGGCAGGGATTTCCATTCGGGATAGGCTGTGAGAATATTGTCGACCGACCCGCTCACGTCATGGGTGGCAAGAAGGACCTCCGGTTTGCGATTGAAGATTTCCTCGCGGCTGAGTTGGGGGTAGGGGGTGGAAGAACCCCGGGCGATGTTTTCTCCGCGCGCCAATTCCACCAACTCCTGGAGAAATGCCCCCTCGCCAACGGCGACGATCGGGTTGAGGGAGAGAAGAAACAACACGCGCCGCGGTCGGTGATGTTCAAAGCGTTTCAGGAGTGTCCGTTTCTTTTCCTGAAGGCTGGAGACCAGGGAGTCTGCAGCCGTTTTCTTTCCCGTCAGGGTACCGAGGTCGTGTATTGACTTGAAGATCCCCTCGATGCTCTGAGGGTTGCTGACAAACACCCTCAGCCCGAGTGCGCTGAGTTTATCATAGTCCGACTTCATGTTCCCCGAGGTCGACATGACGACAAGGTCCGGATTCGATTCCACGATTCGTTCAATGTTCGGGTTCATCAGTCCCCCGATTTTCGGCTTGGACATTGCCGCCGCGGGCACGTTGCAGTATTCGGTGACGCCAACGATTTCCCGGTCAAGGCCGAGGGCAAACAGGATCTCGGTGATATTCGGCGCGAGGGAAACGATACGGACCGGTTGATCCCCGATCGGGACGTAATTGCCGAGGTCGTCCTGTATCGCCGCGCGGTCCGGAGGCGTTTCGATCCTGCGTTGTTCACAGGAGAGTGTGAGGAGAAGAAGGAGAATGGGAATAATGCGTTTCATGCTCAGCCCATCGGTCAGTCCGTAAAGACAAAGAGCGAATCGGGTGATTCGCTCTTTGAACAGTTCCTGGACAGGTGGTCGTTTATTTGAAGGAGCCGATCGCCTCGTCCACCTTCTCGAAGTGTTCGAAGACAGTGATCAGCTTGGTGACGATCAGAAGGCTTTCGATTTTCTCCGATGCGCGGGCAAGTTTCAACTGTCCGCCGGCATTCCGCACGGTGGTGAGAGCGCCGATGAGCATGCCGAGACCGGAGCTGTTCATGAACTTCACACCTCCCAGATCGACCACGATGTTCTTCTTCCCCCCATCGATGAGTTTATGCAGTTCCTCATTCAGGGAGGAAGCATCGGGTCCGCCCATCACATTTCCCTTCAGCTCGATCAACGTAACGCTTTTAACATCCTTGATCTTGAGTCGCATGCACTGCTCCTTCTGTTGCTGATGTGCTTGAGTTACAGGCGAATATAGCGCGTTTCCTGAGAAAATCCAACAGAAATTATGCGGGAATCTTCTTCTTCCGCAAACTCCAGTCCAGAACGATGGCACTGGCGATATAGATGGTCGAATAGGTGCCGGCGATAGTGCCTACCACGAGGGCAAAAGAAAATGCCCGCGTGACTTCGCCGCCGCCCAGCAGGAGGATCAACAAGACGATGAAGATAGTGCCATTGGTAATGATCGTCCTGTTCAGCGTGTCGTTCACACTCCGATTGATCACTTCACCCAGGGACATCGTCCGGTAGATTTTCAGGTTTTCCCGGATGCGGTCGAAGATGACCACGGTGTCGTTCACGGAGACACCGACGAGGGTGAGGAAGGCCGCGACGACTTCCTGCGTGATTTCCAGATTCAGGTGAGGGAACACGCCGTCCAGGAGAGACATGACGGAAAGTGTGACGAGCACATCATGGAAGAGCGCTGCCACCGCTCCCACGCCGTAGATGAACTTGAATCGAATGGCGATATATCCGAGGATGACGACGAGAGCCGCGATGACGGCGTACAAGGCGTCGCGACGGAGTTCCTCGCCGATCTTCGGTCCGATTTTGTCCTCTTTGAGCACGATGAATTTCGAATCAGGGAAGCCTTCCTGGATGGCATTTTTAATCCTGTCCCCGACGATCAGTCCTTCGCCCTGTTCGGTCGTACGGATGAGGATGTTGTTCTCGGATCCGAATGTCTTGATTTCGCTCTGGCTCATGCCCGTCGTGCCGAGAGCCGTCCGGAGTTCGCCGATCTCCAGAGGTTGTTCAAACTGCAGCACGATTTCGGTTCCTCCGCGGAAGTCGATCCCGTAGTCGATGCCTTTCACAAAGAGTGAAACCACTCCTGCAGCGATCACGAACGCGGAGAGCAGGTACATCGTGCGGCGCGGTTTGAGAAAATCGATATTGGTCTTCTTAAAAAAACGCATTCATGGCCTCATGGAATCAGAGTTGTTTAACCGAAACTTGGACTGATGTTGCGGTCGGTCAACAGGTTAAAAATGACGCGCGTGATAAGCAGGGCACTGAACATCGTCGCCGCAATACCAATCATCAGTGTCAACGCAAAGCCCTGCACCGGTCCCGACCCGAATTGATACAGGATGATGCCGATCAGGAAGGTTGTAATATTCGAATCGAAGATGGCGCTGAACGCCTTGTCATACCCCGCCTCGATTGCCGCGCGCAGCGTTTTGCCGCCGGCGAGTTCCTCCCGCACGCGCTCATTGATCAGCACGTTGGCATCCACCGCCATACCGATGGTCAGGATGATGCCGGCGATGCCGGGAAGTGTCAGGGTTGCCTGGAATCCGGCGAGCACGCCCAAAATGAAAAGAATGTTAAACAACAACGCCGTGTCGGCGACCAATCCGCTGCTACGGTAGTACAGGATCATGAAGAGGACGGTGAAGATGAATGCGTAAGCAGTGGCAGACAACCCGGAGCGAATGGAATCCTCTCCCAGTGATGGTCCGACGGTCCGCTGTTCAATAATGGCCACCGGTGCGGGAAGGGCGCCGGCCTTTAAGACGATCTCCAGCAATCGGGCTTCGCCGGGACTCTCCATTCCGGTGATGCGGGACCGTCCGCCGACAATTTTGTTTTGGACTGTGGGGGCGGAAAAGACCGCGTTATCGAGTGAGATGGCGACACGCTTGTTGATATTTGCCCCCGTAATACGGGCCCATTCGCGCGATCCCTCGCTGTTCATCTCCATATTCACGATCGGTCTGTTATCCTCGGGGTCGACATTCGCCCGGGCATCGACGATGACCCCGCCCGTAAGCTCGGGGGTCTTCTTCGTTGCATAGAGCGTATAAAACTTCTTCCCGTCGGAGGAACTGAACGATTTTGCCGACCAGAGAAATTCAAAATCGGTGGGGATCAGGCGTTGAATGTCGGGCCTTGCGAGCAACCGGATGACCCGATCCCGGTTCTTTTCTTCAACATATCCCTCACCGGAATTGCGCTGATCGGGAATGACGTAGGTGAAAAACGGGTGTTCCTGTGTGAATTTCCCCTCCTGCGATGTATCCGAGGCTGCGGAGGAGGCTTCACCGGTAAGTTCCGCCAGAGCGTCACGCGGTTTTTGAACCTGCGGCCTGGCGTCCGCCGCGGGTTTTGCCGTGTCGCCGGCCACTTTGCCGACAAGGAAGTTGTCGATGGATTGCATGACCCGGTAGGCAATATCGGGATCCCGCATCAGCCGAAACTCCAGTTTTGCCGTTCCCCGGAGTAGTTGACGAACTTCCTGTTCATCCTTGACACCGGGAAGCTCCACGATAATGCGGCGCCCCCCCTGCTTCTGGATGTTCGGCTCGGAAACGCGGTACTGATCCACACGGTTACGTACGATCTCGATGGCGCGGTCAATGGCCTTATCCGTTTCATCCCCGAGGAACGCGGCAATCAATTCATCGCTATCGCGGATATTGCCGTAGTATCGGCTCATGCGAATGCCCCGGTCCTGAAATTTCCTGATGAACAACGGAACGACGGATTCGTCGTTGGTCTCGGATTCGGCGCGCACCTCGGCAACGATGGATCGGAAGTTGTCGTCCTTGTTCTTGGCGACATCATCCATGAGCTGGAGGACATCCACTTCGAGCACCACGCGCATGCCCCCCTGGAGGTCGAGGCCGAGTTTGATACGGTTCAGCCGCGCCTGAAGGATGTCGTCCTGATTTTGCTCGAAGTAGATGAGGCTATCCGGACCGGATAGTGCCTGAATGTTCTGCCGATGACGGTAGTCTTCGTATGTCGGGTACAGAAAGACCAGCGACAAGGCGACCGCAGCAAGGATCAGGATAATTCTTGAAAGTTGGTTTTTCACAAATCACTCTCCAAACTGAATCGATGGTCGTTTCCCCGGGCGTGCGGGTAGAAGTGTGAGGAACATCGCCGCGAAGGTAGTGTGACGGGTAACGATGGACAAAAAGCGACTCAAAATATACTCGAATGTGCTCCGAAAGTCAATAAAAAAATCGTTGCTTTTCAGGCGTTTCGCGTCTATATTTACACTCATTTTTCGCGAACGCGGTTTTTCCAAAGCGGGCACCCCGTTGCATGAATTTCACCCGCTGGGTCGTTTTCTTACGTTGTCCAAGGAGATGGTTCTCTTATGCCGTTAATGACTCAAATACGAAATAATCTTTCAAAGGCCTTCGCGATCTTCGCGGTGTTCTTTATCGTCTACATTGTTCTCGATTGGGGGATGGATATCGGTGACCGGCAGCGCGGAGGAGGCGGCGACGTCATCGGCGCAGTCGACGGGACCGAAATATCCTATCGCGAGTTTTCAGAATTGCTGCGGGCACAATCCGAAGCCTACCGGCAACAGACGGGGAATGACCCGGACGACCAGACGGAACAGCAGATCCGCTCGCAGGTGTGGAACAGCGTCACCCAGCAGGCGTTGATTGAACTCGAGCTCGAGCGCTTGGGAATCACCGTGACCGACGACGAAATCAGGGATATCCTCCTCGGATCGAACCCGCCGGAAGCCATCGCAAACCAGTTCAAGGATTCACTCGGGGTTTTTAACCGCGCGGCCTACGACCGGGCAGTTGCAGATCCGCAAAACAGCCAGGCATGGATCCAGGTGGAAAGGGACTTGCGGAGGCAGAGGCGGATTGAAAAACTCCAGAGCATCCTCTTCGCCTCGATGCGCATCACCGACGGGGAGTTGCGCCAACGCTTCATCGACCAAAACGTGACGATGGAGGCGGACTACGTTCTCTTCGATCCGAACCGCCTGGTGCCGGATTCCATGATCGTCGTGGCGGACAGTGATATCGAGCGCCACTACAACACGACCCAGAACGAGTTCAAAGTTCGCGCTGCCCGCAAGCTGAAATATGTCCTTTTTAACCTCGCCCCCACAGGCGAAGACTCCGCCATCGTTCTTGCCGAAATGGATCGGTTGACCGACCAGTTGAACAACGGCATGGATTTTATGGAGCTCGCCAGGTCCTATTCTGAAATCCCACCCGAGGAGAAATGGGTGAAGCATGGCGAACTGACCCGCCAACGAGAGACTGCTGCGTTCTCGGCAAGGAAAGGGGCGGTCGTCGGACCGGTTGCCGATGTTGACGGATACCATTTGATCAGGGTCCTCGATGAACGGAAAGGTGAAGGGGAGTTCGTTCGCGCAAGCCACATTCTCTTGAATGCCGTTTCAGGTCCCGACTCCGTTGCACAAATTGAAAAAGCACGCTCGCTCCTGCAGCAGGTTCGCGGCGGGGCGGACTTTGCAGCACTCGCGCTGGAGCATAGCCAGGATGTGAGCAACAAAGCGCAGGGGGGAGAGTTAGGGTGGACTGGACGGGGGGGGTGGGTCGCTCCCTTTGAACGAGCCGCGTTCGGGGCAAGGGTTGGTGATGTCGTGGGTCCCGTTCGGACCCAGTTTGGCTGGCATCTTATCAAGGTCACGGGGCGTGACAGCCGAGAGCTGAAAGTTGTCCAGCTTTCCATGAAGGTGAAAGCAAGCCCGCGCAGCATTGACCTCGCCTACGCGCGGGCGGACGATTTCGCGGTGTTGGCAGAGGATGAGGGGTTCGAAAAATCCGCAGAGTTAAGTGCCTATGAGGTGCGGGAAACCCCGGAATTTACCAAGGGGGGATTTATTCCCGGCCTTGGTGTGAGCGACGCCGTCATGAATTTCGCCTTCACCGGGAAACTGAACGCCATCAGCACACCGATGACCGTCGCCGGGGGCGTGGCAGTGTTCAAGGTCTCCGCGATCCGTGAGGAAGGGGTGCGGCCCCTGGAGGACGTCAAAGGGATCGTTCGTTCGCAGGTGGTCCGGAAGAAAAAAATGGATCAATTGCGTGAGCGGGTCAACACATTCTACGCGACCCTCACCCCCTCAACCGATCTCCTTCCGGCAGCGCAATCCCTTCAGAATGTGAATGCCCAGAAGTCGGGTCCGTTCAAGGCGGGTGAAGCTCCTCTCGGGGTCGGTCGGGATTATGCCTTCATCGGGACGGCCCTCGCCCTGAACCCGGGGGATCTCTCGAAACCTTTCGAAGGAGCCCGTGGTTATTACATTGTGAAACTGAACTCGAAGACGCCGTTTGATTCGCTCAAATTTTCAAACGACCGGAATACGTTGCGGGATCAACTTCTGCAGGAAAAACAAAACCGTCTCTTCAGTGAATGGCTGACGGCGCTGCGGGATAAAGCAGAAATCGAAGACTATCGAGACCGATTCTTCCGATAACCGTTAAAAGGGGGGATGGCTATGAGGCGATTCCCGGTGTTGGTGATGGCGTTGCTGGGAGCAGCAGGGATGGTGCAGGCCCAGCCCTCCGAGTGGTTCCTCGGTGTGGCGTTCAGAGGGAGTTATACCACAACCTCGAAGGTGTTTTACAACCCCGATTCCCCCACTCCCGAAATTCGGAACGAACACAACATTTTTGACAACATCTACGGGGGGGGCGTCGAGGTCCGGCTTCAGAATCTTGCGGACAACTATTTTTTCGCACTCACCATTGAATACCTCTCCAAGCTTCACGAGCAAAACCAACTTGTTGCCCTGAGCAATCCCCCGCGTACCCTTCCGGTGACGGATGGTTTTCAGATCATACCCGTTGAACTTGGATTAAACATGTTTATTCCCCTCGGGTCGGAGAAAGTCCGCCTGGCAATGGGGGGAGGGTTGGGCGCCTATCTTGGCAGGCGTATCTTCTCAGTTGCCCGGGTCGATGCCCGGCAGTTGAAGCAGGCCGTTGGTTACGGCATCCACGTGGAAAGCAGTTTCGATTACCGTGTCAGCTCCCGGTTTTCCATGAGAGGGGAGATGCGGTTCCGCGACCCGGAAATTCTGACAGAAAGCCGGTTCGATGAATCGACCGTCCAGTACAACGGAACCATTGTGGCATTTCCCGATGACCCCTTCAAATCCAGGATCAATGTGAACGGCCTCACGTTCAGTTTCGGACTTGTTGTCGATATCTTCTGAGGTCGATTGCCGGCGAACGAGAAGCGAAGGCAAAGGCATGACAGCGTCTTTGTTCTTTCGCTTTTTTTATTGAGCATCAAACCCGTATAAGAACAGGATCAGCGGACGACGATGGACCAGACAGCCCCTAAGAAAAATCTGATCTATCTGGCCGGATTCATGGGGAGCGGGAAGAGCACGATCGGCCCCATTCTGGCAAACACGCTCGGGTATGATTTTCTCGACATCGATAAGATTATTGAAGGGAAGACGACAAAGCGGATTGTGGATATCTTCGCCGAAAGCGGTGAGGAGGCTTTCCGGTCGATCGAGCGGAATACGCTGAAGGAAATCTGTGTCCGCGACCGTTGTGTCGTTTCCCTCGGCGGGGGCACCATTGCGAATGTCGAGAATTTTCGGTTGATTCGGGAGAGCGGGATGATCATCTACCTGCAGCTCTCGGCGGAGGAGATCCTGAAGCGCGTTCATTTCAAGACAGACCGGCCGATGCTGAAGGATGGGCAGGGGGAAAAGCTCCCCGAGGAGAAGATGCGCGGACGCATCCAGGAGTTGCTTCAACTCCGGGAAGAGTTTTATCTTCAGGCGGATATCGTCGTCAAAACTGATCAGGTGAAGGTGGGGACAACGGTGGACGAGATCGTCCACAAACTGCGGGGGTTGATTGAATTCTGACCTGGACCATGACCGTTCCCACCCAACATCAGAGGGTTCCTTGATTCATCACCAGATCGATGTGGCCCTGGGCGAGCGAAGTTACCCGATCTATGTGGGAAGCGGCATGACCGCATCCCTCGCCCCCACCTGCCGGCAACATGGCATACCAGACCGTGTTGTGGTATTGACGGACAGGAACGTCGCCCCACTCTATCTCGCACCGCTTCTCAAGAACCTCCGCCATTTCAAGTTCGATGTAACATCCTTCATTCTCCCTCCCGGCGAACGGCAAAAAAGTCTCCAGCGGGCCAACACAGTCTTTACATGGATGCTGGAAGCGGGAGTCGGCAGGAAATCGGCTGTGATCGCCCTGGGAGGTGGAGTGATCGGGGATTTGGCAGGATTCATCGCTGCAACGTATCAACGGGGAGTGCCGTTGATCCAGGTCCCGACCACGCTTCTGGCCCAGGTGGATAGCTCGATCGGCGGGAAGGTTGCCGTCAATCACCCCCTGGGAAAAAACATGATCGGCGCGTTTCACCAACCCAAGTTTGTCTGGAGCGATATGGTGTGTCTCCGGACGCTTCCCGCCCGGGAGATCGTCAGCGGGCTGGGGGAGGTGATCAAATACGGGGTGATCCTCGATGCCGGTTTGTTCGACGATCTCGAGACAAACATCGACAGGGTTCTTTCCCTTGAAGTCGACGCGGTCCTGCGCGTGCAGACGCGGTGCGCCGAGTTAAAAGCGGACCTCACCTCGCGCGATGAGAAGGAATCCGGCATGCGCATCGTTCTGAACTACGGCCATACCGTTGGCCACGCGCTGGAAGCTGCCGGCAACTACCGGGTGCTGAACCATGGCGAGGCTGTGTTGCTGGGGATGATCGCCGAGAGTTCGATCGCGCTTGCGTTGGGGATGATCGGTCAGGATGTGCATGACCGGATCGTCGGCTTGATCCGCCGCGTGCCGTTGAAATTCAGGGCAAAAAGGCTCGATCTGACGAAAGTGATCGAGCTTATGAGTCACGACAAGAAATCGATCGGCGGAAAGAAGCGGTTTGTCCTTCCGACGCGCGTGGGTGATGTGCAGGTGACGGAAGGGGTCGAACGTTCCCTGATCCGGTCCTCTCTCCTCTCCACCTTCAAACTTTACACATCCAAGAGCCGATAGGGGATGAGGAATTTTTCTGCGCCGGTCCGGAGCGTCGCGCTCGTTGCTGCAGTTGCCCTCCTGGGTTGTCAGCAGGACCTTCCGATCGCACCCGACTATGATAACATCCGGACCATCGTGTACTCGAGGCATGTCCAGCCGTTGTTTGACCAGAGCTGTTCGTCGGGCGGTTGCCACAACTCCGGAAGCGCTGCCGCCGGACTGAAACTCGATTCCTGGGAAAACGTTTTCAGAGGCTCGGAGCATGGGGCCTCGGTCATCCCGTTCCGTTCCCGAAAGAGCCACTTGATTTTTCACGTCAACCGCGATGCGGCGGTGGCTCCGGTGGCCAATCCTCCGATGCCGCCGGACAGGCCTCTCTCGCCGGCTGAAGTTCGTTTCCTGATACGATGGATCGACGAAGGGGCGAAGAACGATGCCGGAGACGCGCCGTTAGAGCGCCCGCGCCTTGGGAAAGTGTATGTGACCAACCAAGCGGATGACGAAGTGGCGGTGATCGACATCGAGTCCCAATTGCTGATGCGGATGGTGCCGGTCGGCGCTCTGGACAACGCTTCAACCCCTCCGGAAGC
>JBBEBV010000271.1:14707-19511 GCA_040882165.1 Bacteroidota bacterium
ATCACCGACCAGCGTGTCCGCGCCGTTCATGGGGCACAAGTGAGCCGCGACGGACTGCAGCTCTGGACGACGAACGAGCAATCCGATAACATTGCGATCATCGATGTTGCGACCCGGTCCGTGACGGAGATCATCAAAGTCGATCCCTCCGTACCGGATCTCCCGATCGGGGCGCCCCGGTTCGGGCCATACCAGATGGTCTTTTCACCCGATGGAGCGGCTGCATACGTGACTTGCCGGTATTCGAATGAAGTGCGCGTGTTCGATACGCAAACCCGGAATCTGATCAAAGCCATTCCGGTTGGAACGAGCCCGTTGATCCTCGATATCACGCCGGATGGGGGTTTTGTGTATGTTGCCAACCGTGGAACCGGTGCATCCCCCTCACGGTCGGTCTCGGTCATCCGGACGAGTGACAACACGGAGCTGATGAAAATTCAGGATGTCGGCGTCGAGCCACATGGCGTGGCCGTGACGAAGGATGGAAGATATGTCTATGTTGCATGCGAAAATGTAAACAGTCCTGATGCACCTCACCATCCGGTGGAAGGGTTGAAGACCCCGGGCATGGTTGCGGTGATCGAGGTTGCGACGAATCAGGTCATCAAGCGTATCGAGGTGGGGGCTTTTGCGGCGGGGGTAGCGATCGTTCCATAATGTAGCATCACCATTCCATCACCATTCCATCACCACAGGAGGGGAAATGCGTCTCAGCGCACGTGTTGTACTGTTTCTTGTTCTCATCGGATATTCCGCGGTCTCACAACAAAATCTGAACATGGAGTATCTTGGCAATAAGAATGATCATGCCTTGACGGGGCAGTACTCCGCTTGTTGGGGGTACGTCGCTCCTGACGGGCGGGAGTATGCAATCCTTGGGTGTCAGACCGGTACCTCGATCATCGATATCACCGATGCCCCCACACTGCGCGAGGTGTCGTTCATTCCAGGTCCGACTTCAAACTGGCGGGAGATGAAAACGTATAAACAGTACGCTTACGTTGTGACGGAAAATGGGACTGGGGCAAGTGCGGGTATCCAAATTATCGATCTGACGAACCTCCCGACTTCCGCGACTCTTGCCAAAACGTATGTCTGGACTGATACCGTGAATTCTGTCCCAACAAGTTTTCCCCGCGTTCACTCCATCAGCGTAAACGGCAACCACCTGTACTTGAATGGAGGCAACTACAACGGCATCCGTATTCTGGATGTGCGAGATCCATTGAATCCTGTCAAGGCTGGGGTCTATGCGGGACCGTACATTCATGACTCCCACATTCGCAATGATACCATTTTTGCTTCCGCGATTAATCCCGGTGGCGGACTTGATATCGTCGATGTCCGCAACAAGTCGAATCCGACGCGCATCAAGCTTCTTCAGTATCCCGATCACGGGACGCATAATGCATGGACAACACAGGATCGTAATTTCGTGGTCACGACGGACGAAATCGGCAAGACACCAAAAACACTCAAGATTTGGGATATTCGGAACATCGAAAATCCTACCAAGGTTGCCGAGGTCGCAGCGACTTTCGGAACCGATACGGCGCGAGTCCACAATGTCTTCATCAAAGGCAACCTGGCATTCGTCGCATGGTATCAAGCGGGAATTCGTGTTGTGGACTTGACGAACCCCATTAGCCCTCAAGTTGTCGGCTATTATGA
Source organism: Bacteroidota bacterium (assembly GCA_040882165.1). GTDB lineage: Bacteria > Bacteroidota > Ignavibacteria > UBA10030 > UBA10030 > UBA6688. Next base: position 16,379 of record JBBEBV010000271.1, read on the forward strand.
TACTTATCCGCAAGGGAATGGGATCGCGTACGCCGGTGCGTGGGGAGCGGACCCGTATTTTCCGTCCGGGAAGGTGATCGTTTCCGACATGCAAACGGGACTCCATGTGGTTCGGTATACGGGCGATAAAAGGGGGATTGTCAACGGTACGGTCACGAACGGATCCACGGGCGCCGTTATCGTGGATGTGTTGCTACATTTCAAAGACGCTGCAATCACCCGGTGGACCGGCTCCAACGGCCAGTATATCTTCGGCTATGCTCCGGGGACATATTCAGCGACGGTCGAAGCTCCCGGTTTTCAACCGAAGGAGGTGACGGTGACCGTGACCGAAGGGGCCACGACCACAACCAACATCACCCTATCGCCCGTGGTCTCTGTGGAGGGAGAGGGAGTACCCACCCTGTTTTCGCTCGATCAGAACTATCCCAACCCCTTCAACCCGTCGACAACCATTCGTTTCACGCTTCCCGGGGAGGAATTCGTCTCCCTGAAGGTGATGAACATCCTGGGCCAGGACATAGCGTTGCTCGTCAACGGAAGGAGACCTGCAGGTGCGCAGAGCGTCACGTTTGACGCCCGCGATCTCCCTTCCGGAGTCTATCTGTACAGGCTAGTTGCCGGTAATTTTTCGGAAATGAAACGCATGATCGTACTCAAGTAGGATGGCGTACCTGATGAAAGGAATCCAGGTCACGAACCGGAGCCGAAGAAGCTTCTTCCCAGTGATGCTGGCGCTTCTTGTGAATTACACCGCGGACGCCCAAATGAGCCAGAACGTCCAACTTCTCGGCAACTACCAGGGGCACCGCGAGCTGAACCCGAGCAACACCTACTACTCGGGCGTCTGGGGCTATTATGACGTGGACGGGCGCGAGTACGGCATCATCGGGACGTTCAACGGAACGGCAGTCGTCGACCTGAGCTTCCTTCCCGACTCACTCCATGAGGTCGCATTCCTCCCCGGTCCTCAAGCCTCCTACAGCTATCGCGAGTTCAAGACGTACCTTCATTACCTCTATATCGTGTCGGAAGGAGGTGAGGGGGTTCAGATCGTTGATCTCTCCGGCCTGCCAAACTCGATCCGGTATGTCGGAAATTTTCTTTTCGATGGGTATTCCAGAACTCACACCATCGGGGAGACGGATGGATATCTCTATTTGAACGGCGGCAACGCAACACCGATTGGCGGGACCGCGATCGTCAGCGTCAGGCACCCGGAACAGCCGCAGAAGCTGGGGGTCTTCTCAGGCCACTATGTGCATGATTCGTATGTCCATGGCGATCGTTTCTATGCCGCTGGGATCTTTGGAATTGGCCTGAGCATCCTTAGCGTGAGCGACAAGCAGAATCCCATATTGCTGAAGACGATTGAATATGTCGATGCTGGAACGCACAACGTCTGGACGACCGACGACGGGAAGTATACCCTCACGACGGATGAGATCGGCTCGACGCCAAAGACGTTGAAGATCTGGGATGTTCAAAATCTTGAGATGTCAACGAAGGTGGGGGAATGGAACCCGCGCCCTGGCGAGACAATCCACAATGTATATGTCAAAGGGGATTTCGCTTATACAGCCTTCTACAAAGCGGGGTTTCTCGTTGCCGACATCTCCGACCCGTCCAACCCGACCACAGCTGGCTACTACGATACCTATCCCACGGTAAACACCATCACCTTTGACGGCGCGTGGGGTGCCTACCCCTATCTCCCCTCGGGCCGGATCCTTGTATCGGATATGCAGACCGGGCTGTATGTATTTGGATTTGACCGGCAGAAGATCGGGAAGGTAACAGGGACGGTCACGGACGGCTCGACAGGTCAACCAGTCCCTGGAGCCATTCTTCGGATCAAAGAAACGGGGCAAACGCGCTGGACCGGCACGACTGGGCAATTTCTCTGGGGGTATGCTGTTGGAACCTATTCCGTATCGGTCGAGAAAGCGGGATACAGCCCCAAATCCATTGAGGTTGTTATTGGAGAGAACGCAACGACAACGATGGATGTAACGTTGACAAGGTTGACCACAGGGAGCATTGACCCCCCGATCGCTTTTGCGTTGCTTCAAAACCATCCGAACCCTTTTAATCCTTCCACAATAATCCCTTTTAACCTTTCCCATGCAACGCATGTGACTCTTACAGTCCACGACCTCTTTGGCCGGGAGGTTGCGCGGTTGGTGAATGGGAGGTTCTCCGCAGGAAATCATTCCGTCCCATGGACTCCCGCTTCATCCCCCTCCGGCGTCTATTATTACTCGTTCAAGACTCCCCATCATTCCATGACAAAGCGGATGATGTTCGTCAAATGATTCTCCTCCCATGAACTCCCGCGCTGCTGCACGCCTCTTCCTGTGCTTTGTCGGACTTGCGGTCCCTTTCCATCTTTCTGCCCAACCGTTTCGACAGGACCTGGGAGTAAATCTCATCATCAAGGATGGCACCCCGCTCACGAACTCCTCTACCGGCGGAATCGACAGTCCGGTGTTTCAATGTGTCGATATCGATGGTGACGGGAGATTGGACCTCTTTCTTCTCGACAAAGACAACCGCCTCGTATTCTACCAAAACACGGGAACAGCTTCGCTTCCGGAATTTACACTTGCCTCGTTTCATTTTCAGAATCTGAATGTCGGTTCCTGGTTCCGGTTTGTTGATATTGATGGAGATGGGGATCAGGATCTCTTCTGCAATGGCACCGGTGCAACGGTGAGCTTCCACAGAAACACCGGCACTCCGGGTGCCCCGCAGTTTGTTCTCGAGATCGAAACAGTCATGGATAGTAGCGGCTCGGTGATGCTCAGCGAGGAGATCAGCATCCCGGCGTTTGCCGATCCGGATGGGGATGGAGATTATGATTTTTTTGCCGGGAACTCGGTTGGGTCGATCTGGTACTATGAGAACATCGGCACACCAACGGAGTTCCGGTTCCGGTTTGTGACGGAGAAGTACCAGGGGATAACGATTATTGGACTGGGTGGAGTTGCGGGAGAAGTGAAGCCGGGAATCAAACGGGGAAGGGGGGCCTCGGAAGCGATGGAGACAAGTTTGCACGGTGCGATGGGGATAGGGTTTGGGGATGTTGACGGAGATGGGGATCAGGATCTGGTGTGGGGGGATTTTTTCAACC
>JBBEBV010000272.1:0-2980 GCA_040882165.1 Bacteroidota bacterium
GCGGCAACGCTCTCGTACCCCAGAGAAGGGGATATCACCTCCACCCTCACCGTCGGTGTACAGGGTTTCCGTGAGGAGGACCGTCAATCGAATGCGACCGGTTCGAACTTCCCCGTTCCCGGGACCGACGATTTCGACAATGCCGCCACGGTCTCGGCGAGCGAATCCAACCAGCAACTTTTCAGCGGTGGATTCTACATCAATGAGAACGTCGGCCTCTTCGACAGGATATTCCTCGATGTCGGTCTCCGAATCGACGGGAACTCCGCATTCGGGGAGGACGCGGGACTCCAATCATATCCCAAGGCTGGCGTTGCCTACAACCTGGCAGAGGAAGCATTCTGGCCGTTAGGGGAGTACTGGAATTCCTTCAAGCTGCGTGCTTCGTATGGACAAACCGGCAAATTCCCCAACGCCTTCACGCGTGACCGGACGTTCAATGCCGGCCGATTCCTCGGAGTGGGTCTTGTGACATTTGCCAATCCGGGTGATCCGGACCTGAAACCGGAAAAAACCACAACCATGGAGTTCGGATTTGACGCAGGATTCCTTGACGACAGAGTTGCTCTCCAGGTAACCTACTTCACCGAACTAACGAAGGATGCCCTCTTCACCGTCGCCGAGCAGGTCACCAGCGGATACGGCGCCCAACTCCGCAACGTCGGGGAGATCGAGAACAAAGGACTGGAGGTCTCGGTGAACGCCGTGCCGATCTCCACTCCGGATATCGACCTCTCTGTCCGGGTTTCCTACTCGAGCCTTGATAATAAGGTGAAGAGCCTTGGCGGGACCCCTCCGTTCAGCATCGGCGGGTTCGCGTTCCTGCCGCTCCGTGTCGAGGAGGGACAACCAATCGGCGTGTTCCGACTCAACATTCCCAAGCCTGAGGGCGGGGGAGCGTATGATGCAAACGTTATCAGTCACGGAAAATCCCCAACACCGAAACACACCGGTTCGGTCAGCGCCTCGCTGACCCTGTTCCGCGATCTGCGCATTAACGCCTTGGCGGATTATTCCTATGGGGCCTATATCCTCAACACCGGAGCGGTGATTCGATTCTTTGGCGGATTGTACCCGGAGGCAACGCAGGTACCTGCCGGCTATGACTTCTCTACCGCCTCCGAAGTGTGGATTGAAGAAGCCGATTGGTTCAAGATGCGGGAAATCTCCGCACGCTACCAATTGCCGGCGGCTTGGTATGAAAACTGGGGATTCCGCTCGATCGGTATCAACCTGAGCGTTCGGAACCTCTTCTCCATTACACCGTCCACGCGGTTGGACCCGGAGCTTGCAGGTGTTCGGGCAGCCGGCCGCGGTCTCGATGTCGGTGGCATCAACTTCTTTACACTGTCTGCTCCACGCGAGTATCGCTTTGGATTCGATATTTCTCTCTGAGCCATGGCGCGTTTCGCAGGACTAACTCAAAGAACGTTGATCCATCACCCTATTGTTTGGAGAACAACTATGAAATTCCACTCTATGATAAAGAAAGGTCATCCCCGGGCGTTTCATCCGCCGACGATGATCATGCTGGTGCTTGCAATGACAATCCTCAGCAGCTGCGAACTGATCGACCCGACGGAGGTCCGGAACCCCCAGGTAACGGATGCAAGCCTCATCGGGCAGGCCGGATCACTTCAGGCCGCATTACAGGGCGTGCGCAATGAATTCACCAACACGGTCGAAAACATCGCGTATTTCACCGACGTCGTTTCGGACAATTATGACAACGTGGCTACCTTCATCTCCCCGAGTGCGGATAACCCGCGGGCGATCACGTACTCGGACCTCACGCTTCCGGGCGTCTATACGCCTCACCAAAACCTCCGGGCCTATGCAACATTTGCAATCGACAATGTAGCGCCCAAGGACCCGGATCAAACGGGGGCGGCAGCCCGCATTGGCGAGCTGCGCTTCTACCGGGGCGTGGCAACCCTGATGCTGGGCGAGAACTTTGCGTTCGCCCCCCTGGCTCCCAATGCCAGCCCCAGCACGTCTGCTGAGATCATTGATGCTGCGATCATCGACCTGACAGCGGCCCTCGGGAGTTCGGCGTCAGCGACAATTCGGAACGCAGCACAATTCGCTCTCGCCCGCGCCTACCACGCACGCGGGAATAAAGCGCAGGCTGTCAGCGCCGCAAACGCCGCGTTGGGACTCTCTACCACGTACGCGTTCACGGCCTCGTTCGACGCCGCGACCAATACCAACGTGGCCTGGAATTTCGTCGTTTCACGTGCCTTGAACGATATGCAACCTCTGGCGCGGTTGGATTTTCTGGATCCAAAGTACACCGACGCTACAGGGATCTCTCCCATCTCCGTTCTGAAAGCGGAGGAGATGTACCTGATCCTTGCCGAGGCGGCAATTTCGGACAACAACCTGGCGGGGGCGAAGACACAGATGAAGAATGCTATCGCCCTTGCGTTGAGCACGGCCGGCGGACGCACGGTGGTCAATTTCCGTGATGTCGACCCCCGGACCAACCGGGCCCGGACGGACGCTACGCTGGTGAAAGCCGATGCGGATGCGGTTCCGCGCGTCGGACTTGTCAGGGCACGCGGCGGAGCAACCATACCGATCAAACAGATCTCCAACACCAGCATCAGCGATGCCGATGTCGATCTGCTCGTGACGGTGACGGATCACCTCTGGATGCTCCACCTCCTCCGTCAGGAAATCTTCTTCCTGGAAGGGAGGCGCATGAGCGATCTGGGTATCCGGTTGCCGGTTTCGACGCGCGATCTCGAAACCAATCCCACCATGTCTAAAACCGGACCAGGTTCAACGGTGGTCGTGCCGGCCTACATTCCCAACGGGAGCGAAATGGATAATTTCACTCTCGCCGGAACGACGGCAACGATCCTGCACGATATGAACAAGGTGCTCGCGAACAATAAAGTAGCGAGGTTTACGATCCCGTAAGGGAAATGGAGGAGGAGGTAACGCAAAAGGAGGCTCGCGAGAGCCTCCTTTTTTT
>JBBEBV010000273.1:0-2907 GCA_040882165.1 Bacteroidota bacterium
CATTTTTAATTCGCTTTGCTGGATCGCCTCCTTGGTGATCCGGGCGTGCTCTTCCCTCATGGCCAGCATGCGCGCGGTATACCAACGCCCTGCGACGTACGCAATCGTTATCAACCCCAACAACCAGAACCATGTTGTTTTCCAGAATGGAATGAGTACGGATACCTGAACCTGCTGTTCGAGCGAGAAACGACCCTCTGGTCCCACAGCTCGAACATGAAACCGATATGTTCCCTGAGGGACATTAAGGAAGCGGGCGGTCTCCTCGATTCCAAACTCGGACCAGGTCGTATCCACCCCCTCCAACTGATACTGGTAAAGAACTCCCATTTCTTTCCGGTGGGTGGAAAGATGAAATCGAAATTCGAGATCGTTACTAAACGAGGGGAGTACCAGGTGATCCTTCGCGGTAAATCCTTGAAGGTGGCCCACCGCGCCAGACCGGCGGGAAGTGAACCAACGAAAAGGGGCATTTACGGTGGGCAACCCACCTGCAGATTGGGTGTAATAGCCCGGCAGAAAAGATTCTTCACCGGCCCTGATTTCTGAAATGATCGCACGTGAAGACCAGAGGTCGGGTTCTTGCGACGAGACCACCTGAACTCCGCCTGGCGATCCAACCCAGAACGATCCTGTCGCATCTTCAAGAATAAGGGACCTCCGCGCGAGTGAGGAGACGAGTTCAAGTCGCCGGATTCCATGAAGACCATACTCCTTCAGGAGTTCCGGAAGAAAGAGTTCGTCAAACATGAGCTGTAGTGATGCGGTCCCGGAATTGGGATGAAACAGTGTAAATCCCTCCTCATTCACCAAAAGGTGATCCCCATTGAGCCGCTCAAAGAGCTGCTGATCCGGGCCCATGCGCATTCGAACAATGCGTTCAACCTTGGGATCAGGAAGCCGGCGCTGGCGGAGAACGCCATCCCGATCAGTCAAATAGCGATTTCCATCGCGGGAATGAAATCCCGTGATATATTTCGGTTGATACCCGTTCGGTGTTACGGGGGAGAGTGTGCCGGTCAGAAAAGCCCTGCTGGATATAAATCCAAGGTCGTTTTCGAAGACATCGACGAATCCGTCAGGAGTAGGGATCAAGGTCCCCGCGAAACGACCCCCTTCAAATTGCACGCGCGTTACAACGGAATCGAGGATGAAAAGAGTGATCCCATGGCTGGAACGCGCCCAGAGCCTCCCTTCTCGATCCAGCTCCATGGAGAGAAAATATTCCCCGGGCTCGGAATCTGCGATATGATAAAACATTCCATCCTGGAGGAGTTTAATGGTTCTTGCAGTGAGCAGGTACAATCCGGATTTCGGAGCGAGTTTCATGTCGGTAATTCCATAGCGAAAAAACAGCGAGTCGCGATGAAGTGCAAACGCTCCATGTTCAAACCGAACCACCCCTTGTGCTGTAGCGATCCAAAACGCCCCGGTAGAATCTTCAAGCATGTACTCGAATCGTCTGCCGGCGAGGGTTCCGGAAGCGTGCCAGGACATGTGCTTTCCGCCTTCGAATCGTGCGAGGGTTCCATAGCCTCCGAACCAGAGAGCGCCGTTCCTGGATTTCAGTCCACATGTGAAACCCTCCGGAGGCATGCCGTGTCTTTCCGTGTAACGATGGTACGTGAGGGGGAGTATTTTCGTCAGGCCCTCGGGCGTACCAACCCAGACGACATTTTCATTGTCGGCATACATGCAAAGGATTGAATCCGAGGGTAAAGAGTGCCGGGTGTTGAACCGCGCGAAGAGTCCTTGGCGAAGACGGACCACGCCTTTGGACAGCGTACCGAACCAAACGTCGCCGTTGGAGGCCGAAGCAATGGACGTGACATGATTCTCAGACAACCCCGACGTGCTGTTGTAGCTCACGCGCGTGGTGCCATGGAGGCGCGTCACGCCGTGCGACGCAGTCCCTATCCACAGGGCCCCGTCCCAATCCACGTGCAGGCTCGTGATGTGCGCGCCACTCAGTGTGGCGAGTACAACCGGGGCAACCGTCAATGTGGTATCGATGTACCGGAACAAGCCGCGCGTTGTTCCGATCCATACTTCGCCGGAAGGTGTTTCTGCAAGGGAAGTAACCGACGCACCTGGAAGCAGGCGACGAAGCGGAGTTTCACGGAAGGAAAAATTGTCCGCGCGATTGACTGAAGAGCTCCGAATCCAAAGACCGTTATTCCGAGAACCAAACAGGACTTCGCCGCGAGATGACTCAAGCGTTGAAAGAAATTCGACGGTCTCCTGCCGGGGATTCGGAATTTCAGGCACCACAGAGAATTCACTCAGACCTTCGCGCAAGCGGGAATACGACCTGTGGAGGTATGCAGTTGCCCCGCTGTGGGACCCGGCGACAAACAAATCACGCCGCGATCGCCCCGGCACAATGGCGTGGATGGAAACGTTGAATCGTTCTCCCCACATGGGAAAGTCGTGCAACGTATGAAACCGACCGTTATGCAGGACTCTCAATCCGCCGGCCGTTCCCACCCATAAAGTACCCGACGAGTCCTGGTGAATTGCCTGCACGCGATTCAAGGGAAGACCATGCAAAGTCGTGAAGGTGCGAGTGACGATCTGCTCGCTTTGTGGAAGAGCTGTTGCCGGCACGAGCCAGGTCAAGAGTAGAAGAAGAATAGGGATGCGCTTCATACCTCCTCCATGAAGAACGTGAACCATCTTTCAGGTTTAACGGCGGGGTGGAAGCGAATGTTGCGGGATTTCACCGGTCGTGTGTCAAAACTGTGTCAAATCAGGGTCAATCCCATGTCATAGAAAGGGATCAGCGAACGAACTTGTACCCCGCTCCGCGCAACGTAAGGATATGTCTGGGGGAGGAGGGGTCTGGTTCGATCTTCTTGCGCAGGGTGAGAACGTAATTGTCAACCGACCGGGTCTCGGGTGCTTCTT
>JBBEBV010000274.1:0-1697 GCA_040882165.1 Bacteroidota bacterium
AACGATGCACTCGCGGGGAACATCATACCAGCGCTGAGTATCCCCAGGAGCAGGCAGCGAAGAGGCATGAGGATCTTGCGGGGGACGGGAATGGAGTTAGACAGGCTTAAACCGATCGAACGATTGATGACACGAATCACAGAAAAAAAGTTGTTTGCAAAGCGTTGCACCAAAAAAACTGTCGAGTTTCGTATTCTCCGATCCGCAGAACGGGCACGGGACCGGTTGCTCGAGGGCGTATTGGAGGTTCGCTTTCCTTCCTTCGGGAGATTGAGGCAATACCAGTTGGACGGGGGGTGCAATGCCGAACGCACGCAGTTTTTCCCGTGTCGATTCCTCCAGCAAGTCCGTTTTCCAAGGCTCGGAATAGGTAAATTCGACCTGCACATGGGTGAACCCCAGGGCGATGAGTCTGTTCTCGACCTCCTGTTTCATAACATTGAGCGCCGGGCAACCGGAGAAGGTCGGGGTCATGACAACATGCACGTTCTCTCCATCCACCTTCACGGACCGAATGATCTTCAGATCGACAAGCGACAGAACGGGGATCTCCGGATCATGCACTTCGGCAAGGGCATTCCACACCCGTGCATCTTGCTCGTCCCTCAGGGGAGTTTTTATTTCCTTGATGGGTTGTTCCCTGCCTGTCATTTCGTCTTCTGGACACCTTTCATGGGAACCAGGCCGGCAAGGTCGCCGATGACATTCACCAATTCCGTATTGCCGGGGATCACGACTTTTGCATTATGGGCGAGGGATTTCTCAACCGCTTCCAGTTTTCGCAGGACCTGCGCATTGCCGACGAAGTACTTCTCCGCCGCCTCATTGACCAGGCGGATCGCTTCCGCTTCCCCTTCGGCCTCAAGAATGTTGGCCCGCTTGATTCCCTCAGCTTTCTTGATCTCCGATCGCTTGGTGCCATCCGCCACGGTCTCGGCCGCTGTGGCGAAGTCGACGGCTGCAAGTTTCTCATTCTCCGCCTTGACGATCTTGTTCATCGTTTCCTGCACGTCTTTCGGGGGATCGATCTCCTTCAACTCCGCCCGGACGATCTCCAGCCCCCATTTCCCGGTTTCCTCGCGGAGGGTCCTCTGCAATTCCGTATTGATTTTTCCCCGCTCGCTGTTGGCCGACTTGAGGGTGAGCGTTCCGATGATATTTCTCAGGGTCGTCCGCGCAAGATTCACGATCTGGATCCGATAGTTGCTGACGTTGTATTGCGATGCCTTGACGTTCTCATCATCGCTCTTGACCTTGAAATAGATTTGCGCATCGACTCTGGCGTTGAGGTTGTCGTTGGTGATAATCTCCTGCGGCTCGGCATCCACCATTTGCTCGGTGATTTCGATCTGAAACATCCGGTCAATCACGGGGATAATCCAATGGAACCCGGGCTGGGCGAAGCGGTGATATTTCCCCAGGCGCTCCACGAGTCCGCGATGCGTGGGGCGAACGATCCGGATTCCGAGGAAGAACAAAAAGAGAACGAGAGTGACAATGATGAGCGTAGTCATGGGATTGTTCCAGGGTAACTACCGTGAGAGAGAATTGCCTCTTGATCGAATGCACAGGCACCAATGGTCGGCGCCCCGGAATCAGCGCTTGGTGAGCACCATAATCACACCAGCGACATGTCCCGTACCGTATAACAGGGTCGCATCTTTTGCGTCGATAAACCGGATCTCCTCGACCTCAAC
>JBBEBV010000274.1:1797-2897 GCA_040882165.1 Bacteroidota bacterium
TCAACCCTCCTTTTACTTCACCAATTCGGCCCGGGAGCGAGCCGATAGACCTGCTGCATGTCGTTGATAAGATCGTCCAGGTGCGCCGTGTGCATCCCCTTCCGTCCACCATCGTCGATCGGGCACAGAATCGTGCAATGTTCGTTCTCTCCCTTCACGGGCAAAGCAAGAGAGACCTTCCGCAAAAACGGGACCACCCGCTTCAGCCACCGGGATCGCAAGGTCCGGTTCCCCGGGAAAACCCCACCTTCCGTCAGCCCCTCTTCTCCTTCGAGTTGTTCGAACATACCAAGCGACTGGGGAAAAGCGGCATCCACGGCAGCCTGCATGCGACGATGGCTCTCATCCGTCGCGTCACCCAGGCGCTCGACCAATGAGGAGGAATGAAGCAAATGGTACATTTCCTCCCTGAGCAGTTTCTCCGCGGTGTCCTTGAACGGCGCGAACGAACTTTCGAGGAACGACTCCAGGCGGACCTGTTCTGCGACATCGAACAAGTACTGGCGCACGACGGTATAGGCAAAATCGCCCTTCGGATACTCCACGAACCGGCAGCATCGGAATTCAGACGCGATCCGTTCAAATCCCATCTCGTCCGGAGTCCGGCCGGTCAATTGTTCATGGAGCGTCAACCAGACAAGCGAGTGACCGATTTCATCCTGAGCGATGTTCGAAAACGCGATGTCCTCTTCGAGAATCGGCGCGTGGCCTGTCCACTCCGAGTCGCGGTGACCGAGAACAAGTTCGTCGTCCGCTTGGGCGAGTAGAAACCGTACAAAGGCTTCGCGGGGGATATGGGAGGGAAGTGAAAGGCTCATTCCGGTTGAAGCCTGTCGGGAGCATCAAATGCCTTCGGATCACGATAACTCTTATCGGTCACCTGGGCAAAGAAATCGTTGTCTTGATAATCCGTTCCCGTGATATCGGCGGAGCGGACGACCCAAAGGCTGACGCATTTGAGCCGGCGGGCGAACTGATCACGCGCAAGCTGCAGGGCCATTTGCGGGTCGGGGGCGTGGACGGAGCCGACATAGCTGTGCGGTTCACCCCTGCGTGACTGATGGAACACTTCATATGTTTCCCACTGGGTGTCCATGCGA
>JBBEBV010000275.1:0-17523 GCA_040882165.1 Bacteroidota bacterium
TTGCGGTTCCGCTCAGCATTGGTTGTGTGATGTGGGGCCTCTACAGCCTCCTGCTTCCCGGGCTCGATTTATATAAGGTTCTTTAGAACCCATCTCAAAAATGAATTGGCCACAAAAAGTCACAAAACTCACAAAAGAAAACCTTTGAAGATTTTGTGTTTCTTGTGCCTTTTTGCGGCAATTTATTTTTTTGGGGGATTTTTGAGACCGCTTCTAGTTTTCTTAAGACGATTGTGCACTTTCTCCCGCTTCCCTGAAATTCACGGAGACCGGTTACCATGAAGATCAAACTACTCCCAATTTTCCTGATCCTTCTCTTCCTTTCCCTGTCCGTCCCGGGCTGCGAACTCCCCAAGCTCGCGGCGACAGGCGAGGATGACGAGATTATGGTTTTTGCCGACAGTCTTACGTGGGCCTCGCTCGAGGGACCACTTCGGAGGGTATTCGAGGATACTGTCTATACTCCGATTCCCGAACGGTGGTTCACGCTCCGGAGAGTGAGTTTCAGCCAGTTCGGCGAATTCGAGAAGCACAAGAATCGGATCATTCTCGCACCGCTCAACGGGGAAGGCGAGGTCGGGGAGTATGTCCGGAATTCGCTCGACCCGAAGGTTCGGAGCCTTGTCGAGGAGCAAAAAGAGTTCTTTTTCACAAAATTCGATTCACGCGCCCGAAACCAGTTGTTGATGTTTCTCACCGGTATGGACCTTGCCTCCATGAACGCATCGATGGAACTCCATGCAGCCGATCTCTTGTATTACTTCCAGAACATGGTTTTGAAGCGGGAAGCGGTGGCGCTGACGGAGGAGCGCCGCTACCACAAGAAGGATATTGAAACGAGGTTGGAGGAGCGCTACGACTGGACCATGACCATCCAGCATGATTACCACGTCGCGATCGATTCGGCGGATGCCCGGTTCTTCTGGGTCCGGCGGGCAACCCCGGCCGACATGGAGCGGTGGATATTTGTGCATTGGGTCGAAGCCCCGGATCCCACCATCCTGACCGACCGGTTTGTCCTCACTCTCAGAGATTCCCTTACAAAGCAATTCATGCAAACGGTGGACAATAATGCGTACGTCCAGATTGCGCCTTACTACCTTACCATCGAGAAAGTGAATTTCCTTGATCGGTTTGCCTACGAGACGCGGGGAAACTGGCGGTTCAGCGATAAGACGGGGGGCGGGCCCTTCATCAACTACACTCTGTATGACGAAGGGACAAAACGTATTTACATGCTCGATGCTTCGATTTTCGCTCCGAGGGTGGAGAAGAAGAAACTTCTCTGGCAGGTGGATGCGTTACTAAGAACTTTCAGAACAACTCCGCAGGGTGCGAAGCAGGACTCATCTGGGGCCGCATCATGATCTGCACTCCAGGCACCTGAGGATAAATCCCAAACTGATGAGAGAGTGGACTACCACTCAACAGGCACCGTTTTTTCCGTCCCGAATTTATCCTGGTACTTGACAAAACCCTTGTTGCGACCGAAACCGACAATCTTCATCAACACCTCTACATCGCGCTGGCAATACTCGGCGATCAGGTCGGTCCGGCCTTCCTTCCACCATCGTATTGCCTGAAGCCCGTCCGCCGACTTTCCCATTCCCAACGTCGCCTGTGCAATCGAATCGAGGCTTAACCTGTGCCCCAGCCTGCGCTTGAGGTCGGTCAGGACGTCGAAGGATCTTTTCATAATGACGGCATTATCGCCATAGTGGCTTAAGACGCGGGAATCGAAGCCGTCGCCGTTGAAGCTAATAATGCGATCGTACCGGGAGAGATATTCGATGAGGCCGGGGGTTGCCGATTCATCCCAATGCCGGTACCCATCTTCCTCGCTCCAGGAAACGGCTACCGATACGAGCATCAAATGAATATTCCCCCATCCACCGACTTCATCCGCGGAGCGCTGCGTTTCAATATCGTAAAATACCTCGGTGGTCAACGGTCGGGTCCCGTTGGGTTCCATGCCAGCCCTCCGATGCTATCCTTGCTCCAACACAATTCCCCCTTCGGGGGGAACAACCTGTCCGGCGCGCTGCATCCGCCGATAGACCTCCACAGCGATCACGACGCCGAGCACCATGAGAACGATGGCGATCACGGCCAGAAGATAGTTCCCGGAAGGGATATACTGCCATATCAATTGATAGCACAGGGCTCCGAACGTCGTTACCAGCATGAACAATCCGGGAATGAGCGTATACTTGGTTGGACGCTTGTACCCGAACATGTAGGCCGTCACGACAAGAAGTGAGAGCGCTGCAATCATTTGGTTCGTCGCGCCGAAGGCCGGCCACAAAACCCTCCAACTATTGCCGGCGGTTATGAGGTACGCAACGATCAAGCCGATCGCCGTCGCAACATACTTGTTGTTGAAGAACGGCACGTTCTTTCCGACCGATTCCGAGACGATATACCGCGTCAGGCGCGCACACGTATCGAGCGTGGTAAGGATGAAGGCATTCAGCATCAGGATGCCAAACGCAATGCCATATTGAAGAGGAATACCGAGACTCTCCATCGCCCGTCCCATCGCCGTACCAAATGTGATGTTGGCCCCCTTCTCAGCAAGAAGCGTACTGAAGACGAACCCGGAAAGATCGGAAGTTGGCGCATGATCCCAGAACAGAACGCTCGAGACCAGCAGGATGACGATCATTGCCAGCGCCCCCTCCGTCAACATGCCACCGAAGGTTATGATTTTGCCATCACTTTCTTTGCGAAGTTGTTTGGCGGAAGTTCCACTGGACACCACGGAATGAAAGCCGGAGACCGCTCCGCATGCCACGGTAATGAACAGGATCGGCCAGATCGGACCCTGCTTACTGCTTATCCCGATGAACGCCGGCCCGGTCACTTCGGGCTGCAGAACCAGCAATGAGATAAACGCAAGGCCGATACCAATGACAAGGATATACATCGATAGATAATCGCGCGGCTGGAGCAGCACCCAGACGGGAATAATCGATGCAACAAAGGAGTAGAGGAAAGCAAATATCAACCAGAATTCGAAACTAGCCTGGATCGGATTGAAATCACCGATGAGGATCAGCCCGAACATCCCTGCGAGTCCGACGACTGTACCAACCCAGATGTTCAGGTTTCGACGATAGACGAAGAAACCGAACAAGAGGGCGAGGACCATCAGTCCGAGGGTCGGAACTACAATCTCCGGTTTCTCCGCGAGGGTCTGAGCCGTCAGCACGGCAAAGACCGCGATCACGAGAACAAGGGCCAGCCAGAGAAAGACGGAAAATATCCATCGTGCAGCGTTGGAAACATGCTGCTGCGCCAGCTCGGCAATCGAGACCCCTTTGCTGCGGACAGAAGTCATGAGAGCCGTATAGTCATGCACCGCCCCGATAAAGACGGAGCCGACAAGAATCCAGATAAGCGCGGGAAGCCAGCCGAAGAGAGAATACGCAAGGATTGGACCGACGATCGGTCCGGCCCCTGCAATAGAGGAAAAATGATGACCGAACAACAGGGCGGGGGGAGAAGGGACAAAATCGATATTATCCTTCATGGAGTTTGCAGGCGTGGGATTGGCATCCTTCGGTTTGACGAGCGTCCGTTCGATGAACCCACCGTACAGTTTGTACATAGCATAAAACCAAACCGCTCCCAAGACCCCTATCAGCGCCGCATTCAGCATTGTATTCCTCCGATGTAGTGGTTAAACCGCCCTATACTGGAAAGAAAACCCTTGAAATGCAACCCAAATGAGGCCCATTATTTTATTCCGAACAGGTCGCCCGCCGAAATAAGGTGCACTCCCGCCCTTCCCATTTCTTCCAGAGCCTTTTGTCCATCGGTCGCCTGAACGTTGACGGCAGCGATCGCGTCCGTGACCACATGGGTCGCAAATCCTCTGCTCGCCGCATCGAGGGCCGAGGCGCGAACGCAGTAATCGGTCGCAAGACCGGCGATATACAGTTCCGTGACGCCCCGGGACCGGAGGTAGGCCTCCAGATTGATATTGGTCGCTTCAAAGGCTGAATACCCGTCATCGGCATTCCCGGTCCCTTTGAGAAACACCTGTTGGATTTTGTCGCTCCGGAGCCCGGGATGAAACTCGGCCCCGCTCGTCCCCTGCACGCAATGCACCGGCCACTTCTGAAAATGGACCGTATGACGCGGATGCCAATCTTTCGAGGCGACGATGACAGCGTACTCCCCCATCAGCCGATTGATCACCGGCACCACCGCATCCCCTTCCGGCACGGCGAGCGCTCCGCCGGGACAAAAGTCAATTTGAACATCGACAATCAATAATCCCTTCATGGACGGGGCCCTTCCTATCGCTGAAACTTCTTCTTGAAATCTTCCACAAGCGTTGTCCTTAGATGCATGAGAGCCGGGGTGATACCCACTTTATAAATATGGGGATATTCGAAGCGCTTATGCTCGGGGGCAAGCTGGGCAAGGCGCTCACGCGCATACGCGGCGCTCTCCAGGGTCGATTGTGCGAGAACGATCCTTCCTGATTCCATCACCTTGTAGAGCAGCGGTTCCGAGGAGCATTCCAGGAGACTGCTGCGTTGCTCCGGAAAGAGCGGGTGCAGGATCGTGTCGGGCAACGCCTCGTCCACCAGCGCGACAGCATCGGCATAGAACAGCCCGTCCCCGTTCGTGGACCGGAAGACGTTCTTGACACCCGGCAGCGTGAGCTTGGTATAGTTTTCGGAGAACTTCAATCGAGGTTCTCCACCGCTCATCGAGAGTTTATAGACGCCGTCAAGAGCCGAACTTGCCTGGCCGGTAACCAACCGCGTGCCGACCCCGAAAACATCAATCGGCGCTTCCTGCTCGACCAGCAAACTGCGAATGACATATTCGTCGAGTTGATTGGACACCACGATCTTCACATACTGCAGCCCCGCCTCATCCATCATCGCGCGCGCGTGCTTGCTCAAATAGGCAAGATCTCCGCTGTCCAGCCTGATCGCCAGGAGCCGGTGGCCTCTTGCTTCCAACTCCTTTGCAACGATGATGGCATTGGGGACGCCACTCTTCAGAGTATTATAGGTGTCGACGAGCAGCGAACACCTATCGGGATAAATCTCCGCAAACTTACGGAAAGCGGAAAGCTCATCATCGAAACTCTGGACCCACGAATGCGCCTGCGTTCCCGACATCGCCAGGGCATAATGAAACGCGGTGTACACGTTCGATGTCGCATCGACTCCCCCGATAATTGCGGCCTTCGACGCATGGATGCCCCCCAACCCCTGGGCACGGCGTAAGCCAAAATCCAGAATCCGCCGGGTCCCGGCGGCTGTCCGGATGCGTGATGCTTTCGTCGCGATCAAGGACTCAAAATTGATGAGGTTCAGGAGCAGCGTTTCAATGATCTGCCCCTCGATGATGGTCCCCTCGACGCGGAGGATCGGTTCAACCGGAAAGACGACCTCTCCTTCCCTGACGGAGTAAATCGTACCCCGGAAGCGGAAAGTCCGGAGGAACTGCAGGAATTCATCCCGGAATCCCTGTTCCCTGAGAAACTCGATGTCCTCCACTCCGAAATGATACCCGTCGATGAGTTCCAGAACATCGCTCAAGCCGGCAAACAGTGTGTATCCTCCGTTGAACGGGTTTTCACGGAAAAAATAATCGAAACAGCTGCTGGTGTCCGCGCGGCCTGAGAGAAAATAGCCTTGCGCCATGGTCAACTGGTAATAGTCGGTATACATCGCCGTGTGCTTGTCGAGAAGGTCCATCTCGTGCGTTGTCATGAAAAGGCGTCCCGTAGTAACCGGATGTGTGGTGTTCCATTCCTGTAGGTGATCGCCACCACGTCGAACCGGCAAGTCTGCCTTTCGATCTGGTGCTCGTAGTAATATCCTTCTGCAACCCTGCGAATCTGATTCTGTTTTGCCGGCGTGACCGCTTCCTCCGGATCACCCAAGCGCGTTGAGCGCCGCAATTTCACCTCGACGAACACCAGCTCATTCCCTTCGCGTGCAACGAGATCGATCTCCCCGCGTCCATACCGATAGTTATGCTGAAGAATCGTGTATCCCTGTTGTTCCAGGTAGCGGGCGGCGAGCGCCTCCCCCTCAGCTCCTTGCTTTCGCCTGTTCATCCCCTGCGATCAGTCCCGTTGTGCAGCGTGAGCAACAAGAGAGAGCGGCGCCGCCGGGCCATCAAGGGTGGGTTCGTTTGTCGAAACATCCCCCGGGTGATCACGGTAAACGATCGCCTTACTCTGAAAGTTCGCGAATGGACCGGCCTTAGTCAACTGCCGACCTTTCAGCCTGCAGGTCAGCAACCTTGAAACTCCGCCGGTGGATCTCACACAAACCGTTCTGTCGGATCGCTTCGACATGCTGCCTTGTTCCATATCCCTTATGCCGGGCAAACCCATATGCCGGGAAGAGTTTGTCATACTCTCGCATAAGACTGTCCCGCGTTACTTTCGCGACGATGGATGCGGCGGCGATGGTAAACGATCGCGCATCTCCCTTGATAATATTTTCATACCGGATCGTCTCATGTCTGAAACTATTCCCATCTGCGAGAACCAGTGAAGGAACCATGGAGAGTTTGGCAATCGCCTTCCTCATGGCCAGGATCGATGCGTGGTAGATATTGATCCGGTCGATTTCTTCGTGGTCCACGACACCAATTCCGACGGCGAGAGCCCGTTCGCAGATCAAAGGGAACAACTCTTCACGCCGGTGCTCCGAAAGCTTTTTTGAATCATCGACCCCCTCCAGATACGCCTCCTTTGGGAAGACGACCGCAGCAGCAACAACGGGACCCGCCAGGGGGCCCCTTCCGGCTTCATCAACCCCTGCGATGATATTGACCCCCTCGCTCCAATACCGTCGTTCAAAGAAGAGCATATTGCGCTCGGGCGGTATTTCGACCTCTTTCATGTCCATGGGTACGATCCGAGAGCAATGGCCACGATCCCCAACATCATACTCAGCTTCAACAACCTGCTGACACGCGCAAGGCTCTTGGGGGTTCGCGTTTGCCACATGGAAATAATGGCGTAGAGCAACAGAATGTCGACCGGCAAGACCACGATAAAATAGACGGCGTTATACACGCCTTCAGCATAGGGGACGATCGTTGCTGCAATCAGGAGGACCAGCACGACGCTGGCCGTTCCAAGAGTTGCAGACACTCCATGGCGAACCGCCATCGTTCGCGCGCCGCCGCGGGCATCACCTTCCACATCCTCCGAATCCTTCACTAACTCCCGGGCAAAATTGACCAGGAAGGCGAAGAGCGCGGGGATCAGTACTTGTTGAACATTCCCGACCACATAACCTCCGTACACCAAAGCAAGTCCGGTAGCCAACGCAACAACCAGGTTTCCCCACAGGACCGTCCGTTTCAAAGACTTGCTGTACCAATAGAGCGTGACAACCCAAAAAAGAGAGATCGCAAAAGTATATGGTCCGATATAGGCGCTCGCCAGCACGCCAAGGCTCGAGAGAATCCGCCAGGTCCACCATGCACCTTGCAGACCGACGGCTCCCCGCGCCAGCGGGCGATGGGGCCTGTTGATCCTGTCGATCGCCACATCAAAGTAGTCATTGACGGCATTCCCCCCCGCGGCAATCAACACTCCGGCCAGCGAACCAAGCAGAACGAAGAGCCCCTGCTTTTCCGTCGCCCCGGCAAGGAGCGCCGCAATCGCAATCGTAACGAAAACGATTGCCCCATTCATGGGGCGGACCAATTGACCATAGGCCCTTATTGCTTCAAAATTCATTGATCAGCCTGAAGTGAAGTTTCGCGGTGCCGAACGTGTCCCCTTCGCCCAGGGCGAGACTGACACCGATGAGACCCAGCGCGGTATCAAGCCGTATCCCGATGCCGTACCCGATCCTGGATTGTTCATGCTGGACCAAACCGACTGACGGACGATCCGGCGTCATCATGTATGCTGCATCGACAAACCCAAACGCAAAAGACCGGGGCGAAACCAGTACCCGATACTCCGCGTTGACCCAGGCAAGCCGTGACCCAAGAAACTCCCCTTCACGGTACCCGCGCAACGTGGTTGTTCCCCCAAGACGGTAAAGGTCGCTGGGATCGAGGTCACCGGAACGAATTTCGCGGAGAAAAAGGGACGTTGCCACAACCCCTCGTGAGAAGGGTGAAACAACGTACTCCAGATCCAATCGTACCCTTTGGGTGGAACCCGAGCGATCGCCCTGGAGCGGTCCAATCCCCCCCGTGCGTTTGGAGCCGGTGTGGTACTCTGCCCGATACCGAACCCCGCTGGAGGGAGTCACCGGATCGTTCCAGGTATCGTAGAACACGATCAACCCAACGCTTGTTGTCCTGCTTCCGGCGATGCGGCCCGCCCCCTGTCCTTCCGAAGGGACCACGCTGCTTTGTGAAAATGACGCCCCGACGGAAAATTCTTCCGTGATCATCAAATCTGCTGCAAGGCCATACTGGCGACGGACGTAGATCGAATCCTGTTTTCGTTGGGCAAAATCTCCCTCGAGATTCAACGGGAGGGATGCCACCCAAGGCTCGACGTAACGGAGCTGAATGTCCTGCGTCCCTCGCTCTTCACGCGACCATCGCGTGGAGAATCTGCGTCCAGTGCCGAGAATGTTGCGAAACTGGACCTGCACCAGCCCTGTTAGAAATCCCTGCTCCCCAGGCTGCGATGAAGGGATATAGCCGACGATCCCATCGAAGTGGTTGTAGCTCCCCTCGGTCACCTTGACCAGGAGACCGGCGGATCCATCTTCATTGATGTACAGCTCGGGGAGAGAGACGCTGGAAAAAAGCTGCGTTCTCTCCAGCCGTCGTTGAATCAGCAACGGGTCCTCCCCACGAAAAACTCCCCCCTCCTTGAAACGTGATTCCCTCAGGATGGTGCGTGATGCGGTAGTCTCGTTCCCCTCGATACGCAACTCCCTCAACCGAACGCTCTTTCCCTCAACCAGCTTCAGGATCACCGTGACGGAATCGACCTCCTCTCCCTCGTCGAGGTCAAGAGCGTGCACCGAAATCGCGGCAAACGGGAAGCCCTGTTCTTCATAGAAGTTCAACAGCGTCTGAATGTCGGCCTCCAGGGCAGGCTGGCGAAACGGTTCCCCCGCGCGCGTGTGCATCGATCTCCGGAAGGCTGGCGGCAGATGTTCAGCCGTTCCGTCGATGGACAGGGATCGCACAACCGCGAGCCTCCCCTCATCAATGAAAAAGGTCAGCGCGACGCTCCGGCCATCCTCTTCGTGTTGTAGGGTGACCGAATCGACGGCAGCACCGAGATACCCTTCCCGGGCATAACGGGCGACAATAACTTTTAAGTCGGAGGCAAGCAGGGAATCATCGTACGGGCCTCCCACCCTGAGCTGCAACCACGAGACGACCTCTGCATCGCTCCGTCCACGATTCCCCTGCAGATGAAAACCGGAAATAATGGAGGATGGTTGTTGCGAAAAGGCCGTTCCACCCCACAGGATCGAGCACACCATGAAACAGAAAAAGCCAGGCGCGATGACCGCTCTGGCTTTTCCTTTTATCGACCGGTCCACCACGTTCAGCGGATCCTCCCCCATAAATCGGTGGTCGGGTATCGGAGGCGGTAATCGCCGAATCCCGTTTCATCGACAAAGACAAACTGCCTGTTCAACTGGTAATAGTACCATACTTCGTACGGTTTGGCATTTTGATCGAACGGATGGCGTTCGACGTTTTCCGGAGCACCGAACCGGATGTACACCATGCCCATATCGGTCCTCCACCCCTCCAGGTAGTGGGTGAAACTCTTGTTGGCATGCTCCACGCGCAGGTAGTATTCCTCCATCAGTTCGTTTCTCGGGGTCTGGGGATCGGGGTCGCGTTTGGACCAGAACTCAACGAATCGGCGCCGCCTCTCCTCCTCACCCTCGGCATCACGAATGTACCGTAACTCGTTATCGCGCGCAATATACAGCAGTTGGTCGACGGCTTTGCTTAAATCCAGCACGGCAGCCGGCAGGTCGTCCGTCCTGACGGAAAATGTCCGGGATGTTTGTGCAATCACTTCGCTGGAATCGCCTTCGGTCGGATGCACCTGACGCGCATCGACCGTCAACACGTAGGTCCCTGTCGAGAGATTGAGCGGATCGATTTTCACGAAGGACTGGCTCTTATACTCCGGCGTCCCCTCGACTTGAACGTGGTGGAAAACCTCCTCGTTCTTCATCGATCGCACCTTCACCGTTAATTCAACGGAATCGGCCTTTGCGCGGTTATAGACTTCAAAAAAAGTGAAAAATCCGTCTGTTTGTTGGGCGACATTGCCGGAAACAATGGGCACGATACTCTTCCGTTCGCCATCCGTCGAGAGCCTGTTCACCAGCATGATATCACTCATACTGAGCGGGTCTTTGTTGAAATCCGTAACGACAAGCGCCCGGCGAATCTCAGAGGTCTTCTGCGATTCAAAATCACGCACCTGGATGAGCAAGTGGTACTGGCCCGGGTCGATATCGATACTCCTTTGCGTTAAACTGTAGAACCGGTTGGACGTCGTCCTGACAAAATTGTCCACGCGAACATCCTTGCTCCAGTTCTGTTCGAGGACGAGCTGTTCGGAAGGCGTGAACGCGCTTAAGGTCACATCGTACCGTCCGAAAAAATTATCCCCCTCCTTGGCAAACTTGATCGCCGTGTGAGGGATTTGAACGTACACATCAATCCGTGATTTGTCCCCCTTATCGGAGGAATAACACATCGCATCGAAGAAGAACGTCGGAGGATCTTTTTCCACTCCCCGCCGCATTTCCACCTGTCCCCGGGCAATACCGGCACCGACAGTAGCAATCAACACCACCATCAAGAGCCTCCAGGGAAACCGAACCGAGAATTGCATGAGAACCCTTCCTTCCCCCACCCACCGGTGGAATCTAGACCGCTTCTGCATACAGATCGTATTCTGTTGCATCATCAACCCTGGCGTCACAAAAATCACCGACCCTCAGAGCTCCATCGTTTTTGACATAGACTTCCTGATCGATCTCCGGTGCATCCCATTCAGTCCGGCCTATGAGATGCTCCCCCTCGGCACGATCGAGCAACACCTTGACCGTCTGGCCTATCAACCCGCGGTTGCGCTCTTCCGAAATTTCCTGCTGGAGCTGCATAATGATCGAACGGCGTTCCTCCTTTACCTCAGACGGAACAGGATCCCCGAGGCCGTACGCGGAGGTCCCCTCCTCCCGGGAATAGGTGAAGACTCCGAGCCGATGGAATCGCATCTCACGGACAAAATCACACAGCACTTCAAAATCCCGCTCCGTCTCGTTGGGATATCCCACAATCAGGGTCGAGCGCAACGCGATTCCCGGAACCGACTCCTGAACGGTGCGGAGCAGGTCACGCAGAGCCCGGTTGGAAATACCGCGCCGCATGGACTTCAACACGTCATCGGAGGCATGCTGGACAGGGATGTCCATGTAGCGGCAGAGCTTGGGATGATCGCGGAACACATCCAGAACGCTTAAGGGGAACTTTGCCGGGTAGGCATACAGCAGCCGGATCCACTCGATCCCCTCCACGGCGGAAAGCTCCGCGAGCAGCGCATCCAGCGTTCGCCCTCCCTGGAGATCGAGGCCATAATAGGTCGTGTCCTGACCGATCACCATCAATTCCTTAACGCCACGGGAAGCAAGGTGACGCGCCTCGTGGACAATCTCAGCAAAAGGTTTGCTCCGATGTCCTCCGCGCATCAGGGGAATGGCACAAAAGGAACAGGGGTTATCGCATCCCTCGGAAATCTTCATATAGGCGAAGTGGGAGGGAGTGGTGAGCATCCGTTCCCCCAGCAGCTCGACCTTGTAATCAATCCCAAGCTCCTTCACGACCTCTTTCAGGTGGTGGGATCCAAAGTAGGCGTCCACTTCAGGAATTTCCCGCCTGAGCTCCGCTGCGAACCGTTCCGACAGACAACCCATCACGACAACTTTTTTCAACTTCCCTTCCTGTTTCCGTCGTACCGCCTCAAGGATCGTGTCGATCGATTCCTGCTTCGCCGCCTCTATGAAGCCGCATGTGTTGATGACCGCGATGTCAGCATCACCCCCTTCCTCCACAACCCGCACCTTGTTGCCGGCAAGTTGTCCAAGGAGGACTTCGCTATCGACGAGGTTTTTTGAGCACCCCATCGTCATCACGCTTATTGTTGGCACTCGTTGGTTCACGCCGCTCGGGCCCTCGATGTTCTGGAAATACTCGCGTCCTGAGGGTCTCACTTCAACCCCAAAGAATGAAGCGGGTTATGAGAGCACCACAAAGTCGATGTAAAGATACACAAACGGGGATACAAATACCAGACTGTCGAACCGGTCGTAGAACCCGCCGTGACCGGGGATCAGACCGGAAGAGTCCTTCACCGCGGAGTCGCGTTTAAACCGGGACTCGATAAGATCCCCCAGCTGGCCGAACAACCCGACGAAAAGTCCGAGGATGATCGCATCCTGCAAACGCAGATACTCCAGAAATAATTCCCTCGCAGCAACCATCGTCAGGATCGCAGTCACAAAACCAAAGACGGCTCCTTCCCATGTTTTGCTGGGGCTGACGCGTTCGAACAGTTTATGCCTCCCAAACCGCACGCCACCGAAATAAGCCGCTGTGTCGCAGATCCAGATCGTCGCAAACAGTGAGACGATCGTATATCCTCCCCACCGATGAATCATGGCGAGTTGCACGTCATCCGCAAATCCGGTCTCGAAGAACTTATAGACGGGAAAGCCGTACGGAAACAGCTCGCGCGTGGAGATCAGCGTTCCATAGAAGAGTGAAATAATCATGACACCCAGGACCGTGGACGCAGTGTTGAACAGAGGCGACCCCTTCGTCCGAAACAGCTCCGCCAGAAGCACCACCAGCAAGAACACTACCAGCACAACGAGGAGAAATTGCAGTTGCGAAAACATGGAGAGATGAATTCCCCTGTCCGAGAAGAAACCGTACACCTCCACCTGGAAACGTTCGTACATGAAGGCAGCGTTGACGACGAACCCCGCACTCAATCCGACCGCCTTCAGTGGAAACGCCCCTTTCCGCTCGGCAAGCCTGTAAAACTCATACAACGACAGTCCCGAGATGAACGCCACCAGGGCGAGGAACCAATACCCTCCTGCCATGGCTGCCGCGACGATCACCGGAATAGCTAGCAAAGCCACCGCAACCCGACGGGGCAGAGTCTCGAACGCAGAGCTGGTCACGCTGACTCTCCTTTAAGAACTCGTTTGGGGGATATCATCATCCACAGACCGGTTTCCCGCAGACACTGCAGACGGCCACAGCCGGTTGTCCGACATGGTTTTCACACTCGATCGAGGATGAGACGGTGGAATGTGGATCGATGGTGCCGCACTGATCGCAAGAAAAGGAATTTCCCATCAGTACTGCGCCACATTGAGGACAATCTGTCATGCGGGCTTCCGCGTGTTTGCATTAACTGACGCGGTGAAACGCCAGTAGAGAGAAAACGCCACCAGGAACAAGCCGACGAACAGCCCCAGTTGCCCGAACACGGCGGGGAGATACGCTTCGGATGCCTTCCCGCCGCCAAGCACCATATCCTCATCCATCCGGAAATAGCTCACGATGACGGCGAGAACATTATTCAAGAAGTGAATCGTCATGGCGATGACAAGGCTCCTGGATCGCATCCGCAAGAGGCCGAAGAAGACCCCGAGGCCCATGAGCGGCAAAAGTGCGAACGGGTTGAAATGGAACGCCCCGAAAATTAATCCGGAGATCACCGCAGCCCTGATTGGCTGAGCGACCCTTTCCAGTCCGGTTTGGATCAACCCCCGGAACATCAGCTCTTCCACGATGGAGGGAACGATCGCTACGACCAAAACAACGAAGGCGAGTTCCGGGAGTGACTCCGCGGTGACAAGAACCCTCACTGTCTGGTCCATGAGCTCTTTGATCGGTGCGAGCAAGGTATCGAATACTTCCGGGAGCGGGATTCGCTCCTGCAGGATCATGTAGGTCTGAAAGACCTGCTGCAGAAACAACAGGCTCAGGACAGCGAAGAACGTTTCTCCCCCCTTCGGCATTCGCCAGAGAAACACCTTGTCCAGCCGAACGCTCATCAGGGAGGCGAACACGATGGTAGGGACAAGAATAAAGAAGAGCTGCCCGCCGAGGGTGAACACGCGGTGAAGCAGAACGTTCTCGCGGGTGACTTTTGACCCGACGATCAGGTAGGTGGCCGTACCGCCGACGATCTGGTAGAGCACGAAGACCACGAACAGGCAGCCGACCAGAAACAGCACCGTCGGGACGTTATAACGCTCAAGAAATGACTCTTCGCTCCCGGGATCGTTCTGATGCTCCGACATGCTCTGGTTCGTGTCGGTCATGCCTTCAGATGCCTGGCTTTGATCATCGCGGCGAGGAGCGGAACCATGATCTCATGGTGGCCCGTGAAACTGTAACCCCTTCCATTGGGCTGGGTCGGACGCTCCACGACATTCATCTGCGGACGATAATGGCGGATCATATCGAAATTCGCGGTGGAGAATCCCCGCACCCTGGAGCCGAGGTTTCGCGCAACGGTCAGCGCCTTCAGAAAAACCTCAGGCAGAATGACGGCTGAGCCGATATTCAACACCACCCCGCCCCCCGTCAAATCCCTGATCGAATGGGTAAGGATCTTAAAGTCGCGAAAGGTCAATTCCCCGGTCGCGGCACCATCCATGGTCGGCTGTTGGTGCACGATGTCGGTTCCGATCGCGGCGTGAACCGTGACGGGAACACCGAGTCGGTAACACGACGCAAGAATACTGACTTCCCCGTATTTCCCCTTCTGGGCGATGATCTTCTTCGCCAACACCTCGCCATAGCCCTCATTGGACTGGCCAAACGCCTTGACGAGAGCCTTGTTGATGAATTCACCGGTCTCCCGGGCCATGCCGAACCTGCCGTCAAGGATGTTAGTCGAAACATCCTCAGAAGTCTGTCCCCACATCGCGGTCTCGACGTCATGGATAGCGGCTGCGCTGTTCATCGCAACATGGGTCACGATCCCTCTCCGCACAAGGTCGATGATCACGGGAGACAATCCCACCTTCACCACATGGGCGCCCATCATCAGAATGACCGGTTTGTTCTTTTTGCGCGAGCGGACGATATCGCCAACCAGATCCCGGAGTTCGTTCCCGACCAGGATCTTCGGGAGCGAATCGATAAAATCGGTCAATCGGGCTGCATGGGGATGAAGGACCCGCGCAAAATCCTTCGGAGAGACCTTGCTCTTCCGGGTCTTGATGGAGATGGTCTTGACCCGTGCGAGGCTTACCTGTTTGTATTGAGACATACCCGCCTACTCTAGTTTTGCCCGTATGGGACCAGCCACACCGGAATATTCGCGCAACTCGGCATCAATGGAGCCGACGACCACCTTCGTACTCACCTTGACAGGAATTTTTCGCTCATCGTCGGTGAGCCAGATGATCACCCGCCCCTCGCTCTTGAACAATCCCCCCTCCTGGATGAGTGGCTCAACGATCACGCATCGAAACGTTCCGGCATCCACTTTGATTTGCTGGCGCCCCAAAAACTTGACCGCGAGGGTGTACGTCGTGTCCTTGGTAAAATTGTACAGGATGGTTCGCTCACCCGGCCGGGATGAGGAGAAATCCATGGTCCGGACAAAGTAAAATGCCGACACAACATCCTGGATGTATGGTGGGATGGGGAACCTCCCCTTTTCGGTGATCGCGACATGGTTGACCTGGTCGAGAACCGCATCATAATCACGGCTGTACTTTCCTTCACGGACCCTCTGAGAAAAGCGCCACGGGAAGATCCCCTTCTTGTCGAGAATCGTTTCATAGCGATCATCGACTTTGTAAATCCATGAAAAGGAGGGGGTGGAATGAACCGTGAAGAGAACCTGATAGCATTCCCGGCCAAAGGCAGTGTCCATTTTGGGAATGGACATCACCGCTTCTCCGGCCGTGATGAACGAATACCCGACATCGAACACCAACCGTTCTCCTGCGCGGAAGGCCGTCTGGGGAACAGTACGGATTGTGTCAACAGACTCCTGGCCCTCCCACGGAATTTCGCCCCCACGGACGGCGACGGAATCCTGTCCGGCACCGACGGAGCTGAACGCAGAACACAGTATCGACCACCCCAGGAACCTCATCATAAATTCGAAACCGCTTTCTCTTTCGTTCCATGAAGGAGCCGGCGAGCCCCTTCTGCCACATCCTTTTCAGCAATCTGGTCCATACAGTCGTTCCCCTGACAAGGTCCCCCCTTGCATCGGGGACACGACTGACGATCGGCGACAAACACCATGCACTTTTCCGTCCACGGTCCCCACCGTTTTGGACTGCATTCCGGAATCGGGGGATACAATCCAATCACGGGTGTTCCAACAGCTGCGGCAATGTGAAGGGGGCCGGTGGAATTGGCCACGACAAGGCCGGCCAGTTGCAGAAACCCCGACAATTCCAGCAACGATAGTTCCCTCCGAAGAGGAATCGCTGTGTTTCCCGATTTCTGAACAACCGTTCTTACAAGCTGTTCCTCATTCCGGGTCCCCGTCACGACGACGCGATATCCCTTGTCAGAGAGAATCCTGGCGAGACCCCCGAAATGTTCAGGACTCCAATCCCGCGCCGAACCACCGCTCCCAGGGTGGAGGACGACCACAACGTCGTCATCTGCAATTCCCAATCCTCTTCGTTCCTCCCTTGCCCTCTCAACGGCCCATCCGGGAACCGAAAGCGCGATGGATGGTTTTCCCCCCGGTGAACAACCGAGCACCTTCAGCAGTGAAAGATTGTATTCAAGTTCGTGCTTCTCTGCCGTTCGTCGATGCTCGTAGACTTTTCTGTTGAAGAACAACGAATACCATCGGTAGCCCGTTCCCACCCGGAGGGGAATGCCTGCAAGAAAGACAAGCAGGGCGAGGCGAAACGTGGGATAGGATACCACGACCACATCGAACCGTTCGGTCCGTAACTCGGAGAGCATGGCAAAGAACTGTTTCTCACGCCCCCCTTCATCATACAATACAATCGAATCCAACCCCTGATATCCATCCGCAATTTCCCGTGTGTACTTGCGAAGGAGCATCGATCTTCGGGCAGCGGGAAAACAATTGCGGAGCGCCGTAATCATGGGAAGTGAAAGGACGACATCACCGATCCGGTCGGTGCGGACAACGAGAATGTTGTGGAATTGCTTGTCTTTCACTTCGTTTTGACGGTTCAGCAAGGGCAATATAAGGGAAGGTGGTTACAGTCGCAAGGAAGGAAAAAGCGGGTGGTGGTGCAAGGGCGGTTGCCTACTCCGCCGAAGTAGCCTTTGGCTACGTAGGCCGGGCGGCCCGCAGGCGGGAATGACCTCTCCCTTTCTTTTGTCATGCCCGCGGATTTTGCGTCTTGTGTTCCGCCTTTTGAATCCCGCTTGGTGGACGGAATCCTAAGGAGCGGGACATCCCGCTGATTTTCAAGCGGGATAGGCGGGCATCCAGCATGCACCACCATCAACACGGAAGAGACGCGCGCCACCCGG
>JBBEBV010000275.1:17623-18803 GCA_040882165.1 Bacteroidota bacterium
AGGCGGGCATCCAGCATGCACCACCATCAACACGGAAGAGACGCGCGCCACCCGGGGGTCAGGAGATAAAGACCTTTGCCACATCAATCAACATGGATGGCCTGTTCCAGAGCGCGGTCCGGAAAATCCCTCCGACAGTCCTTTTTTCGTCGGGCAACCTGGATCCGCTCTCGCACAGGTTATTCAGCGTTTCATCGGAAAAATCCGAGATGGCTTCCTTGATCCTGTAGAAGACTTCGTGTCTCCATCCCAAACGCTTCTGCCACCGTTTTCCATATTCAACAAGATGGGCGAGGTCGTGCTTCTGCACCGCCTCGGCGGCCACCTGTCCGGCGATCATCCCGCCGATCATGCCGCTGATGATCCCGCCGCCGGAAACAGGGTTCACCTGGTGTGCAGCGTCGCCGACCAGCAAGACATTATTCTTGACCACTTCATCGCACGTTTTAGCGCATGGCACCCCCCCCGCAATCCGGGTCAGGATCGCGGCGCGGGGATACATCCGATCGACAAATTCTTCGAGATACCGGACAGCCGACTTTTGTTTGGCGAGCTCGACGCTGATGCCGATGCCGACGTTTGCCGAGTCCTTCCCCTTCGGGAAGACCCAGAGGTAGCCTCCAGGCGCGACCGCTTCGCCAAAATAAAAATCCAGAATATCCTCATCCACCTTCACACCGCTGAGAGTGAACTGAGCGCAGCTCTCCATATCCCTGATATGGGTGGTAGTGTCGATCCCCGCCCATTTCCCAACGCGGCTCTCGACCCCATCGGCACCAATGACAACCTTCCCCTTGATTTCAACCTTTCGGTCCTTGATGGTCGCCCGCACCCCTTCGACGGTCCCATTATTCCTCATCAGGTCATAAACGTATGCCTTCGTGACAACTTCAGCTCCCTCTTTCACCGCGAGTTTCGCGAGCTCATAGTCGAAGATGCGCCTTTCAAGCACATAGGCCAGGCCGTCAAGCCGGGGAATCACAGACTGTCCGGAGGGGGAGATAAGGCGAAAACGATTGCACCGGGCGGCGATCCAACGGTCATCAGGTTCTATGAACTGAACCACGCCTTCATGGCTCACCGCCTCCCCGCATCGAACAGGGTAACCGACATCCCGGTCTTTCTCAAGCATCAGGACGGATGCTCCCCCTGCCGCCGCGAAACGGGCGGCGGTTGAACC
>JBBEBV010000276.1:0-2890 GCA_040882165.1 Bacteroidota bacterium
ATCAACAAACGGCTCATCGTTACGGTGACGTTCCATCAGCGCTATTTTCTTCTGGAGAAGCTCGCCGAAGTTTTCGCCGTAGCAGTGTTCCGTCTCTCCGATGGTTGAGACCGGCATGAAATCCGTCCCGCTCGTTTGCCACAATGTGAGTAATGTTTTGGTGTTTTCCAACTCATGGTCGATCAGTTCCTGCACCCTAGCCTTGCACGTTTTCCTGAGGACTGGATCGGACGTTTGTCCATATCCATGAACGGACGCGATCCAGGCGACCAAATTCCGGAGCGTCGCATAAAAACAGCGCATCGCCACCAGCCGGTCGTGCTGATCCTGGAACACTTTCCGTTCCTGAGTACCGGACACAAGGGTTTGCACAAGCGATGCGGATTCGGTGATCGCTTCCGACAATGGACGCAGGGTCGCCGTATCGAGAACGTCCCGCTTCTCCTCCGCCTCCGCAACGGTAAGAAAATTCCACATCATGTCGTTATTGAGATCGATCCGGTTGGGGTTGTTGAAGGTGGCAACAAGAAAGCGTTCATAGTAAGCCCGTTCGGATTCCGGGATCGCATCAATATTGGGTGCGAAGGGGCGCACCCAAAGCCTGAACCATGGGAAGGCAAAGGTTGCATAGGGAACACCCGGGGGAAGGCCACGGACCGCGGCATCGGAGAGGTCCCACAGACGGATCAACGCGCCTGCATGAGATTTTCCGACCCAACGTTCCGCGCAATCAGCAAGGACCGCTTCAAGATCCTTCCCCTCCTGGAGTTGGAAGGAGTGGAGCACTTCCCCGTTGATATCGTACGGAGCGAGAGAGTTCGGCGCAACATGGGCAAGGACATGACGGATCCCCTGTGTGCGCGCTTGCCGGAGACGCTCGGAGACCAACCGCGGAAAAGGGGCCCCGATCACATTGCCGGCCGCGAGATCGAGTGTCGCATGACGAAGCGCCCCTACAGCCTCCAGTTGCTGCTGTTCTTCTTTTTTATCGGCGAATTCAAAATAGCCGAATCGCCCCGCATCGATTCCATTTCCCAATCCCCCGATGATCGTCGGCCGCTCCGCATCGAACGGACCCAGGTCGCAGACCAATCGAAAATCAGGATTGACCTTCCGGGCTTCATCGCGGAGAAGATGATAGTACGTCAGGACGTTCTTCCCCGCCGCACGCGCAATATCCTGATCATTCTTCCATTCACGGATCAGGTACGGGCCGCCGTTCCTTCCGGCATAAAGCGAGCTGACGAATTCAAACCCCGCGCCGCTATCGTTCGTCCAGAGATGCATAAAGCCGATCTCCGGAACCTCCGCCATGATGTTCCGGACCAATACGCGGTAGTGTTCTTGTGTGATGGGATGGGCCATGGCCAGCGTGTACCGCGGGCGGAAACTTTCACGGGGGTGGTCGATGCGGGCTCCGCGGAGAAACGCGTACTTTTGCCAGAAGGCTTCCGGCATCGAGCGGGGAGAATTAATGTGCAGGCCCGGGATGAGTCCGTGTTTCCGCGCCAGGGCTGCGTGCTGTTTGAGAAGGTGCAGGTTGGCGTCCAGGTACGTCCGGGGGTAATAACCTTTTAACAAGGGGCTGGAAACAAACTGATCGAGGTCGGGACTGTAATCATAGAAGCACGAGTAGACATCCCCGGGCGGGCCTGATTCGAACGGCCGGGGAACGCCGAGACCGTTGATGGTGACATGGGTGAATCCCTGCCGCGCCAACTGCTGCATGAACGCCCCCCGGTCAAAATGCCGGGCGTGCCGCAGGCTTCCGACGAGGAAATCACTCAAATTGCGAAGCCACAGAAACGTTGGAACCACCCGATGCCTTCGTTATTGTGGAACGATGGGCCGTACATCACCGCGTCCCCATCATTCTGTGGAACCGCTCCAACGGAGCGCCTTACGCCGCCCCGAGTTCCTTACGAACAATCCTCGTCCCTTCCACCATCGCCTTCAATTTGCCAAACGCCCGTTCCCTCGGCATGAACTTCATGCCGCAATCCGGAACTATCACCATCCGCTCGGCGGGGATGAACTCCAGAGCCTGGCGGATTCTTTTTGCCACCACATCCGGCGTTTCGACCGATTCATCCTTCACATCGATAACGCCCACGGCCACTTCCTTATCGGTCTTGTATTGTTTGAACAGTTCCAACCCGATGCCGTCCGAGACTGCAAACTCAAGGCAGATCTGGCTTGCGTGGACATCCAGAAGCGCGGGGAAGAGATCGGCATATTGCCCTTTGAAGAGCTTCTTCAATTGATAGTTACCGTAGCAAACGTGCACTGCGATCTTCGCCTTCACTCCATCCACCAGCTTGTTGAACGCCTCCACCAGCCAGGGCATGTCTTTCGGGTACCCCACCCACACCGGCTCATCGATCTGGATGAAATCGCATCCGGCAGCAACAAGACCCTTCAGTTCCTTGTTGAGGATATCCGCCAGGTCAAAAATCAACTCTTTGTCGCTTTTATAGTATTCGTTGGTCGCGCGTTTGGCAAGCATCTGGGGTCCCGTGACACAGACCTTCGTTCCCGCGCGCGCGTGGTCCTTGAGGAAGGTGAAATGCTTGTCCATGTTCAGGCTTTGCTTCCATCGTACTTGTTCCGTGATAACCGGATCGGGCATTTGGATCGACGGATCGAGGTCCCCGATGGGAATCATTTTGGGATGATCGAAATCGAACCCTTGAATGCGTTTGGAAAAGAAATACACCATCGTCTCGCGGCGTATCTCGCCATCCGTGATGATATCGACCCCCGCGATCTCCTGGTCTGTAATAACGGACTTGACGGCATTATCATGAGCCTCCTCTACTTGAGCGGGAGTCAGGGCCCCTTTCGCGCCGAGTTCGCGCACATGATCGAGCCATTTGGGGAATGAATAACT
>JBBEBV010000277.1:0-2888 GCA_040882165.1 Bacteroidota bacterium
GGACCTACAATTGTCGCCTTCCAAACGTCCTTGGCCCATCTACTTAGGGTGTCCCTTCCTCTTACTCTAATAATGCTGCTTGATGCAGTATCGGGATAATTGAGGAACCAGCCGTTGATCACGTGGTCCGGATTTCCACCCATCGCATGCATGGAATAGAAGAGGTTATTCCGGATGCGCATGTTAGAGCCTTGTCGCATCAAGAACGGCATTGCAATGCCGTAAACGAGCGTGTTATGTTCAAACACTGAATACCTGTCAAATCCGCGTATTGACCAAATGTACGAGCCACATGCAAAGAACGTATTGTTAATGAACTTGATTGTATCCATAGCATTCGGGGCGTTACTGAAAAACGGGAATCCGTGAAACCACGAGAATGTGTTCTGGTGATTTCTGAAATTGCAATCTTGCACATCTATCTTGCTCCACTGTGCAGTCAGACGGATTCCTGAGTTCAACGCATCAAAGACAACGCGCCTCAATTTCAGGTTCATACTATCGGCGAGGATGAAAATACCGGTGATTCCCCCCACGA
This sequence comes from Bacteroidota bacterium, assembly GCA_040882165.1. Taxonomy (GTDB): domain Bacteria; phylum Bacteroidota; class Ignavibacteria; order UBA10030; family UBA10030; genus UBA6688. The sequence continues at coordinate 539 of JBBEBV010000277.1, forward strand.
CGGCTTGATCTGCCCGTACGGCGAGCAGATACACGTCGCTCATTTCCACGGTGGAGCCACTACCTCGCAGGAAGAAGAACGTGCCTGGTGAAGAATTATCAGAAAGAATCGCTGGGGCAAGCACAGGTGGTCTGCTTGTTCCGTCGGTAGCCACAATCCGAATAGGGCCGATGATATTCATCGGTTCGGTTACCTGATACAGGGAACCCCGTGCGAGTCGATAGACCCGGTCAGGATTCGCTCTTATTCCTCCAGCGAGTGTGTCACCATTGATCACAGCGTTGATATTTCCAGGAGGAAGCACGGCGACATCGAGGGTATCCGCAAGCAGTTGAGTCGGCGTAGCGGATAATGCTGTAATCACAAAGAGCGCCAGGAAATAGATACATTGTTTCATAGTCCGGCTCCTTATTGCTTGTGAATGAAGTGTTAGTTAAATGAATCTGAGCAGTACTGCATCTACGTCGAGCGTTGTTCACCTCCTTCCTGTCAAAGAGAGAAGCTAGAGATGCGGGCGACAACCCCCTCTTGTGGGGTGATTGCAGTTGAGGATGAGGTCTCTGCTGCACAGGCGGCCAGGAATCGCCTATAAGTGATCCTCGTGAGCCCAATGGCTGTTATTATGCTCATGAATAGAAGAGACAACACAAAAGGAGCACCGGTGATGTGCGAACCGACGAACAGAGTGAGGTTCGCCACTGCTGCTGCCATTGCCAATTGAAAGAGCACTTTCGTTGATCCAAAGTACCGAGCCTTGCGCACACCGAGTCGTATAAGCCGAGCAATGCGATGTTCAGCGACGACACGTTGCCGATAGATGGTTCGATACTCGTCTGTTCTTTGATATGCTTTCGCCTGTTGCAAGAGCTCTTCATGTTCATGCACTGAGATTGTTCGCCGTGATGCATCTGGTCGAACGCACCCAGAACGCAACGGACAACTGCCACACTGTGCGACTGAAAACATGAAGCATTTGTTTTTAAAGGTTGTGCCTCGCTTGGTCGTGCTACGTTGCTCATAGGCCGTAGAGCAGATCTGCCCGGCAGGACAGGTGACGGTCTGGTTCTTAAGATCGATCACAAAGTCATCTTTGGTGAACCGCCCGTTCTGTGGCAACCCTCCCATGGGTGCTGTGAGGGCATATCCTTGGGCGTGCGCATCAAGACGCGCTTCAACACTTCCATAGGCACCGTCACCCAGAACACCTTCGACGGGTGCGTGAAGGTTCTTCGCCGACTCTGCCACCAGCACAGGAGCGTTTGTGTTATCGTGTGCGTTACCGGGGAGCACGTCGATATCAGCAATGACTTGACTGTCTGTCTCGACAGACAGCGATGCCTTGTAGCCATCGAAGCGTTGTGTAGCGTTCTTGTGCCCGTGGCGCATCTCGGGATCGTGCACTGAGACAATGCGATCTTTGGCAACACCGTCAATGATTTCGGCCTTTCCCGAATCAGTACGGCGAACATCTTGTGCCAGGAGCTTGCTGAGCAACTCGACCGCTTCGAGGATCTGGTTGGCTTGCTGACTCTCTGCAGGATAGTCCTTGAGAGTCGAACGTGCTATACTCAGTATGCGCCCGCAATCGGCAACCAGACTGTCTAAGACAGTTTGACGTTCTTTCTCATTGTCCCAATTGATCGACCATGTACCCTTAAAACTGGGTTGGGCGTATCGACCGAAGTCGTGGAGACGTGCAAACTCTTCCGGCTTCTGAAGGGCAAGCCCAGCCAGCACATGCAATACCTGGCGGAGTCCTTCAGCGAGCATGTTGAACGTGTCTTCGACCGCTCCTTTGCCGAAGATCGGGGTGGTGTCCAAGGCAAGCCGGATTTTGTGCCGTTTCACAAATCCCTGCTTCCGAAGATACTCTATCCCTTTGTGGAAGATTAGCTTCGCTTCTTTGTGAAGGATCAGTTGGTTGCGAAACAGACATAACGTGCTTTTGACAAATGGCACTTCCTCATCGCTCAGACCCAGTGCCACTTGCCAGCGTTGGTCGAACTGTGCACGATCTGCCGCCTCTTGGTCGGGAACCCGGTCGAAGGTCTGCAAGATCAAGGCTGTTGCTAACAAACTCGGTGGAATGCTCTCTCGCCCATTGTCTAAACAATACAGCATCGCAAAATCTTCATCACGAAACAGCTCGTGACGATGGTCTGATAAGAACACATAAAAACTCTCTTCGCCGACTTTCTTGCGAAGACGATTCTCAACTGTGAACAATTTCCCTTGGGGCGATCGTTTGCCGAGCATGATTTCTCTCAAAAATTGAGGATGTTGGTTTCAACACCATTAACTTACAAGAACCATGCCACATCGTGCTGGACTTTTCGCCCGCATCTCTAGA
>JBBEBV010000278.1:0-11602 GCA_040882165.1 Bacteroidota bacterium
CCGATACAACACCCCGGACATCAACGCCCTGCGCCGGGAGGACCTGAGGAAGTGTTATGAGAAAGAGAAGAACAGCAGCCGCAACGCGCAAGCAAACCCTTTCGATACGTGATGGCGCAAAAGTAACAATTTTCCCCAACACATGCCACGCATCTGCGACGAGACGCTCCCGGAAGTCCATGAACGGGCACACTTCGCAATATTGCAACTCCCTGAAGTTCTTTGTAAGTTCCCTCCGCATTTTTCATCCCCATCCATGATCAGGGAGTACTTTGTTGGCTCGTCTCACATTCCTGATACTGTTGTTCCTCGTGCAAGAGGGGCCATGCAATTCCGCGCCCCAGTCGCAAGGCCCGCCACAGGAATCGACCCGGTACCTTAACACTCTGGAGAGCCTCTTTGATGCGGACCAGGCCTATCGCTCCGCCGAGTTCTTTACACGGTTCTGGCGGATTGGGGGCGGCCCGGAGTTCGATACGTGCGTCAGGTTCATCGAAACAGAGTTGACCCAATTGGGGTTTCAACAGGGTCAGAAGAGGGGGAACACGAAGCACTACTTCGTCCAGGAGGATATGCCCCGGCAGAAGGTCTGGATCCCGCAGGATGCTGTCCTTTCGCTCGAAATGCCCGAGCGACGCATCCTGCACTCCTATGCGCAGACTCCCCTCCTTCTTTGTCGAAATTCCTTCCCGACGGATCGTGTCGCACCACTGGTGCATGTCAAAGGGGGTGATTCAGAGAGCGACTACGAACAGGTGAACGTCGAGGGATCAATAGTCCTTTGCGACGCCCCGGCCGCCGGCGTCTACAGGATTGCCATGAGCAAGGGAGCCCTTGGAGTCATTTCGTCGCATGTTCCCCCGCACAATGTTCCCGATCAGCACCCCGATCTTATTGCAGAGGGTTCCATCCCGTACGACACGACAAAGAAATCGTTCGGACTTCAGATCTCCCGCAGAACGGCGGAGGAGCTCCTTACGATGATGAGCTATCAACAGGTGAAGGTCCGTATCGAAATACAAACCTCGTTCGCGCTCGCCCCGATCAAGACGTTGGTCGCCGAAATACCCGGGACCTCCAGACCGGATGAACGGGTTGTCCTCGTTGCTCACCTGGACCATTACAAGCCCGGGGCCAACGACAACGCGAGCGGATCCGCAACCCTGCTGGAAATTCTCCGGTCCCTCTCAAAAGGAATCGAAGAGGGGGATCTCGAGCGGCCCGCCAGGACCCTTACCTTCCTCTGGGTCGATGAATACCAGGGAACGGGCTTCTGGATGAGGAGTCACCAGGAGGCTCTTGACAAGGTTCAAGCCGCTTTCGTGCTCGATATGGTGGGGGGTGATCCTGAAAAAACCGGGGGCGTCTTTCGCGTGGAACGCATGCCCGACCCTTCTGCCATCTGGTTTCGCTACCCTGATCAGCATTCGGGCTGGGGAACCGGCTCATGGGACCGGGAGAAACTCTTTGGGAGTTATTTGAACGATTTCTATCTCTCGATCGTCCGGGAACGGTCACGGACATCTGGTTGGAGGACGGCACACAATGTCTGGGAAGGAGGAAGCGACCACGATCCGTTCCTGTGGAAAGGCATCCCCGCGATTCTCAGCTGGCATTATCCGGACTTTGCCTATCATTCCAGCATGGATGTGATTGGGAATATCAGTCCCGCCGAGATGAAGAATGCCGGCGTCAGCGTCGGCGCGGCGGCAGTGATGCTCGCCGTGAGCTCCGAGGAATCAGCGCGACAGGTCCTGCGCACGGTCGTCGAAGCGTCCATCCTTCGGATGAAAAGTCTGGAGGAACTTGCACTGATCGAATTGGCCGACGGACAGGTCCAGGGGAGAGAGATGCTGGCCGCCGTGAAGAAACAGGAGAAGGAAATTATTCAGGCCTGGTCAACATGGTATCGGCAGGCGATCGAATCGACAGGGACGATTCCTGCAGGAGAGGTCTCCCTTGAATTTTCCGCCCTTGTGAAGAAGCAAGCGGAGGAGCATCAACATCGGTTTGACAATCTTCTGACAGCGCTTGGGATTTGAGAAGGGAACCGGATCCAGTAGCACCGGAGTAGTTATTTCCGGAGAATGGCGACCAGAGCATCCAGCCCTTCCGTGAGGGCGGCCGGACCGGGTTGGAGAATGATGGAGGATTTGATTTCGTACAACCGGTTGTTCTTTACGGCGCTCACCGCCTCCCACCCCGGACGGCGAAGCACTTCCTCCCGCTTAAACTGCTTGCCGCACCATGAGCCGATGATGATATCCGGATTCCGTTTCACCACTTCGTCGGGATGAACGATCCGGTGCTTTGCATCATGGTACTGCCGTAATTCCGGAAAGCAATCCTTCCCTCCCGCAATTTCAATCAACTCGCTGACCCACCGGATCCCCGAAATCAGGGGCTCCCCCCACTCTTCGAAGTACACTGTTTGAATCTCTCTGCCGGACGCTTGACGCTTCACACCTTCCAGGCGATGTTCAAACCGTTCCACGAGATTTTCAGCTTCCTGTTGCTTCCCCACAATTCCACCCAGAACCAGAATCATCTGGAGGATCTCGGCAACACTGCGCTGATTGAACGAAACCACCTGAATACCCCGCAAGACAAGTTCGCGAACGATATCCGCCTGAAGGTCGGAAAACGCCAGCACAAGATCCGGTCGGAGAGCGACGATCTTTTCAAAGTTCGCATCCAGAAATGAGGAGACCTTCGGCTTTTCGAGCCGCGCCTCCTTTGGTCGGATGGTGAACCCTGAAATCCCGACAATGCTCTCCCCGCACCCCAGCAAGTAGAGCGTTTCCGTGGTTTCTTCGGTCAGGCAGATAATCCGGTTCGGGTGGGAGGTTTTCATCGGGCAGTCGGTTAAGGCATCGGGTCGGGATCCTGGGGGCAACAACCCGGTTCACGCATATCAATTCAGGTGAAGCGACCGGGAACGCGCCATTGCTTCATCGACCATCGCAAGATAGTTGGCGGGCGGGATGTAGCTCGGGATCGAATTGCCCGAACCAATGGCATACCTTCCCCTGCCACCGCACGTCTCGATCAGGAAGCGGGTGTGTTTGCGCACCGCTTCCTCCGTTCCCGCCCCCAGGATGTTGAGGTCCATACCCCCCAAGACGGCGATCCTGTCTCCGTACTTTGCCTGAAAATTCTGGACAGGGATAATGTTGTCCTCGTAGGAGTGCTTTCCATCGATACGGACATCATTGATCAAATCATCCATGATCCGTTCGACATTGCCGCAGGAGTGGAGGAAGTAGGGAAGTTTCTTGTCGTGAGCCATAGCAGCGAACCTCTTGTGCCACGGGAGGAAGTACGTCCTCAAATCCTTCGGCGCTACGAGCGTGCCAACGTTGTACCCCATATCATCACCGGGAAAAACGGCAACCAGCCGGTCGAGATCGAGCAAATGCCGGTAGAACGCCTCCATCGACCCACCGAGTTTGTCTGCAATAATCCTCACGAGCTCCGGATCGTGGACCAGCGCATGACAAAATCCTTCGAACGACATGATCCAGGTGATATGCTCGAAGATGCCTCCGCCGTGCGAGCTGATGAGTCCCATGCCTTCCGGCAAATGCTTGTTGAGATATTCGAACGGGAAGAAATCGAACTCCTCCACCTTCGGCCAGCGCGTTTGCTCGAACTCCTCCCAACTGGTGATTGCCCCGCGGTGCTCATCCGCCCAGCCGCGTTGTTTCGTGGAGCCGGGAGCGGCATCGGGAATGACCAGTTTCAGCTCGCTGAACTCGAGGCTCAGCTCGTAGCGGACGAAATCGTACCCGAGTCGGTACCAGAATTCGATGAAATTATCCAGGTAGGCTGTCTGAGAGCTCCGGTCGGTTCCGTAGTCCACCCATCGTCTGCCAAGAAGACCCTCCACCACCGGCCGCATCACCACATCATCGACAATGTATTCGACAAGCGGAACCCTGGCCGGGCGTTTTTTTCCCATCAGGATTTGAATAAATTCGTTGGCATCGGGGCGGGGATGAGTGAGGGGAAGGTTGGTGGTCATGGTCGATTTCTCATTCAGGATTGGTACGTGGTCAATGGGGATTGTCTTCAAGAAAGCCGACGTACAGGAAAGCCTTCCCCTGGAACTCGTTCTGGTGATCGATACAGTCGATTTCCCGGCATGTATGGTTTTTCAAACCGAACGCCTCGATGAGCTGTTCTTGTGTTTCAAAAAACTGGGTATGATAATTCTCGGCGTACAGTCGAAACTTCTGTTGCGGCGTAAGAACAACGATTTTCCTGCGGGCGACCCGCCGCAACTCCGCGGTCGATTTCTGCAAATCCTTCACATGTTCCAGCGTGTGGGTGCAGGTCACATAATCGAACGATTGATCCGGGAACGGGAGATGCTCCACGAAGCCTTGCTTCCATTCCAGCGTGAGCCCCTCCCGCCTGGCCCGCTCTTCCGCCTGCCTCAATGCCTCAGTACTGACATCGAGTCCGGTAACCTGGAACCCCTCGTTTGCTAGCCGGACTGCCAGGGTTCCAGCACCGCACCCCACTTCGAGCACGGACCCAGGACCGCCCAGGGCAGTAAGGATCATTTCCTCATCGGTCTCTTCCACGCACCGGTTTCCATGATGCTTCCAGGCTTCGTCGTACGCCCGTTGCCATTCCTCATCGGAAAGGGAACGAAACTTCTTCCGCCAATCCACATCGAACCATCCCCCGTACTTACGTTGAACCGTCTTCCTTGCGAAAAAGCGCTGATTGATCGCGCTTAACGCCTCCCGCAACGGTGCGGGGAGCCAGGACTTGAATCGAATATAGGCTGTCCGGAGCGCCGACATTACTTGCTCATTCTAAAGATTGCGTCCCACACCGGCTTTTCAACCGGCATAACGGAAAGCCTTGAAATCCGGACAAGGGCAAAGTCAGCAAACTGTTGGTGGGCCTTGATCGCAGCCAGGCTCACGGGGTTCTTCAATGGCTCCTTCGGCTTGAGATCGATCACAACGAGTTTTGGATCGCGGGCTGCAGGATCGGCGTACGGTCCCTTCACGACCTCCGCAACCCCAACCACAGACTTCTCATCCCCGGTGTGATAGATGAAAGCCAGGTCCCCCTTCCTCATCGACCGCATATGCTTCAGCGCGGCGTTGTTGGTAACTCCCGACCAGACCGTCTTTTTCTCCTTCACAAGGTCGGCATAGGAATAGACCGTCGGTTCCGTTTTGACTAACCAATACTGTGGCATGAGAGTCCCCTTCTCGGAAACCTACTGAGACATTGGATGAATTTCAACCTTCACCATCCCGCGGAGAGCGTTACAGAGAAAAACATCATCCGCCCGCAACAGGTCGTCGAGCTTCAAGATGCGTTCCGCCAATAAAAAAGTTTTGTTGTTCATAAGAAAGGTGCGATAGGTTCCCTTCAGCACGCCGCAAGAAATTGGGGGAGTGGCATACTGGTTCCCTCTCCTGAGAATCACATTGGACCGCGCCCCTTCGGTCAACTCGCCCCGCTCGTTCAAAAACAAAACATCAAACAACCCCCGTTTCACCCCCTTGCTTAATTCCGCATCGTACAACGGCCGCAGGGTCGTTTTATGAAAATAAGAAACGTCGCGGGAATCGGTTCTCCCCTCCGCGATACCGATCCGGGGAAGCGCGGGCAGATCGCTCAAGGGTGCGTACTCGAATTCCACCTTTCCCGACCGACCGAGAAGGAGCTTGACCCGCATGGCTTCCTTTCGTTTCGCCGCTCTTCGTAGTTCCCGCTCGAGCTTTTTCATTTCCGACAGGATGGCGGACCGCTCAAACTTGAAATCAAAATACGATGCCGAATCCTGTAATCGACGCAGATGGAGGGGCAAGAGGAACCACTCATGGGATTTTGTCCATTTGAGGGTTTCAAACAACCTGAACTCCCGGGGCGACCCGTTCAGAAACTTCGCCTTGAGCAGACATTCTTCGTACTCCCCTTCCATCGTGGAATCGGCCGTGATGCCGCTCCCGATTCCCATTTCGCCCTGCTTATGTTTCCTGTCGAGAACGGCCGTTCGGATGGCAACGTTGAATCGCGCCTTCCCTTCCGGCGAGAAGAATCCGATGCTCCCGGTATACACACCGCGCGGTTCCCGTTCGAGCTCCCGGATGATCTGCATCGTCCGGATCTTGGGCGCTCCCGTCACTGAACCACTGGGGAAGAGGCTTCGAATAAGTTCGGGGACGCCCACCCCCTTCCGTAAGATGGCCTTGATGGTTGATGTGGCTTGAAAAACCGTCTGGTACCTCTCGATCTCAAAAAACTTCGGGACGGATACACTTCCCGACTTCGCAACCCTCCCCACATCGTTGCGCAGGAGGTCGACAATCATGAGGTTCTCGGCCTTGTCTTTCTCCGATTGGAGCAATGCTTGACGGAGTTTGCGATCCTCCTCCGTCGTCCTTCCCCGCGGACTTGTTCCCTTCATCGGCTTCAGAAAAATTTTGGACCCCTCCATGCGGAAGAACATCTCGGGCGAAAAAGAAAGGATCCTCGCATCGCCGGCGTTTATCCAGGCAGAATAGGCAACCCTTTGAGAACCTCGCAACCGGTCATAGAGTGTTGCTGCATCCTGCTTCACGGGGAATCTCACCTTGAAGGTATGGTTCACCTGGTACGTATCCCCTTTCGCAATAAACGACTGAATGGTCCGAAACGCTTCGCGGTAGTCCTTTTCTGTCGCCGAGGGCGAGAGCTTGAAGGCGGGGAGATCGGTCGGAGCCTGTCGCCGTGAAGAGAGGGACACGCTCTTCAGGAGCGACAATCCCGACTCCACCCTGCGAGCGACAATATCAATGCAAACCGGTTTCGCATAGAGACCGAACCAAAGCAACGGATTCGGGAGCCGGGTCTCAAACCTTACCGCTCGCTCAAATGCATACCCGGCTTCATACGCAAGATACCCTGCAGCGTGATACCCACGCTTCAGGGCTTCATCCACGGCTTCAAGACATGTACCCACCTCATCGAGGGTGTGGGCTTGAATGATCTGTGTGGGCTCGAGAAATATGTATGTCCGGTCGTTCTTCTGTTCGGCCCTTGTTGTCTCTAACAGAACGGCATTCTTCTGCCGCCCGAACCACCGGAGGAAAGGAGGGGTCAGAAGTCCTTCGGGAGTGAAGATGGTACGGCGTATCGGGGAAGCAGGAGGCACGATGGATCTCGAGGAATTATGAGGAGGGAATATAGGAAAAAGCATGAGAAGAGGGAAGGATCGCGCAAAGAGGTCGTGCTGTTGACAAGCAACGACTCCCGGGATAATGTATCAGAGACTGCTACTTCAAAAGCATCATCTTCTTCCGGTCTGAGAAGGAGTTCGACTGGATCCGATAGAGATAGGTGCCGGAAGGGAGCCCGTTGGCGTGAAACGTCACCTGGTGCCTTCCGGCCGATTGATGTTCATCGACCACCAAAGCGACCTCGCGTCCCATCATATCATAGACACGCAACGAGACGTTCCCCTGACGGGGGAGTTCATAGGCAATGGTCGTTGAAGGATTGAACGGGTTCGGATAGTTTGCGTAGAGCCGGTACTCGGACGGAAGCGCGGGATCGTCTTCGACATTCACCGCCACGCCCGGTTGGATAATGGGGATCTGGAGGAAATCCTTGTAGAGAATCCCCTGCAGGTCGTTATCGCTCACACCGAACCATTGCTGGAGAACTGAAGCGTACAAGGCGCGGAAATCATACTGCATTTTGAGATTGCCGTTGGTGAGATCTGTCAGACTCGGATTCGAACCTATCACACCGGGGAGGACAGGCTGGCCGAAGAAAAACATCGGCGCCGCAGTTCCATGGTCGGTACCCCGGCTCGCATTCGACTGAACCCGCCGGCCGAATTCAGAAAAGGTCATCCCAAGCACACGATGCTCCACCCCGTGAAGCCGCACGTCATCCTGAAAGGCCATCATCGCGGCAGAGAGCCGACCGAGCAGTGTTGCATGGAGGCCAATTTTCGTATCGGTCGCGTCTACCTGGGAAGAGTGGTTGTCAAATCCTCCAAGGTTCACAACGTACACCCTGGTCTTCAATCCGCCGGCGATCAGGCGCGAAACGATCTTGAGCTGATCAGCGAGCGGGTTCTGTCCCTGTGCCGGCCAGAGTGTCGAGACATTGGCAGCCTTGTCGGCCGCGGCCTTCACCTGCCCCGCGTACGCCTGCGACTGAATTGACACGTTCCTGATGTACGTCAGTTCCCGTCCTGCCGGCGTCTCGGGAGCGGTGTCGGTTCCCCCCGAACTTCCGGCACTCACGAGTTGATAGAACGTATCCGGACTCTGGATGGCGATCCCCATGGATTGCGCGCTTCCCTGGAGTCCGAAGGACACAACGGCGCCGATCTGAATCGCCAGCGGATCGGGCATGACCGGATCGTCGGGATACTCGGGGAATTCTTCCTCAAGATGCCGTCCCAGCCAGCCGGAGCTGAGGGTGACATTCGATTCCGAGCCCGTAAGCCAGATATCGGTTGCCCTGAAATGCGACAGGTTGGGATTGGGGTAACCCACTCCCTGGACGATCGAAAGTTTACCCTGGTCGTACAGGTCCTTCATCCCCGTCATGACCGGATGCAGCCCGACATCGTCCCGGAGTGTGAGCACTTCGTTCAGCGGGATGGCAATGTTGGGGCGCGCGTTCATATAGGCAGAGTCCTGGTTGAGCGGAATAACGGTATTGATCCCGTCATTCCCTCCCCCAAGCTGCACGAGGACCAGGACTCTGTCTGTAGAGCTCGCTGCCGCCACGAGCGTTTCAAGGAACGGCGCGCGGCCATACGCCCTGATCGGGAACCCGTTCAGCAAGAACGGTATGGCCGTAACAGGCACCGAGCGGCGGATAAACTCTCTTCGATTCATCATCTTCTCCCGATCAACTGGACAGGATCTCCCCTCAGGCAAGCTGGAATTCAGCCATCCGGAGCATGAACTTGATCAGCGTATTCAGCGGTGTTAATACGTTATTCGTGTTTTGGGTTGTGGGATCCTGGAGATACGTATTCCAGCGCTGCGTCCACTCATACTCCGCGGTGTGCGTCAGGCCAAGCACGCTGTACATCAAATAATCTTTCTGGTTTGCCGTCAGCGCGATCGGCGACACCTCGGAGGCCAGGCCGTCCAGCATCTTGAACGGATCGGCCGGGTCGGGAAGGGTTTTGACGAACGCGAGCACGTCTATGCTGAATCTCGTCGTCCCTGCCCGAACACCGTTCACCAGCGAATCGGTGAACCCGCCCCGGGAGGGAAGCGTCGCTGTGTTTATCCATGATTGGTAGAAATCCGGATTCTGATAAAACGCCTTCCATCCCGCCACGTCGGGGGGATCGAACAGGTTCATTTGAAGGTTCGCCCCCGTTGCACGGAACGAGTTTCCCAGTGCGTAATTTTGCCAGGAGGAAAGATCCGGCAAGGATGCTGAAGGAAACTGCCGAACGGATCCCGCGACGAGGTCCATGGGAGTTTTGACAAAACACCCGATATTGTTCTCGTCAAAGAAGTGTGCGCTCTTTAAAAGCACGTCGATAACCGGTTTCACTTCATACCCGCTGTCAATCATAATCTGGGCCAGCGGCGCTATGACATTCTGCTCAACCTGGTCGTCGATATCGTAGTACACGAACCACCGATACAGTTTACGGCAGAGGTGACGGGCCGTTTCCGGTTGCGCAAAGATCATGGTCAGGAGGTCATCGAGTTCCGCGGCACCGTTCGCGCCAGTTTTCCCCGTTATGACTGTATTCTGGAATGCCGGGGAGAATTGCTTGTTGGTTGCATCATGGCGCGCCGGGTCAAAGAGCGAGCCGAGCGGCTGGTTCAGATAATTCCTGTCACGGGGCGAGCCGGTGACGCGGTATCCCGTCAGGACCCGCGCAGCGGCCTTCACGTCAGTTTCCGTGTAGTGGGTATAATTCCCTTCCGCAATTTGAGGTCCCTTGCCGATGGTGAAGAGCTCGAGCAATTCGCGCGCATAGTTCTCGTCGGGGATATTATTCCCTCCCCCCCGGTTCAGATAGCCGTTCAGGTACACCAGCATGGCGGGGTCAAGGGTGATTTCTTTGACGAGCTGCTTGAAATTCCCCAGGGCCATCCGGCGGAACAAGGCATTCTGCCGGTACACCGACCGCGCATCCCGGATCTCGGTTGCCTCGTTCGCAAAGTGGTTGTGCCAGAAAAGGACCATTTTTTCACGGATCGATATACCCTGCTGGACCATCAGACCCAGCCACCACGCTTTCAGGTAGTTTCTGTAGGTCCCCTCATTTTGCCCATAGTTCGTGTCGTACACGGCATCGACCCAGGAAACGCCCGCGGGTCCCTTCGGCTCTTCCGGATCGGGTTGATCGGCAAGGAGTGTCCCGACAGCCGAAGAGAGCGGACCGGACGTAACCAATAGGATCTCGGCACGGCGTGGACCGAATACCGTTCTTCTCAGGAGATGCGATGCCTGCTCCGTACTCCAACCGCCGATATACGGCTCGATGCCACTCGTCGTACGGACAAGCGGACGCGTACCCCGGGGAGAATCGCCAACACCCTGTGCGGATTGAGGTCCGCGATCGCCGGCAACGGCTTCCAGGAATTCTCTTCTCTTCATAGCTCCTTCGAATGAATGGTGATCATCAACTGATGGACGATGAACAAACTAACATAAGGAATCTGTGCGTCGCTCCGCTTTGTTCGCGGTCACACAGCAACCGTCCGATCGATTATTCCTTAGTCACCTCTTCCGGCCGGACGGTTTAATACTACCGGGCGTTCCGCGTGATGCTCGTCATCCACGCTGTAACAAAAAAGCCGACATCCCATTACGGGACATCGGCTTAGCAGGACTCTGTCCAAATCATTACATCGTATCGTTCAACAGCGCTTCCAGTCGTTGCTCAAGTTCTTTGTCGGTGGGCTTTATTTTTGTAGGGAACATGGCCACAACGTTTCCCTTCCGGTCGACGAGGTATTTCTGAAAGTTCCACTTCACCTCCCCCTGAAAGGGAGATTCTGTTGTGAGGTACCGATAGAGGGGATGCTGGTCTTCCCCCTTCACGCTGATCTTGGAGAACATGTCGAACGAAACGTTGTAGTTCGTCTCACAAAACTCCATGATCTCTTTGTCGGTTCCCGGCTCCTGGCCTCCGAAGTTGTTGGCAGGGAATGCGAGGATCCGGAGTCCGCGCTCCTTGTACTTTTCATAGACCGCCTGAAGGTCTTTGTACTGTGGAGTGTAACCGCAGCGCGAAGCGACATTCACCACCAAGAGCACATTTCCACGGTACTCTGAGAGTGGCCGCTCCTTACCGTCGATGGTCTTCATTGCAAAGCTGTAAACGGTTTTTTCTTCCGGCATGGTCCGGCCAGGTGTTTGCGTGAGGGCGATGAGAGGCAGAACGGAGAGAGCGAAAGCGGTCCCGAGGTCCTTTAAGCGATTCATCGAAAATTCTCCTGAAAGGTGGGGAAGGACAATACGAAGCACGTCGCTTATAGAACAAGGAGGAGGAAAAAATGATTCCCGCGCCTCTTACTGTTGCGCGCCCGGCCCGGTTGAGCCCGCCGAAGCCGGCTGACTCCCTATAGGCACCAGGAACATGGCGATGATG
>JBBEBV010000278.1:11702-12849 GCA_040882165.1 Bacteroidota bacterium
TGAGCCCGCCGAAGCCGGCTGACTCCCTATAGGCACCAGGAACATGGCGATGATGTACCCGAAAAAAAGCGGGAAAAAGCCTGTGGCAAACAAAGCTACTATGGCAAGCAGGCGAATCAGGGTAGGATCGACATCGAGCATTTCACCGATTCCGCCGCAAATGCCCGCAATCTTCTTGTTGGTCTGTGAACGATAGAGCCTTCTCATGCGTCACTCCTTAAAGTTAACACGTTCTCTGGCAGGAAATATGCTACATTCCCCTCTCACCGTTCCGCCAGCCGGATTGTGCCTTTTGAGCTCTTCATATAAATCACCGGCCCACCTCCATTGACGGAGCTTCGAAAATCCCGATCACGGGACTTTCGCCCTCTCGCCGGCTGCTCAATATCAAAGTCGGAATCGAACCGTGCACTGCGCCCGAAATCGGCATCGACATCGAACCCTTTGTTCCGGGGTATGCGAATGTCGATGGTCCCTTTGTACGTTTCCACACTGCTCCGACCTTTCAGATCGACAAACTCCGCCTTCACCTCCCCTTTGTATGTATCAAGCTGGAGCGAACCTTCAAGATCATGGATTTCGGCTGTTCCTTTATAGGTTTCGATGCGAACATCCGAATGCAGGCCGGAAACCTCCAAATCGGATTTGTAGTCCTTGATCTCCAGCCGGGCCGTGCGCGGCATGGTAATCTGGTAATGGACGAACGGAAGACTGCTTGACTCTCCGTCAAAAATATCCCAGAAGCTTCCGCCACGATTCCGGACGTGCTTGTAATCCGATTTGATCCGTAGCGTGGATCCGGACGTTTCGATGCGAACGTCCGTATCTTCCACCTTCTCCTCGGCAAACCGGCTCATGTCATCCGCTTCAATCCTGGCAAAGATCTCCACCTCCGGTTTGTCCCAGCATTTGACCTCAACGCTCCCTTTATACGTATCAATAAACAACCGGCCATCAGCCTTCAGGGGTTCGGTCTTGCGAATCTCTCTTGAACGTTGTGCTGCAACAATATTGAGACAGAGAACGACAAGAAAGAGAGGAAAAAGGATTCGTTGAAATCGAGGCATGATGGGCCTTTCCAGGGAATGTGAAATGGATCGTAATGACAACCATGCCTACGTCGTTTCAAGACGGGAAGTTGCATTAT
>JBBEBV010000278.1:12949-18496 GCA_040882165.1 Bacteroidota bacterium
ACGATCCTGAGGACTCCCGCTGAATCGATCCTCGATTTGAGGCGTGAGAGGATGGTAAACCGCTGGGCGTCTGTGAATGATGGGGATTGCGCAATATCGAGACGAAGTTCCACCTTGGTCTCAAGCTTGTTCACATTCTGTCCCCCCGGGCCGCTGCTTCTTGAAGTTGAGAATTCCAACTCCCACATGGGTATGGAAAGGTGAGGAGCGATATGCAATCGCCGTTCGGCAGTAACAACTGATGGGGTATGTTGAGGCATTGTGTTATGAGAGTGAAGAGAACTGGTGATCAATCGTCCGAACGCGGACTAGACCAGCAACCTTCCCTCTTCCATAATTTTTCTGTCATCAAACCAAACGGTCGGGGAGAGAACGAGTCCGTCCAGGTGGCTCTGGACATTCACTGTGCCCCCCATCGTGACGTTATCGCCGAACGCTATATGGATTGTCCCCAGAACTTTCTCATCTTCCAGAATGAGCCCAGTGATCTTCGCCCGGTCGTTCGTTCCGATCCCAAACTCGGCGACGTTCCGTGAGAGCCGGCCATGGAGTTCGAGCAGGCCTTTCAACTTTGTGGCTTCCTCGCCCCCGGTGATCTCCTCCGCAAAACCATCCCGCACCTCGATGCGAAGCGCCGTCTTCACGATGCCGATCCCCGACATCGAACCGTCCACCACCACTACACCTTGTGATTGCCCTTCGAGCGGTGCGAGGAAAGCCTCCCCGGTCGGCAAATTACCCCCCCGCCCCTTCTCGCGGAACAGGCCATGGCTGGGGATCGTCTTGCGTCCCTTCACCGGCATCGTGATGTCCGTCCCACCGGGGGCAGCCACACGAATCACGGATGTTTGGTCCATCATCGCGGCCAGCTTGTTCGTCAGATCGGCAATCTTGAAATAATCTGCGTTCATACATCGAACCATCATATCCTCCGTGACCCCCGGCAGCGTGCAGACACGGACCCCCTTCGCAGCGGCAGCCCTTTTTGCGTTCGTGTGTGTCATCGATTTGCTGGTGGGACAGAGCACAAGATCCACCCTTTGCATGAACTCGGCGACCTCCGGCGGAGGCTCTTCGCCGTGCGTTCGCCGGGGAGTAATCTCGATGAGAAAAACATCATTTCCAAAATCCTGGGTCACCCGGAAGATGGCCTGACCAATCGAACGACAGGGTTCATCCGTGATAACCATAACGCGTTCACCCGGCTGCAGCCCCATGCAATCACGGACGGCAATCTGGGAGGCGGAGTATAATTCAGGGGAAACAGCCATGATGATGTCAGACCTTTTTGATGAGATTTTTTAAGGGGATCCCGATCAGCACGGCCGCAATAAGCGGAAACACGATCAATCCAAGGACGGGATTCTCGCTGATATGGGGAAGTTCCCAATTGAGAAGGACGATCGAGGCAAGCAGCACTCCGGTCAACGCCTCTCCTGCCACAAGTCCGGATGCAAGGAGAATTCCGCGATTCTCCACACGCGTTCTCTCCTGCTCCGGGAGTTTTCTCCGTGCAACAATCCTGTCAAACACCGCCTTGATCATCCCTCCGACAAAGATCGCGAACGTGGTCTCGAAGGGCAAGTAGATCCCTACGGAAATCAGCATCACCGACGGGGCGCGCAGCATGATGAGGACGATCGCGAACGCCGCTCCGATCAACAGCAACGGCCAGGCCATCTCGCCTCCGACGATTCCCTCCGCCATGATCGCCATCAGTCCGGCTTGCGGTGCCGGAAGACTCGGGCCGCCGATCCCCCCCGGCGTCCCGGAATGGAGGATATACATCGGAAGCGGCAACACGAATGCAGCGACCACCACACCGATGAGCTCAGCGATCTCCATTCTCCACGGCGTACCGCCGAGCAACTGCCCGACTTTCAAATCCTGAAGCATATCCCCCGCAATGCTGCACGCGCAACAGACAACGGCCGCAACACCAAGCACGGCGGCAACGCCCTGAACACCGCTCACCCCGAGCATTACCATGAGAACTGCTGCAACAACAAGCGATGAGAGGGTCAGGCCGGAGATGGGACTGTTCGATCCCCCCATGACGCCGACCAGGTAGCCGGCGATGGCCGACATGATAAATCCCATCACCAACATTACGGCCGCCGCGACCGCCGCGCTGAACCAATCGCCGCTGAAGTACTCATAGAGAACGGTAATGGGAATGACCATCAGCACGATTCCGGGGATGATCCACTTCATCGGAAGGTCCATGGTCAGGCGAGAACCCTTTGCACGATCTTCGCTTGAGAGCCGCATATCCCTGAGAGCCTTCGCCATGCCCGTGCTCAAATCCCGCCGGAGATTCCAGAGTGTGTAGACCGCTCCCACGAGCATCGCGCCTACCGCAATGGGTCGCACCTGGCGCCGCCACACCTCGTTGAGAACATCATCCCAACTGACGCCACCCTGCACCATCGCCTCGAGATTCCCGTTCATGAACAACGCCATCGGCATCAAGACAAGCCATCCAAAGACACCGCCGGAGAAGTTGATGGCGGCAAGACGCGGACCGATGATGTACCCCACTCCCATGAGAGCCGGCGAGGCAAGCGGTGTGGAAAGAAACACCCCTCCACCATATGTCTGCGCGGCGCCAAGAGTTTCCGATCCGGAATAAAACTGAATTTTGGATTTCGCGAATTGGAAGAAACCGCCCATGTTCTCCCCGAGAATCTGGATACCCCGGCTGTTCTTCAGGAGCTCAACAAGCGCAGCAAGGCCCAGGGCCCCGAAAACATATTTGGCGCCGGTCTCCCCCTTCTGTCCCGCCTTCACCATCTCCGCTGTCGCAACACTCTCGGGGTACGGAAGATAGGTTGCCTCCTCCACAAGCGGCTTTCTCAGGAAGATGATCATCAAGACCCCTAAAACACCCCCGACCAGCATAATCATCACGCTTTCAACATAATCGAACGATTCCCACGCCCCCACCATCAGGAATGCCGGGATCGTGAAAATGGCGCCTGCAACCAATGCTTCTCCCACGGACGCGGTCGTCCGAGCGATATTCTCTTCAAGGATGGTCCCTTTCATGAACCGGAGCGCGGCCATCGCGACGACTGCGGCGGGAAAGGTCGCGGAAACCGTCATCCCCGCCTTCAACCCCAGGTACGCATTCGCGGCTCCGAGGACCGCAGCCATCGCTATGCCCAGGAGCAACGCTTTGGGTGTGAACTCCTTGAGAGAAGTCTGCTCGGGCACATACGGTACCACCGGTTGCCCGGTGGTTGGAACGGAAGAGTTGTGTTCGTGCATAGCGCCTCGATCTATGAATCGGTGAGATCTCAAAAAATAACCCTGTGTCATTCCCCTCAAATTGTGCGTTTTGGCATCCCGCTGATTTTCAAGCGGGATAAGCGGGGATCTCCCTTATGGATTCCCGATAAAAGCATTCGGGAATGACAGGGTGAATGGGATTTTTGAAATGCGTTCTCGTGAGAACAAAAAGCGGGAGGTCGTCACGGCATGCGAAATGCCGCAAGAATCCTCCCGCTTTCAACCGGGAATCTTAGTGGGCAAATTTTTCTCTCGCTGCCCGAATCAGCAGGAAGCACAGGAAGCCGAACATCACCAGACCGATGAGATCGGCCACGCCGCCCAGGTGTTCCCAGCCATGAATTCCTACGCTGTCGAGCAACCATTGCATCAGCGAAACCTCTTTTTCCTGACCATCAACCATCACGGTCTTGGGGATACCGCTCAGGAGGGCGATGGCAATACCGGTCAGCGAACCGCCGGCGACCAGGCCCGTGCTGTACAGCATGCCTGAACTGACTTCCGATTCTTCCTTGCTCCCCGTCATCTTGTCCGCCAATGCCTTCATCATACCGCCGATAAAGATCGGCATCGTGGTGGAGAGAGGAAGGTATGCGCCGACGGCAAACGAGAGGGATTTCACACCGCACAGCTCGACGACGACCGAGATGAACATGCCGACGAAGACCAATCCCCACGGCAAATCCTGGGCAAGCAGTCCTTTGATAATCGTCGCCATCAACGTTGCCTGCGGCGCCGCATATCGTTCCGTTCCAATCGCATGTTCGACCCCTTCAAACTGCATCGAAGCATCGAGGGTTTGCAGTGTCCATCCGATCACAAACGTCGAAGCCACCACACCGATAATGAGACCGAGTTGCATATAGAGGGGGGTCCCGCCGACGATGTAACCCGTCTTGAGATCCTGGCTCGTTGCCCCGGCGTTTGCCGCCGCGATGCAGACGATGCCGCCGACCGACAGTGCCAGGGCCTGGTACATATCCCCCGTCCAGCCGAGACTGACGAAGATCAGGCATGTCGCCATCAACGTGGCAATGGTCATACCCGAAATCGGGTTGGAGGAGGATCCGATGATTCCGACGATCCGCGAACTCACCGTTACGAAGAAGAAACCGAAGATGACAACCAGCAGCCCCATCAACAGGGTTCCGGGAAATGTGCCGGGAAGTTGCGGAAGAAGCGCTACCACCAGCACAAGGGCGAGCGAACCACCGATGACGTAGGTAATCGGGATTTCACGTTCCGTGCGCGATTGCACCTTGCCTGAGCGAAGATCCTTCAGGCTCCCGAAGCTCTCCTTGAACGCGGAGACGATCGTCGGCAATGTTTTGATCAGCGTTATCACTCCTGCCGCGGCAACAGCCCCGGCGCCGATATACCGGACATACCCGCGATAGATTTCCCCGGGGGACATTTCGGAAATGAGCTTCCCGGCCCAACCCGGTTTGAGGGTTATCGGCAAGGCGTCCCCAATAAAAGAAATGAGCGGAATCAACACGAGCCAGGAAAGAACGCCCCCGGCGACCAGATTGCCCGCAATCTTGGGTCCGATGATGTATCCAACGCCGAGATACTCGGGTGTGATTTCAGCGTTCACGGTGGCGTTGGGAAACGAGGATGTCCGGGAGGTGACGTAGGCAGGAACATCCTTCCACAATCCGAAGATGCTCATGAGGGACTTATAGGCAAAGGCGATCCCGAGTCCTGCGAACACCTTGCCGGCCATCGATCCCCCTTTTTCCCCCGCAATAAGAACCTCGGCACAGGCGGTTCCTTCGGGATAGGGTAACGTGCCGTGTTCCTTGACGATGAGGGAGCGACGTAGCGGAACCATAAAAAGGACGCCGAGAATTCCTCCGACCAGCGCAAGCGTGAAAATGTTGAAGTAGTTAAAAAAAGCCTCGCCCCCTGCCAGGAAGATAAATGCCGGAACGGTGAACACCACACCGGCTGCAACGGATTCTCCTGCCGACCCGATGGACTGGACGATGTTGTTCTCGAGGATCGTCGACTTGCCGATCTTCTTGAACACGGCGATGGCCAGCACGGCGATCGGTATGGAGGCGGATACTGTGAGACCGGCCCGCAGGGCAAGATACACCGTGGCCGCGCCGAAAATGATCCCGAAAATCGCTCCCAGCACAATCGCCTTGATGGAGAACTCCGGGATGATCTGGCTGTCCGGTATGAACGGCTGGAACTTTTTCTCGTTCGATTCAGCCATAGCTGCTCCTTTCGTAGATGAATCGGTGAATG
>JBBEBV010000279.1:0-2841 GCA_040882165.1 Bacteroidota bacterium
GACTATTAGGAGATGCGCCATACAAACTTGATACGCGATAGCGTTCTACTACTTCGATTCAGATAGAGCGTTGATCGACCGGTTTGCGCTCCACTCCCCCCCTGCCCCCCCTCTCCAATATGTTGGAGAGGGGGGGTGCTCAAACCATGCTTTATCGGCGAAAGTGAAGCTTAACGCTCTTCATCAATACTCAATCTAATTCCAATGAAACTTGATGCAAGTACGGATTCTGAGATAAAGCGTGCTTCGAGCCCCCCTCTCCAATACGTTGGAGAGGGGGGTTGGGGGGAGTGGAGCTTAAGCCCCATGATCAAACACAAAATCTAACTCCAACGAAACTCAATTCACTTGATCGAACGTGCTTGGAGCCCCCCTCTCCATTACGTTGGAAAGGGGGCCTGGATCCGTTATTCAAGCAAGGCAGGCATTCACAAGATGCAAGCCCGGTTTGTTCACGCAGTCGAAGGACCGTTGCCTCCCGACCGACGCGCTATCCCGATTCGAGGCATTCGGAGGAATGAAGATACCCTTGTCCCGACCGGTTTCCCGGTGGGATATTCCCCCTCCCAGGTCGTTTTTTACGGTTTACTTGTTACTTTCTACTCATTACTTTTCACTTTTTACCTTTCACTTTTTACGTTTCACTTTTCACCAATCACCATCCAACATCCCAACAAACTTGCCTCTTGCCCATCCACCGGGATTTTCTTACCTTCTTACCTACTCGAAGGGGACTGCAGCGAAGCACATTTATGGGGGAGTAAAGATCGATGAATAACGGGAATCATGGCCAAAACGGGTTCCATAGCAACGGTCAAGCCCAGGAACCCGGGTTCGAAGACTACCTGCAAATTATCCTCAGGGGGAAGTGGGTGATTGTCGCCAGCTTCCTGCTGGTTCTCGGAGCCACCGCGCTCTATACCTACACCACCGATCCCACCTACGAAGCCACCGCAAGCGTTCTTGTCGACACCAAGGGACAGCAATCCAGCAGTTTTCTCTTCGATGTCACCGGCATGGGGGCCGTCAAGAACATCAAGAACGAGCTCGAGATCCTGAAGTCACGTTCCCTCGCAGAGGTTGTCGCCCAAGCCCTTCTCGATCGCAAATTCCTCGACGATGGCGGACTGGAACTGCTCGAGATTATAGAGGTTCCGCAGGACAGCCTCACAGTTCGCGAATTTGCCACGGTTTCGGAAGTTCTCGCCCGGCTCGATACCAAAGTCAATTTCGAGCCGGTACGGGACTCCGATGTCATCAAGATCACCGCCAAAAGTAGTCAGGCGGGTGAAGCCGCACTCATTGCCAACACGTTCGCCAAGGCGTACTTCGACCGGAACATGTTCTCCAGCCGGACCCGTTCCCGCGCCGTCCGCGAGTTTCTGCAGGGTCAACTGAAGAACCGCGAACAATCGCTCGACACGGCGGAGGGGCAGCTTCAAAAGTATATGGAGACAGAGGGAATCGTCTCCCTGGACGACGAAGCAAAGAAGGTCATAGAACAGCTTTCGGCCCTCGAAGCGACCCGCGACGCCACCGATATCCAGATCCAGTCACTGACAAAAACGCTTTCTTCGTACAAGGAGGAGCTTGCGAAGGTGGAGCCTAATGTGGCAAAGGCGATGGGGGAGGCCAACGATCCCTATATTCGCCAGATGCAGGACCAGCTCGCCAAGCTCGAGGTCCAGCGGGATGTTACCATTTCCCAGAACCCGAACGTCGTCGGTCAGGAAATCTTTAACCAGAAATTGAAGGAGATCGACGCGCAGATCGTCGCCCTCCGGAAGAATCTCCAACAACGTACCGACGAGTATCTCAAGTCGCTTCTCCCCGGAACGAGCACCCCGAACCAAAACGACCCGGCCGCATACCTGAGCCAGGTGAAGCTCAAAATCATCGAGACCCAGATCGAACAGCAGTCGCTGATCGCGAAGAAGAAGGCGCTCGCAGACGTCATCATCCAGTACGAACAGCAATTCAACAAGATCCCGCAACGGAGCATCGAGTATGCCCGACTGCAACGCTCGCGCCTGAGCAACGAGAAACTTTTCCTGTTTGTCGAGGAGAAATTCAACGAAGCGGCGATCAAAGAGCAATCGGAATTCGGCTACATCGATATTATCGATCCTGCTGTGGTCCCGAACGATCCTGTGAGTCCCAAGGTGCGATTGAACCTCCTCCTCGGAGCCATCCTCGGTCTGGGGTTGGGAATATCCCTCGTGTTTGCAAGAGAGTACCTGGATGTCCGCATCCGGACTCCGGAAGACCTGAAAAAGCGTGGCCAACCCCCATTGACGGCCGTTGCGCTGATGAATGCCGAGCTGAAGCGCATGGGGGGCAAGACGAAGGTCTCCATGGAAGGGAACGATATCGATGCCCATCTCATCACCTTTTCCAATCCCCTTTCTTCCATCGCCGAGTCGTTCCGGCGTCTCCGGACGAACGTGCAGTATGCGCAGATCGATACGCCGGTCCAGGTGTTGCTGGTAACCAGCCCCAATCCCGCGGAAGGGAAATCGACCACCGTCTCGAACCTTGCCATTGCATTTGCCCAGACGGGCAAGAAAACTCTTCTGATCGACACGGACCTCCGTAAACCCTCAATCCATACCGAGTTCGGACTGAAGACGGAGCCGGGGATCTGCGACCTCCTGTTTGGCAATACGAGGGAGCAAGAGGCAATCCAGCATTCCGTCGTCGAGCATCTCGATATTCTCTGCTGCGGCACCATCCCCCCGAACCCGGCGGAGATCCTTGGCTCGCAGAAGATGCGCGACTTTCTGACGGCGATGAAGAAGAAATACGATTTCATCCTGCTCGATTCTCCCCCCGTCCTGGCGG
>JBBEBV010000280.1:0-1373 GCA_040882165.1 Bacteroidota bacterium
GCTAACCTTCAACCGCCGGAGGCTTATTACGAAGGATCGCGTAAGCGATCCTCAACCTTAAACTTCAGCACTTAAAACTTTAAATTTTAGACTTATTCCCTCCCCACCAACTCCCTGACAACCTGATAGTACTCCTCCACCTGCTGTTGAAACTCTTCCCCGATGCCGGGACCCTTGAAGCCAACGTGGATTTTCTTTACCCTTCCATCCCTCCCTACAAAAAATGTGGTGGGATAGGCGAAGAATTCTTCGACCTGTGAGTGGAGCCGGGTTTCCACATTCGGATCGTCCGTTGTTCCGCAGAACAGGAGGGGGAAGGTGATCCCGAACCGTTCCTGGTAGAGCAACAGGTTCTTCCGTGCAGTCTGAAGGTCGTCGGAGAGCTCAAAGGAGAGTCCGACAATCTCCAGTCCCTGCGGTTGGAACTCCTCATACAATTGTTGCAGAAGTGGGGCCGCGTCCATGCAGTTGTGGCACCAGGTTCCCATGATGTCGATCAGAATGACTTTTCCCTTCAAGCGGGGGTCGAGATTGGTCACCGTGTCGCCGGCGATACTCACGCCGAAGAATGAAAATGGTTTCCGAGGATCCCTCATGCGGGTCAACCGGGCGCCTGGTAGTTCCTTGGGAAGCGTCACTCGGGGCTCGAGCGTGAAGGAGACGGGGGGGTTTTTCCTTGCGTAGTACTTGCCGGTCCAGACACCGTTGACGCGCTGCATGTCGAGCACGTTCGCCTGCCAGCCGGTGAAGCGATTGAGTTGAAGCTGGTCACCGACCTGCCTTCCCACCATCAATCCGTAGTCCCCATCCTGTGCGATGAACGTGCCGTAGATCGAATCGTTTTTCATCCAGAATGTTGCCGTTGTCGTACTATCGGTGGTCTCACCACGATGAAAATAGACCTGGAATTTTCCCACGAGCGGCACTTCGCCGGTCGGTTCACGTTTCGCGGCCGAGGATGCAGGGGAGAGGGGGGATGCTTCGACCGGAAAGGCGAGCGTGTCAGTCCGGAATCTCAAAAAACTCCCTTTCAGCTTTTCTCCATCCCACACTCCACGCACCGCCGCGCCGTACTCGGAGATTTCCAACAACACGGAATCTCCCCGCTGGTAGACTTCAGGAATCGGAGTCTGTTCGTCCCCCACGAGGAAATATCCTGATGAAGCGTCCCCCTGGAGATGAAGCATCATTTGAAAGGAGACTTGTTTGTTCTCAACCAGGGTAACTGTTCCCCTCCAGTGAGATCCCTGCGGCAGGGGAGCCTTCGCGCATCCGATGATGAAAAGGGAGAGGGCAATTCCGGCAAAGCGAAATGTTCGAATAATCATGAGTTCTTGAGAGAGTTGTTGAAAAAACCATTTCTTTGAGCCACC
>JBBEBV010000280.1:1473-2840 GCA_040882165.1 Bacteroidota bacterium
GGCAAGTTTGTTCCAGTCGCATGTCAGATAATCCCTGGATGCTTGCCCGGTCCGAACGTGGACAGATAGAGAATGGTGATCAGCAGGATTGCCTGAACCAGGTAGAACATGGTGATCTGCTTATTGAGGGTAACGACCTTCTGTTCCGCATCCGCGGCTCCGGAGCCATCGACGATCCCTTTGACAACCCCAGCGCGTTTCCTTGACAGCGATGGACCGAAGATCAGGCCATTGAGAACCATCACGGCGAAAAAGATCACTTTGGCCACCAGCCATCCCTCGTCCAGCCACGACACGTCGGTCCCCATGAGCCTGTTATGGATGTTTCCGATTCCGGTGATGAGGAGGATTGCTGCGACGATAGGGGTGGCTATGCCGAGCGGCCGCGCGATCCCAAGGACATAGAGCTTAAGCTTCCAATCCTTTTCCTTCCGGAATTTTCTGTCGAGCAGGAACCCTCCGACAAACGTTAGTGAGAGGAGCCCGAATCCGATGATATGGACAAGGTAGTTGTACGAGCCGTTCATGGTTCTTCCTTCTACGTATGTTAGTGGTGTTCGCCGCGAAGCACCGGAGAGTTCCCCCTTCGGAATTCTCGTTTTCGCGGCGGTTTGTCCTGACTGCAGTGATAAAGTCAGGACATTAAGATAAGAAAATCAGAGGAGAAAAGGGAAGAGTTCCCGTCTGAATCTGTGTGGGTAAGGGCGAGGGAATACAGGGATGGATATGATCCACCTCTGGTATCTGCGACATCAATACATCGTAGAGTCGAAGGTCAGAGGTTTTGCTGGTTCGTTTTTCTCAAAGTCGAAAAGCGTCTTTCGCTTGAGTTCGGCAATCCCGATCCGGTAATCGATGAGCGCGCCGAGGTTGTTGATTTTTGCCGCCGTCAGGCGTTGTTGCGCCTGGGCAAGGTCGTTCCGGTTAATCGTCCCCGAACTGAATCGTGAGATGCTGATATCGTAGCTCTTCTGTGCGACGGCGACGACCTTCTCGAGAACCTGGATCCTCGATTCTGCCACCTTGATGCGGTTGAGGAGATCGATGATCTCCTGCCTGACCTGCTGGCGGGTGTATTCGTAGCCGGCGAGGGCGTTCCGGTGCTGGATCTCGGCAGCCTCCACCTCCAGGCGGTTGCTCCCCCAATCGAACAGGGGGATCGAGAGGCCGAGCGACGCGCTGCGCGATGTTCCGAAATCCCTCCACACCCTGCTCAGCTCGGTGTCGTTCCGGTTGAAGCCGTACGTCGCGGTGAGGTCCATCCTGAAATCGCTCCGGGCGGAAGCGACGTCAATGTCCATCTGCCGGAGATCGCGGTTGCGGGAGGCGTTGAGCACTTCCGAGCGGTTCTCCAGGGCAGCGTCGAT
>JBBEBV010000281.1:0-3908 GCA_040882165.1 Bacteroidota bacterium
GACAGATGACAGACGACAGATGACAGACGGCAGTACACAGATGACCGTATACAGATGGCAGATGAGGAAAGACCGGATGGTGCTTGTCGCCCTCCTGGTCTCGGTCTTTACCTTTGTTGCCAGGGCGCAGGAGCCACAGCTTCGCGCTTCTGTCGATTCATCGGAATACAAGATCGGTGAATGGGTCCATGTGCGTGTCACCGCGGACGCTTCGTCGGGGATATCTTCGCTTGTTCCCGCGGTGAAGGACAGCCTGGGTTCATTCGAGTTGCTCTCTGTGGACGAAGTCCCGGACGGGAAAGCCGAACGTGTGTGGAATTTCAAACTCATCGCGTTTGATTCGGGAACAGTCTTCGTTCCCCCTATCCCGTTTTCCTACACGGTTGGCGGCGATACGGTACAGCGGCAGGCTGTTACGAACATGGTCTTCCTGACTATTCACGGGGTTGCTGTGGATCCGCAGGGCGATCTGAAGGACATCAAGCCTCCCCTCGATGCGCCATGGAAGTTTGAGGATTTCCTGCCGTACCTCATCGCTCTCATCCTTCTCGCTCTCGCCGTCTGGGCGTACCGGTACTACCAGAAGAAAAAACGCGAACGGGAGTTGGCATACGTTCCGCCAAAACCGGTCATCCCCCCTGCCCGGGTCGCCCTCGCGGCGTTGCGGGTCCTGGAGGACAAAAAGCTCTGGCAACAGGGAAAAGTCAAGGAGTATTATTCGGAAGCCACGGAAATCATCCGGCGGTTCCTGGAGGACCAGTATCGGATCCTCGCCCTGGAATCGACCTCGGACGAGATCATGCAACAGCTCAAGCCGGTACCGGAAGCGCAGTCGCTGTTGAAGCAGTTCCAATCCTTCCTGACGACGGCCGACCTGGTGAAGTTCGCGAAATATGCGCCCACACCGGACGAGCACGAGGCTGAGCTGCGCTGGGCGTACGAAATTGTCCGGACCATGGCTCCTCGTCCGGAACAAAAGCCCGAAGGGACGGAAGAAACAGCAGAGGAGGCGGTCGATGTTCGGTGATCTGTTTGCCTATCCATGGATTCTCTGGTTTCTCTTCCTGATTCCCCTTCTTTCGCTCTTGTATTGGAGGCGGAGATGGAAAATGGTCTCCGAAGTCACGTTTTCTTCGCTCCAGCCATTCAACCACACACCCCGATCGCTGCGAGAGCGCCTCCATCACACACCTGTCGCGTTGAGGATGGTGGCGCTGGCATGTCTGATTATCGCACTCGCACGGCCGCAATCAGTCTCGAGCCGGGAAAATATTAACACCGAGGGAATTGACATTGTCCTTGTTCTCGACATCTCCGGTAGTATGCTGGCGGAGGATTTCACTCCTAACAGGCTCGTCGCAGCAAAGCAGGTGGGAGAAGAGTTTATCAACGGGAGAACCAACGACCGGATCGGTTTGGTGATCTTCGCGGCGGAAAGCTTTACACAGTGCCCCCTGACTACCGACTATCCGGTGCTGCAATCGCTCTTAAAGGAAGTGCGGAAGGGGATGATCGAGGATGGAACCGCCATTGGGCTCGCCCTGGCGAACGGCGTCAACCGGCTCAAAGACAGCGATGCAAAGAGCAAGGTGATGATCCTTTTGACGGACGGAGTTAATAATCGTGGAGAGATCGATCCCATCACCGCGGCCAAAATCGCTGCAACGTACGGCATCCGGGTTTACACGGTTGGCGTCGGCGCAATGGGGCAGGCCCCCTATCCGGTTGAAACTCCCTTCGGTGTACAACGGCGCCTCGTCCCGGTCGAAATCGACGAAAAGACCCTGACCTCGGTGGCCGAGATGACCGGCGGCGAATACTTTCGCGCCACCGACAACCGCAAGCTGAAGGCGATCTACGACGAAATCGACCAGCTCGAAAAGACGAAGATCGAGGTAACCGCGTACAAACGTTACACGGAGCTGTTTTATAACTGGCTCTTTGCAGGATTGCTGGTGTTGATGCTGGAGATTGGGCTGGGTTCGACGGTGTTGAGAAAGATTCCGTAGGGAGGATGGTATGAAGAGCTTCAGGAATTTAGTGGTCTGGCAGAAAGCACATGCGTTGACACTCGCCATCTATAGGAGGACCGGGCAATTCCCGAAAGAAGAATTATACGGTTTAACGAGTCAAATGCGTCGATCAAGCTCCTCGATCGCCGCCAATATCGCCGAGGGATGTGGAAGGAGAACGAATGCCGATTTTGCACGGTTCCTTCAATTCTCTTTCGGCTCTGCGAGCGAGGTCGAGTATCACCTTATTCTCGCACATGATCTTGAACTCTTGGAGAAGAGCCTCTTTGAACGACTGTCCCAAGACGTTATCGAAATCAAAAAAATGCTGGCCGGCCTTCTGCGTAAACTGAGAGCTGACGACAAGACTGATTACTGAAAGCTGATTGCTGACCGCTGATTGCTGATTGCTGACCGCTGATAGCTGACCGCTTATTATTAAGAGTAACGCATGCTTCGTTTCGCACATCCTGACTATCTTTGGGCGCTGTGGGCCATCCCCGTGCTTGCAGTAGCGTTCTTCCTCTTTCATCGTCGGAGGATCGCATTGCTCGGGCGATTCATCGACCGATCGCTGATTGCCGAGCTCGTACCGGACGCCAGCACTGCGAAACGCGTAATCAAGCTCTCGTTGCTGCTTGTCGCCCTTGCCCTGCTCATCCTCGCCGCAGCCAATCCGCAAGTCGGAACACGCCTCGAGGAGGTGAAGAGAGAGGGAATCGATGTCTTTGTCGCAATCGATGTCTCGCTGAGCATGAAGTCGGAAGATATCCGTCCCAGCCGACTGGATAAAGCCAAACGGGATGTTTCGGCTCTCTTGCGAAAGCTTGAAGGGGATCGTGTGGGACTGATCGTGTTCGCGGGCGAGGCGTTCGTACAATTCCCCTTGACGGCGGACTATTCGGCAGCCGATTTGTTTATCAGCGCGGTGGATGTGGAATCGGTACCGACCCCCGGGACGATGATCGGAAGTGCAATCGAAAAGGCGCTTGACTCGTTCCGGACCGACCTCCCGACGCAGAAGGTCATCATTGTCGTGAGCGACGGGGAAAATACGGAGGGGGATCTTGCCGGACCGATCGGCAAAGCGAAGGAGGCCGGCGTCCGGGTCTACACCGTGGGTATGGGGACAACCGACGGGGGGCCGATTCCGATTTACCAGGGCGGAGCACGAACCGACTATAAGCGCGACCGGGCAGGCAGCATCGTGCTGACGAAACTGGATGAAACGGCGCTTCAACAGATCGCTCTCTCCACTGACGGAACTTACCTGCGGGCAACCAGCGGCGGAAACGAGATCGACGAAATTTTCAATGAACTTGCAACTCTTCAAAAAACGGAGATGGGATCGCTCCAGGTGACCGGGTACGAGGACCAGTTTCACTATCCGCTCGCTCTGGCCATCCTGCTCCTGATTCTCGAAGTGTTACTAAGTGAACGGAGGGGAAGACTTATGGCTCGATTAATGAAATTGATCCCGGCGACCAGGCTGTTGATTGTCACGATGGCATTCACCGCCGCGGCAACCGGGCAGACAGTCCGTTCCCACGTGAGCGACGGCAACCACCATTACGAAAAGAACCGCTTCCCAGACGCGGAGGTCGAGTACAAAAAAGCATTGGAGAAAGATCCGGTATCGCGCGAAGCCCGGTTCAACGTCGGGAATGCCTATTACAAGCAGGACCGGTTCGACGAAGCGGGGCGCACCTTCAACGCTTCCATTGCAGCCGCCACGTCACCGACCGACCAGGCGACGGCATACCATAATCTGGGGAACTCCTTGTTCAAGGGAGGAAAGATCAAGGAGAGCATCGAAGCCTATAAGCAGGCCCTGCGGTTGAACCCGACGGATGACGACACGCGTTATAACTATCAGCTTGCTGTGGACAAACTGAA
>JBBEBV010000281.1:4008-10373 GCA_040882165.1 Bacteroidota bacterium
CAGCAACAACAACAGCCCCAGCAGCAGGATGCAAAGCAGGACCAGACAAAGCAACAGCAGGCTCAGCAACAGCGGAACCAGATGCCGAAAGAACAGGCGGAGCAAATCCTGCAGGCGTTACGCAATAATGAAAAAGAGCTGCAGAAGAAACTCCGGAAGCGTCAGGGGCCTCGTGTAAAAGTGGAGAGAGATTGGTAATGAAAAAGAACCTTATCGCTTTTGTCCTTATCGTTCTGGCCGTTACCCCGGGGATTGCCCAGGACCCCGCCTTTGTTGCAAGCGTCGATCGGAGCACTGTGGGTGCCACCGAGCAGTTTCGGGTTTCCTTCACTCTCTCCGGGGCTGATGTGAACAGCGCCCGTAATTTCAAGGCTCCTGAGTTCGGTCAACTGGTGGTGCTCAGCGGACCCTCCTCCTCCACGAACATTCAGATTGTCAACGGCCAGATCAGTGGTTCACTCACGTATGCGTACGCCGTGTACGCGCGGACACCCGGAAAGTATACCATCGCTTCGGCCACCGTGGAGTACCGGGGCGCAACTCTCCGCACCCAGCCACTCCAGATCGAGGTCACGCAGGCTTCGCCCCAACAGCAACAGGCGACCACAGCACCACAGGAAGCACAGGAAATTGGCGACAATCTCTTCATCCGCGCAACAGCCGACAAGCAGCGCGTGAAGCAGGGGGAGCCGGTTACGATCACCTACAAACTGTACACGCGGGTGCAGGTAAGCGGGTACGATCTGTCCAAGGCACCGGTGTATCAGGGTTTCTGGTCGGAAGAGATCGAACAACCGCGCCAGCCTGCCGTTGCCACGGAGATGCATGACGGAAAACAATACCGTGTCGCCATCATCCGCAAGACAGCGCTGTTTCCGACGCAGAGCGGAAAGCTTACCGTTGCTCCGTTGGAGGTCCGGTGTGCCGTTCAGCTTCAACGCCGCCGCACCAACGATCCATTCGACGCGTTCTTCAACGATCCCTTCTTTTCCCGGCTCCAGAACGTCGAACAAAATTTTTCCTCGAATGCCCTCACCATCACGGTTGATCCCCTCCCCGGGGACGCTCCTGAGGGGTTCAGCGGCGCGGTCGGACGCTTCACCATGACTGCCACGGTGGATCATAACGAAGTGAAAACCGGCGATCCCGTGACATTGAAAATCACCGTCTCGGGTTCGGGCAACGTAAAGCTGTTGACACTCCCAAAACCCACGCTTCCCGCAGACGTGGAAGCGTACGAACCAAAAGTTTCAGAAGAAATTACGCGCGATGGCGGAATCATCCGCGGCCGCAAGGTTGCCGAATATCTCCTCATTCCGCGGAACGCCGGACAACGGTTCATCGAGCCGGTGACGTTCACGTACTACGATCTTGAGAGAAACCGTTATGCCTCGCTTCATTCACCCCGCTTTGAATTGACCATCACGCCGGGAAGGGATGTCGGGGCCGGGACCAGTATTGCTTCCAAGAGCGACATCCGGCTGTTGGGTGATGATATCCGGTTCATCAAACTTTCTCCGGGAGACTTGCGGGAAATTGATCGGTTGCCGCTCTCCAGGGGGATGCTTCTTCTCGGCCTCGTGCTTCCCCCCTTCCTGTTCATCGGAGCCTTCGTGTATCGAAAACGGGTGGAGAAGATCTCCGGCAATGTTCGCAAGCTTCGCTTCGAAAAAGCCGGGAAGGAGGCGACCAGACGCCTGAAGCAGGCAAAGAAGCTCCTGGCCCAGGGAAACACGGAAAGTTACCATGCGGAAGTTGCCCGGGCGCTCACAGGATACCTGGAGGACAAACTTCATATCTCCAAGGCTTCGTTTACCATCGATGAGGCACTCAACGCGCTGGAGAGAGGGAGTGTTCCATCGGAGACGGTGGCTGGAGTGAAATCATGTCTCGAACGGGCTGAATACGCCCGTTTCGCTCCATCAGCGGATACCAAGGCTTCACGGCAGGAGTTGCTTGAGGGGACGGCGCAGGCCATCAATGCTATTGAGAAAACGTACAGCAAAAAAACATGACGCGTTCCATGCGGCGGGTATTACGATTTTTGATGCTGGGAATGCTTGTGCAATGCGGTGTGGCGCAGACGCCGACGCTCCAATTTGAACGTGCGAACGAATTGTACCGCGACGGCGCTTTCGATCAGGCTGCAGAGACCTACGAGGCAATCCTCGGGGAGGGCGTTGCCAGCCCCGAGCTCTATTTTAATCTCGGCAACACATACTATCGGATGGGCCGGATCGCGCCGGCCATTCTCGCCTATGAGCGGGCCCGCCGGCTTGCCCCTGGTGATCCCGAGATCCGGCACAACCTCGACCTCGCCAACCTCAGGACCCTCGACCGGATCGATGCATTGCCGGAGCTTTTCTTTCTTCAGTGGCACCGCTCGGTTTCCTCTCTCTTTCCTCTTCAGACAACCTTCCGTGTTTTCTTAATTTGCTGGGTCCTCTTTTTCGCGTCGCTTGCGCTTTTCTATCTTCTCTCCCAAGACACCATCCTCAGAATCGCGCGGTGGTTGACGTTAAGCACCGGGTTGCTCCTCCTCCCTCTTGGAGGACTCGTGATCACACAGTACCTTGAATTGCAGTCCCGGAATGACGCCATCGTTACCTCCCCTATTGCAACAGCCAAGACTTCTCCCGATACGCAAAGTGTTGATGCGTTCGTGGTTCACGAGGGGTTAAAGGTAACGGTTGGCGATGCGCTCGGCGAGTGGGTGAAGATTACCCTGGCCGATGGAAAGGTTGGATGGATCCTTTCGCGGGAATGCGAGAGGATTTAGGTTTGAAGGGATCCGTGAATCCCTTGACGATTTTCCTTTGGAGAGAGGATGGGGGTCGCGTCTTCACAGAGCCTTCACCACCACCACTGTTTGATCGTCATGCTGCTCCTTGCCGTTGGCAAAAGAATGGACGGCCGCGAGAAGGCTGTTCAGGATTTCCTCCGCGGGACGACCTGCCGAGGCCCGAAGATGCTCCATTAAACTTTCCTCCCCGAATTGTCCGCCGTTTTCCCCTTCCGCCTCCGTAATGCCGTCACTCACAAAAAGAAAAATGTCGTTCGGGTGATACCGGACAACTCGTTCTTCGAGTTCCGAAGAAAAAAGATGAGCGGCCTCCAGACCCAGTCCGAGACCCTTTGGAGTAATTCGCTCGACGACTGCTTTTTCGGCATCATAATAGTACAGGGGAAGATGCCCTGCCCGCGCGAGGATCAACTGTTTTTCACCCGGCGTGAAGAACCCAACGATCGCCGTCACGAACGATTTCTTCTCCATGTCCTGGCAGAGCAGTTTGTTCGTCCGGACAAAGAGTTCCTTCGGCGATAGCCCGAACTGGTGAAGCGAGCGAAGGATTCCCTGCACCTTGGACATGTAGAGCGCCGCGGAGGTTCCCTTTCCGCTGACATCGCCCACGATCACCGTCAATTTTTTCGGGTCACCATTGAGATAATCGAAGTAATCCCCCCCGACTTCAAGCGCCGGGACGGAGCTGCCGGCGATGTCGAGTCCCTCAATCTTGGGCGTTTGCTGGGGAAGTGAAGCCATCTGGATCTGCCGCGCGATCGCCAGTTCATGTTTCATCCGTTCCTGCTGGGCAAGTTCTTCGTACAGGAACGCGTTCTCGACCGCCACGGAAGCCTGGTGTGCTGCGGAGGAGAGGAACGCGAGGTCCTCGTTGTGGAAAGTCGCCTCCGACCGCTTTTCCCCCACCAACAACGCCCCGACAAGTTGGTCCTTGGAGCGGATGGGGACAACGTGGTGGAACTCCTGTCCCTGAAACTCCGCCTTGATTTCCGGCGGGAGATAATCCACGCTGAACACACCTTTAAATTCCCGTATCGCTTCGGCAATTCCGGCTTCCTTCCGGAGGCAAAAAGCCCTCCACTCCGCCCCATCGAAGCCATGCGCCTCCTGGCAACAACAGACCTTCTGGTCCCGAAAGAACAACACGCCGACCCGTTTTAACTGCATCAAATCCGCAATCTTCTCCACCATGCCCCGCGCAAGGTCCACCATGGTCAATTTCGTCGCCATCATTTCCGAGAGCTCCGTTGCAGCCCGGCGATAATCGTATCGCGCCCGGTAAAATTTCTTATCAATCACCGTTTGACCGCCCCGGGCAACACGCCATGCACCGGAAGCCGTCACCACGGCGAGGAGCATGAGGATTCCCTTTTCATACCAAATTTGCTGCTCGTGGCTGAGAGGCGATTCGAGAACCTCGATGGAGGTTGCCGAAAAATGGATGTTGGGGATCGGGAGTTTCATGCCCTGAAACATCATCAGGATTTGAATGGCCAGCGCGGCAAGGAGAATCCCCCACAACGCTGTGACGATGATGTATTGCACATTACGCCGGACGCGCAAATTGAGGTCGAGGAGGCGGTACCGTCCGACGGTATACCACTGAGCTAGTGGTATGGCAACAACGAACAACCCGATGAATCCGGCGTTTTGTCCCTGGTTCAAAAACAAAACCGACATGCCGAACAGAAATGAACCGATCGCGGTAAACAGGGAGGCGTAACGCATAGCCCGGTTCATGTGTTTATATTCCGGCGAGGCCTTCTTCCTGAACACAAACGAGACAATCCCCAGATACGCCGACATCCCGACAATGCCGATAAAGAACCCCGGGGTGCCGAGTATGGCCACCACTGCCAGGCAAAGACCGGCGAGAAGGTAGGCTGTGATCCGGATCCAGCGTCGTTCGATCAGCTCGGGGCGTTCTTTGGGAAAATAATGGGAAGAGTGAAACGAAAAAGGGAAGGCCAGAAAAAATGTCAACAACAGGGCGCCGTTTCGAATCGTATCAAATGTGCCGGTTGCCAGCCCACCCCGTGAGTTCAAAATCACCATGGCAAAAAAGCCAATTGAGAGGTAGGCAAGGCCGCTCAACCGCGCCGCTGCAAACCGGGGCCGCACCAACCCGAAAAAGACCCCAGAGAAGAATATCAGCAGGCCGGAGACCGTCATCGCAAACGACGCGATCGGCATGCCGAAGGTCGCCAGAGCGACATGGAGTGTTACCACTTCGTTGTTGCGAAGCACCTCATAGGCAATCGCTTTTCCAACCTGCCCTTCCCGCATGATCCGGTCGGCGTCCAGCGAGTTCTTAAACCGCTGGCCATTGATTGTCATGATGAAATCACCCACATGCATGCCCGCACGGTCCGACGCGCCTCCGTGCGTGACGGCAATGACCATCGCGGTGGGGTCGAGCCGCCGGAAGAACGCTCCGCGCAAACGGTCCGGGTCGATCGCCATGGTCACTCTTCTCGTCCTCGTCGGACGGTGAACTTCCACCTTTACCGGAGCGCTCTCAGCCTCGTTCAGTGCTTTGTTCAAGCCGTCTGGACCATTGATGAACTTTCCGTTAACGCTCACCAGGAGATCCCCGACAGACATCGTATCCGTCGTTCCGGGAACTGATTGTGTTACATAGATATTGGAGGGGGGGTTGGTAAACAGGTTTTCATCCGTCGGTGTACTTGCAACGCGGTACACCGCCACCGACGCCAGCAAAAAGAGAGCCGACGCCAGCAAACTGAAAAACAGGCGGAACTGGTTGGGGTGGTTGTCGAAATATGCCATAGGGGGATGACCTGGCTGTTGTTGGAATACGGCAAAAGGCGGGTTTTGTTGCCGGTGCTCAAGGTAAGCTGTTTTCACGGTCGAAGCAAAAGGCCGGCAAGGCCAAGGGGCTTAGTTCCGGATAGTCGCATGCTTACGCGTGCGTTCGTCGTAGGCTTCCAGCTGCTCTTGCACCTCTCGGGAAGCCCGAGTATCTTCCACCCCATCGCTTCTTTCATGAACTGACCCGTTTCAAAGGAACCGATCTATGAACCTGAAACCGATCCTGACGCTCGCTTTGTCCGGACTGATCATGGGGTTGCTTTCCCTCTTCGGACTCACCCGCGGCATTGAACCGTTCCTCTGGCTTTTCATCGCCCTTGGCTCAGCCTGGTGGCTCGCGAAAAATGTCGCTTCCCGGCCATTTCTCCACGGCCTGTTGGCCGGGTTCCTTATGGGGATCGGAAATTCCGTCATGCAGTCGCTGTTCATCGATTCGTATATTGCGTCGAATCCCGAGGCCGCACAAGGCCTTCAGCAGATCCCGGGAAACGTCTCACCGCGGTTTTTTGTACTGATGGTTGGACCAATCATCGGGACGGTGTACGGGTTGTGTCTCGGACTCCTGACGCTTCTGGCGATAAAACTCCGGAAGCGCTCGTCGACCGGGCCGCCTGCGTCCTGACGCGCCTGTCGCACGGGACGCTCCTCTCCGTTCACCGACACAGAACCACCGTCCGCTGAAAAGCTCTTCGCTTCTTAAGTCTTGATGGATATCTTGACGTCGTTTCGT
>JBBEBV010000281.1:10473-13562 GCA_040882165.1 Bacteroidota bacterium
CGGAAAATCAAGGTGTTGACTTATCATCGTTACGAATTAAGCGGTCGTCTGACCAGGAGTCCGGACGCCCTCCCTCCGGTTGGGGAATGAAACTGGGGGCCACGGGAATCGTTCTTGCCTTGCTTGCCGGTGGATATTATTTTCTCGGCAGCGCGCTCGATCCGGCGATCGAAGTACAATTGACCATGGTTTCCCTCTCTTCTCCCTCACAGGCCAACGCCGTGCTCACCGCAAGCGGCTATGTGGTGGCGCAGCGCAAAGCCGCGGTCGCCTCCAAGGCAACCGGTCGCCTTGAATATCTGGGGGTGGTGGAAGGGGACAAGGTGAAGAAGGGACAGATCCTCGCCCGTATCGAGAGCGCCGATATGAAAGCAGGCCTCGATCAGGCAACCGCCAATTTGGGGTTAAGCGAGGCTGAGCTCCTCGATGCACAACGGTCCCTTGAACGCCAGAATGCACTTTTGGAAAAGGGCCTCACGACACAAGCCGAGCGTGATGGCGCCGATGCGCGATACAAAAGAGTCCTCGCCTCCATCGAGCTGGCAAATGCTTCAATCAACGCGGCAGAAGTCGCGCTTGAAAACACCCTCATCCGCGCGCCGTTTGACGGCACTGTTTTGTCAAAGAATGCGGACGTGGGAGAAATGGTCGCACCGATGGCCGCAAGCGTCAGCTCCCGGTCCGCCGTCGTCACCATTGCCGATATGACTTCGCTCGAGGTCGAGGCCGATGTTTCGGAATCCAATATCGAACGGATCAAGGCGGCACAGCCGTGTGAAATCACGCTCGATGCGTATCCCGGCTCGCGGTACCGGGGTTTTGTCAGTAAAATCGTCCCCACGGCCGATAGGGCAAAAGCGACCGTTTTGGTAAAAGTGGGATTCGAATCGTACGACGGAAGGGTCCTGCCGGAAATGAGCGCGAAAGTTCTGTTTCTCACCAAACAGACCGACGCGGCGGAGCAGGACGCCAAGCCGATGTTGACCGTTTCGGCCTCGGCCATTGCCTCCCGCAACGGCCGAAAAGTTGCTTTTTTCGTCCGGGAGAACAAAGCGGTCGAGGTTTCTGTGACAACGGGAAAGGACATGGGAGGGCTTGTTGAAATTACGAACGGCCTCGCCGCCGGTGACCGTGTGATCGGAAAGCTGGATGATACGATCCGGGATGGAATAAAAGTCAAAGTAAAATAACTCTGGGGTGATCATGGCGTCCATTATTCAGGTGCAAAGCGTTTCAAAATCGTACTGGCGGGATAGTTTTGAGATTCCCGTCCTGAACAACATCTCGCTCGATGTTCCCGAGGGTGAGTTTCTCGGCTTGATGGGACCTTCGGGCTCCGGAAAGACGACTCTGCTCAACCTCATCGCAGGCATTGACCGGCCGACCAAGGGGAAGATCCTTGTGGGGAACGCCGACATCGCCACGCTGAGCGAATCGCAGCTTGCCAAGTGGCGCTCACATAATGTCGGATTTATCTTTCAGTTCTACAACCTGATGCCGGTACTGACGGCGTTTGAAAATGTAGAGCTCCCGCTTTTGCTGACCTCGCTTTCAAAAAAGGAAAGACGGGATCATGTGGAGATGGCCCTCAAGGTGGTCGGGCTCAGCGACCGGATGCATCATTATCCCAAACAACTTTCGGGTGGACAGGAACAGCGGGTGGCCATCGCGCGCGCCATCGCCAGCGATCCCTTGATTCTTGTTGCGGACGAACCCACCGGCGACCTTGACAAGCATTCAGCCGAAGAGATCCTGACATTACTGGATCGGCTCAACAAGGAGTTCAAGAAAACGATTGTCATGGTCACGCACGACCCACGCGCTGCCGAAAAAGCGCACACGGTGCGGCAACTCGACAAAGGCGAACTGCAATAGGAGCATGACATGAAAGTTCTGAAATTGATGCTGAAGAACACCCTTCGCCATAAGCTGAGAACGGCGTTGACGATCCTGGGGATTTCTGTGGCCGTGGTGGCGTTCGGTTTTCTTCGCACCGTCGTCACGGCATGGTATGCAGGGGTGCAGGCGTCCTCTCCCAACCGGCTGATCACGCGCAACGCCGTGTCGTTCATCTTCCCGCTCCCGCTTGCCTATCGTGACAAAATTGCACGGATCGAAGGGGTGGAGACGGTCAGTTATATGAATTGGTTTCAAGGAGTCTATATTGACAAGAATCAGTTCTTTGCCCGAATGGCCGTCGATGCCGAAACGGCGCTCAGCGTCTATCCTGAATTCCTCGTCCCCAACGATGAGCGCGAAACGTTCCTCCGCGAGCGCAATGCCTGTATCGTTGGGGCCGATCTCGCTCAACAGTACAATTTCAAACTCGGCGATGTCATCCCGATTGACGGGGATATTTATCCCGGCAAGTGGGAGTTCGTCGTCCGGGCGATTTATCAGCCACGGGATAAAACGGTCGATGGCACGCAGATGTGGTTTCACTGGCAATACCTGGACGAACGGATGAAGCAGGAGACGCCCGGGCGGGCTGGTGAGGTCGGGTGGTACATCATACGAATCAGCAACCCTGGGGACGCGGGACGGATTTCCGAAGAGCTCGATGCGCTCTTCCAAAATTCACGGGCTGAGACCAAAACGGAAACCGAGGCAGCCTTCCAGCAGGGATTCATCCAGGGAACCGGGCTGATTATTCAATTGCTGAATTTCCTCTCGTTCGTCATCATCGGTATCATCATGCTCGTGCTTGGAAATACCATGATCATGTCCGCCCGGGAACGCACCAAGGAGTATGCCGTCTTAAAGACGCTCGGGTTCTCCGGCGGGCATTTAACGGTCCTCCTGGCCGGGGAATCGCTGATTATCTCTGTCCTTGGGGCGGGAATCGGGATTGCGCTGTCCTACCCGATCGTAGGGCTCTTCTCCCTCATGGTGCCAAAGTCATGGTTCCCGATTTTCTATATCGAGCCGGTCACGCTTGTTCTTGCCGGTGGCGCTGCCCTTGCCGTGGCCATTCTTGCCGCTCTGTTCCCCATTCAGCGCGCGCTGAAGACATCCATCGTGGATGGACTGCGGTTCGTGG
Organism: Bacteroidota bacterium; assembly: GCA_040882165.1. Lineage (GTDB taxonomy): Bacteria > Bacteroidota > Ignavibacteria > UBA10030 > UBA10030 > UBA6688. The sequence goes on from JBBEBV010000281.1 coordinate 13,514, forward strand.
GATGAAACAATTAAAAATTAAAAACGAAAAATTAAAAAAGTAGAAAGTA
>JBBEBV010000281.1:13662-14964 GCA_040882165.1 Bacteroidota bacterium
AAGTAGAAAGTAAGAAGTAGAAAATAAAATAAACCTTTTTTTCATTTTGCGTTTTTATTTTTTAATTGATCATGAAAATCCCTTTAAAGTATACCATTCGAAATTTCCGCAGCCGGCCTCTGACAACCGGCATCACGATCGGCGGTATTGCGCTGGTGGTGTTCGTCTTCGTTGCTGTGTTGATGCTTTCCTCCGGCATTCGCAAGACCCTTGTTGCCACGGGATCAACCGACAATGTTATGGTGACGCGCAAAGCGGCGAACGGCGAAATATCGAGCATTATACTGAACGACACCTACAATGTGATCCTCTCTCTTCCCCAGGTTGCGAAGGATTCCGAGGGTAGGCCGGTTGCCACGGGGGATGTGGTGGTGATCATCAACCTGCCGAAAATCGGCACCGATGGGGGAATCAGCAATGTGACCGTCCGAGGGGTCTCCCCGGCGGCTTTCCAACTTCGACCGAATGTGAAGGTCGTTGAAGGCCGAATGTTCTCCCTGGGCGCAAGAGAAGTTATCGTCGGAAGCTCCATTGCGAAACGGTTCGAGGGGGCTCACGTCGGGGGCACTGTGAGGTTCGGCGGCGATACCTGGATGATTGTCGGAAAGTTCGAGGCGGGAGGAACCGGCTTCGATTCCGAAATGTGGGGCGACGCCGCTCAGCTCCAGGATGCCTTTGCCCGGCAGGGAGGATACTCCACGGTGACGTTCAGGATGACAAGTTCCGATCAACTCGACGCGATCAAAAAAAACTTCGAGACCGATAACAGACTGCAACAGTTCGAGGCGAAAACCGAGCAACAATTTTTCGAAGAGATGTCGGAGTTCATGTCGATCTTTATCGGCGCGTTAGGGATTTTCATCACGGTGTTCTTCAGCGTCGGTGCGATTATCGGCGCCATGATTACCATGTACTCCACGGTTGCGAACCGGACGGTGGAAATCGGAACGCTCCGGGCGCTCGGGTTTCGGCGACGGAGCGTGCTTGCCGCTTTTCTGGCGGAATCGGTGCTCATCTCGGTGGTCGGTGCTGCCATTGGAATTTTCCTGGCATCCTGGCTTCAATTCTTAACGGTTTCCACCCTGAACTTTGGATCATTTGCGGAATTGGAGTTTTCTTTCGCCCTGACGCCCGATGTTGTTTTCTTCGCGTTCCTGTTTGCCATCCTGATGGGTTTCACTGGCGGGTTCCTGCCGTCCGTCAGAGCTGCAAGGCTGAATATTGTGAACGCGCTGAGGGCATCGTAACGCTCCGGGGATCGATCCCGCGGTTCAGAGTGAAGGCCTGAACCACGTTTCGTCC
>JBBEBV010000281.1:15064-18431 GCA_040882165.1 Bacteroidota bacterium
CCGGCCCCCCTTGCTTCCCGTCTTCTCTTCCCCTATTTTAGCTTTAAGCCTGGTCCATTTTTCGTTTTTAATTTTTAATTTTTCATTGTCATGTTCTGGCTTCAGCTTATCCGTAATTTCATAAAGATCCTCCGGGCCGGACAGACACCCGTTCAGATTGCCGGTGGTTTTGCCCTGGGATCAGTCGTGGGTCTTTCCTCGAGTTTTACACTGCAAGGATTGTGCCTTTGGCTCGTCATCTTTGCTCTGAACGTTAACCTCTCCGCCGCCTTCCTTGCGTTCACCATCTTCAGTCTTCTTGCATACCTTCTCGATCCCTTGTTTCACTGGCTTGGATTCTTCCTTCTGGTGGAATCACCGGCCTTGCGTGATCTCTGGACTTCGCTCTATAACGCTCCCATCGCCCCGCTGACCCGGTTTAATAATACTGTTGTCCTCGGGAGTTTTGTCGGTGCCTTGATACTGTTCCCAGCCACGTTCATCGGCATGCGGCGATTCGTTATCACCTACCGGGCAACGCTCGGAGCGCGGCTGGAACGGTCGAAGATGTACCGGGTCATCAACCAAAGCGCTCTTGTCCGATGGTATCAGCGGGTCAGAGATTTCGGAGAATCATGATGCGAAAAAATTTCCTCTGGTTCGTTCTGATTCCCGTTGTTTTTCTCTCTCTTGTCGTCTACCTGTTTCTCGATCGATGGATCGAGGGTGGGTTGGAAACCATGGGTGAGGAGATCGTCGGGGCCCGGGTGGAAATCGACGCTCTCTCTCTCTCCCTGTTCCCCCTCGGCATCGAATTCCACAGACTCCAGGTTGCGAATCCGGAGGATCCATGGAAGAACCTGGCGGAGACCGGACGGGTCCGGTTTCTGCTCGATCCCGGCCAACTCCTGCGAAACAAGTACATCATCGAGACCATGGAAGTGAACGCGCTTATATTGGGGACCAGGCGGACGACCGACGGCTCGCTTCCTCCCCGACCCCGCGACGAAGCGGCTTCTCCTTCTTTTCTGCGACAGGCTGCAACCGCGGTCGCAGGCCGGATTGAGCAGGCGCCGGTTTTCGATCTGGAGTCGCTCAAGCGGACCCTGAACGTCGACAGTCTCGTCAACCTGAATCTTTCCTCCTTCAAATCGATCCAACATATCGATACGCTGAAGGTGCGCGTTCAAAACGCATCCCGGGAATGGGAGGGGACACTTACGGAGATCGAGGGGTCCAAACAGCGGATTGCAGAAATAGAGGCCTCGGTCAAAGCGGTCGATATCAACGAGCTCAAAACGATCGAAGCCATCACCGGAGCGGTCAACAATCTCAATACGGTCACGACCAACATCCAGGAACTCAACAAGGCGTTCACCACCAGGCGGGCTTCCATCACGAACCAGGTTGGCGACATGACCACGGCGATTGACGCCATTGACGATCTCGCAAAAGAGGACTACGGGCGCGTGCGAAGTCTCGCCCGACTTCCGGATCTGAGTATGCAGGGGCTCGCAACACTCCTTCTTGGGAAAACGCTTTTGCAGGAAGTTGAATATTATCTCGGTTGGATGGATCGCGCCCGGAACACGATCCGGGCCTATATGCCCAAGCCGGAATACGAGAACCCGAAGCGGCTGGAGGGACAGGATATTCCGTTCCCGGTCGACCGCAGTTACCCGAAATTTTGGGTCAAGAACATCCAGATCTCCGGTGGGACCGACCGCAATCAGGACACGGCATATTTTTACATCGCGGGTGAGGCCAAGAATATCACCGATAACCAGCGCCTTACCGGCCAGCCCCTTACGGTGGGCCTTTCCGCCCGAAAAGGCGAAAGCCTCACCGGCCGCTTTGAAGCCACGTTCGACCGGAGGATGGACTTACCGGTTGATGATTATGCGGCCTCCGTGACGGGCATTCGGATTGCGTCGTTTTCCCTCGGGAGCTCCGATTTTCTCCCCGCAACCATCACACAATCTGCCGCGACATTGAGCGCTGGCGCCCATATTCCCGGAAACCAATTCGACGCACATGTGAAGATGGTTTTCGGAGGCGTGGTTCTTCAGTTCGAGAGGCCCGCCAGGAATGACGTCGAACATCTCACCCGCCGGGTACTCGAGGGGGTCGATGGGTTCTCAACGGATGTGCGTGTCTGGAATACGGAAGGGAGTTTTGATCTCGCGTTTTCAACAGACCTCGACAACTTGCTCGCCGACGGAGTGATGAGGGTGATGGGAGAAGAGCTTGCGCGGATCCAAAACGAGATTCGCCTCAAGGTCAATCGAACGATCGCGGAATATCGGGCCGGGCTCGATCGGTTGTTCCGTCAAAAGAGAGATGAAGCCCTTGAGCGGCTCGCATCGTACGAGCGACTTCTCAACGAAAAGCTCGCCCTCGTGGAGACGAAAAAGAAGGAGCTTGAAGCCCGGGTAGAGGAGGAGAAAAAGAAGCAGACCGACGCGGGCAAGAAAAAGCTGGAGGATGCTGTCAAAGGACTTTTTAAAAAGCAGTAGCCACGCGGCGGAGAGGACGCCTTATGAAGAACAGGAACCGCCCAAAGCTACCACAGGGGACAGAACGGATGCGGAGGCCGAACCGCGTTCTTCTTGTTCTCGTTGGCATCGTCATTGTCGCGTTCGGTCTCTCCCTTTTTGTCATGCCCGGTAACAAGACATCCGTACCATCCTCATCCACAAAACCCGCCTCGACCGAATTTGTGAAACATGGAGAGTTGACATTTCTTGGCCCGGATCGGCAGCCGGTCATCACCATCGACATCGAAATCGCCGACGACGATGCAAGCCGCGAACAGGGGTTGATGTACAGGACCACGATGAGGGAGGAGCAGGGGATGCTGTTTGTGTTCTTCGAGGACGGTTTTAAGTCCTTCTGGATGAAGAACACGGTGATGCCACTTGACATCATGTTTGTGACTGCCGGCAACGAGATCACAACCATACACCGGAACACCACGCCGTTTTCTGAAGAGGAATACCCGTCATCCGGTCCGGCGCGTTATGTCATCGAAGTAGTGGGGGGATTTGCTGACCGCCACAACATCAAGGTTGGCAGCACGGTAGAATGGAAGAGGGTTCCGGCGAGCTGAGGCAATTAAGCTTCCCGTCGTTCCTCGTACAGCAACCAGCCGCTCTTTTCTGCTTCAAGATAGAAGTCCAGGGCGATTGCCAGGCTTTTTCGGATTGGGAGTGTTGCAACAATCAATGCCAGCCCGATCGATCCGACGGCAACCTGACCAAACAGAACATTCGCCGGCCTGATGAAAAACATCGCCGCAATCATCACTCCCGTGAAAAACCCGGTTGTCATATACATGAAGAACCAACAGTCCCCGTCCCGCTGTTTCAATCCAACCCCGCACACCGTG
>JBBEBV010000282.1:0-2795 GCA_040882165.1 Bacteroidota bacterium
CGCGCAAACGCCTGCAGCACCTCCGCGCCATACGGAGAGTCGCATTCGAACTCATCGGGAATCTGCACCACCATGTTCACTTTCGACTCATCGATGTAGTAATTGTCGAGAAGCAGCGTTCGTTTTCCATCGGCGAGGTGGTACAAAAAGCGAACATAGCACGGAAGGTTCACACGGACATAGACGTTCATCCGCTCCCCCTTCGTGAAGACGACATCATCGACCCCCTTGTTTGTCCAGACTTCAAGGCTCAATCCTCCTCCGATGAGCTCGTCTTTGTTAAATGCCTGTTGATCATGAAACGCTGATTGAAAATTTTGGGGCTTGATACTTGTCCCCGTCCCCTCAGTGACTCCGGAATGGATGAGGGCTTCAGCACTGCCGATAAGTCGGCTATCCGACGTGCGCTGCAGGGTTGCAATGAGTTTCAACCCCTGAGGTTGTTCCCAGTATGTCCCCTTCAGGACATACGTGGCTCCGGATACCTCCGCGAGCTCGCGCGTTATATTCTGCGTCTTGGGCTGGACACCATCAAGCTGTTCGACCCGTGTCCACTTTGCCACTTCGGTAACTTTCCCATCCAGAAGTTGCTTGAGATAGCGGGAAAAAGGACTCCCCATCCGCGTATCCTGGTATGTGAAAGGGGTTACCAGGACCGTCGCCTCTTTCAGGCCGCTTTGCTCCTTCAGGTTATAAAGCAAGTACCAGGCGAGATCCTCGGGAGTTTTCAGTGGATGCTGCAAAAGTCTCTGTATCGACTCGCGCACTTCGGAAAGAGGGACCTCGTCTCTCGCCACATTACCCTCCAACTCGTCAAACACGTTCATGTCTGTCGTTCGAACCGCAAGGAGGATTGCCTGGGCTTCTTCCAGTTGCCGGAACAGCGGGTAACACGCCAGGTACTCTTCCAGGGCCTTGCCTTTCGTGCCGCTCAACTCGAATTTCTTCCCCGCTTCCAGCCTCTGTCGAATCTCCTTCCGAAGTGCGGTCTCTTTCTCACCATAGCCGTTCGCCAGTTTCCCCTTTGCCACGAACGCCAATGCGTACGAAATCTCCTCATCATCATCAAAGAAAGACTCCACTCCAAGCCCCTGGAGCTCCAGGGAGGTTGAAGCCTGAAGCGCGCTGCTGAAATACGAGCTCACTTTTTGATTCTGTTCCACCGTCGTCGATCCGACCGTGGCCTGGATCCTCACCCGGATCGTTTGAGCCAGATGAGCCCGCGCGGCATCGCTGGAGCGTTGGAGGCTCTTTTCCCGATCGAGCTCTTTTGTGACCTTGCTGATCCCGAAACCCGTCAGGTAACGCTGATCCGGATACTGCGAGCTCTTCCCATAATTCTTAACCCACTCCGGCGCCTGACCAAACAGGAAAAGAGGAATGACCATCAGCGCTATTCCAATGAAGTATTTCATAAACGACTTGAACCTCTTTGTGTTTTCAATCCTGCTTTGTAACTACTCAGCGTTTTTATACCCGCCCAGCCCGCCTGCCGCCGCAGGCATGCTGGCGGGGAATCCGCACGAATCTTCACAGCCGGAGGCTTACAAACTGAAGGATGCGTCAGCATCCTGCTAGTGTAACTTGGGCATTCTGACGAGCACGTAAAATATTTGTTTCCCCACATCCCTCCAGCGTGCAACGACCTGGAGGTTTCGCAGCGTAACAGCCACCTCTTCACCCCGTATCTGTTGTCCTTCCCGGGCGGTCGATTTTTCCAGGGCTTTGATCTCGATCAGCAATGAACGCGCAATGTTCCTTCTTGCGATCCGTTCCGCCTCAAGCCAGGAGCTCACCTCGTAGAAATAGGACGTTGCAAGGCCGACCCCATAGTGATACCGATCGTCGCTCGGCATCACCTCCGTCCATGCAGGCGGACTGGCCGGGACCGCCATAAAGCGTCTTGCGTCATTCTCAAGGTGGCACCCTGTTGATCCAAGCAACGCCGCCGAGAGGTTACCATCGATGAAAGAATCAAGCACCGTGAGCCGGGATGGGGCGGACTCGCTCGCAACGAGATTATATTCTTCCTTGAAATCCGCCCCCAGCCAGAACGTCCCTCCCTCCGTCGTCCAGAACGCCTGTCCGCCGGACACCCTCGTTTCCAGGAGACGCGCATGATTCTCGTAACCATTGCGCACCGCCAGAACGAGGGACGAATCACGATAGTACGAGGATCGCGTATACCCCACCACAAGCCCGTCACACCCCAGGCTGCCCTGATCGAGAAACCACCGGGGATAGGCCTGCGGAAAGAGCGATGAAGAAGACATCAGCAACAAGCCAAAAAGGGGGAGCAGCCGACCTCTCATTGCTTGTTTTGGTCTTTCTTCCATTCCTCGTACTTTTGCACTTCGTCGTCTAATTCCTTGTACACCTGCGAAGCACGAAAGCGGGTATACATTTGCTCGTTGTTCTTGAGCTGCTGCATCAGTGCCTGGTTGGCAGCACCGATGGGATACTCTACCAATACATAGGCTCGCCAGTTATTCCCGTCTTTGAGGGTGGTCTGTTTTGCAACTCGGCTGCCGGTCAGCGCCGTTGAAACGATCGTCTTGCCCGCCTGAGTGAACATATCGAGCAATTGCGAGTTATCGGCGGTGCCGGTTTCCTCCGTAAAGCGCTTTTGGAGACCGTTGATCTTCACCTCAACCTGCCTGCCGATTTCAGTCCGCCCGCCTTGAACGGCTTTATCAACGGCGAGCTGAAGGTCCTGGGAGACCTGTGTGTTCGGAGCGTAGAAGAAGTTTGGATCGTTCGGGACATTCATATACCAGTCCGGAATGTTTCCGGTG
>JBBEBV010000283.1:0-2793 GCA_040882165.1 Bacteroidota bacterium
CCCATTTTCCATGTTCCCCCTTCCTTCTTACTCCATTCATTCGTATTTTGAATTGCATTCATTCTACCTCGATCCTGGGAGTACCAATGAAATCCTATGTCTTGTTTGCCATTCTCGCAGGCATTGCTTGGGGGATTGGCGGGTACTTTGAAAAAGCCGGACTTCGGGCGATCGGGCTTCCACCTATTGCGGGTATTACACTGAGGACAGCCGTCGCGTTGGTCGTTCTTGGCCTGATCTCAATACCGGCATGGAAGGACATCGCGATCGCAGGAAATACCAATGCCTGGCTCATGATAATCATTGGCGGCGGAATCGTTGCGGGGAGTCTGGGCATGTGGAGCTTCTACACGTCACTCAGCCATTCCGAAAACCTCGGTGTGACACTTGCTTTGGCATTCGCCTTTTCCCCTCTGGCAGGAACGGTGTTCGGTCTTTTCAAGGGGGACCAGCAAATGGATCTCCGATTGGGGCTCGGACTGGCTGCCATCATCGTCGGCATCGTTCTGCTGCAATCCGGTCACACAGTCAAACAGTAGCAATATTTGGTGTGGTTCAGTCTGTCTTTTGCATTGTCCATGGAAAGAAGTCGTTGAAACGACTCGTCCTCAAGAAGGGCAGCGGGATATTCCCGACAACTTAAGTTGTGGGGAATGACAAATCAGCGTGGAATTTCAGGAGAACCGTTTCACCGGTTTAACTCCGACAGCGATATCACCGGCTTGAACTGATACATTACTCGGATTTCCATGAGGTGCCACAATGAAAGAGCGTGCAACAGGCCTGACGGTCACGTGGTTCGGCCACTCGGCGTTTCTGCTCGAATCCGTCTCGGGAAAACGCGTTCTTATTGATCCATGGCTCGATAATCCGAAAGCCCCATCCGGGGCTGCTCACATCAACGACATCCAGATCATCTGTGTTACGCATGCCCACGACGATCATCTCGGTTTGACGGAGGAGATCGCCAAACGGACGGGAGCTACGGTCGTCTGCATTCATGAAGTCGCATTGCATCTCAAATCCAAAGGACTCAAGTCCGTGCACGGCATCAACATGGGAGGGAGTGTTGAGATTCAGGGGATTCGCGTGACCATGACCGACGCAAGGCACAGCAGTTCGCTGGACATAGTGAATCCGCCTCTTCCGGGCGGTGTGGCGGCCGGCTACGTCCTGCGTTTCGAAAACGGGTTCACGGTGTATCATGCGGGCGATACATCGATTTTTGGCGATATGCAACTCATCGGATCAATTCATCGTCCGGACCTGGCGCTGATTCCGATCGGCGATTATTACACAATGGGTCCGCGCGACGCCGCGCATGCGTGCACGCTGATCAATCCAAAATTCATCATCGGAATGCACTACGGTACCGGACCGGCGCTCACAGGAACGCCGGAACAACTGAAGGAACACCTGCCAGGCACGTTGAAGGACAGGGTGAGAGTGTTAACACCGGGAGTTTCCCAAAATCTCTGAAAACTCAGTGACATCCACACCACAATCCCGCGGGACCGACCTGCAGTATGTGAAGAGTGTCGGGCCGAAACGCGCGGCGGCGCTTCAGTCGGCGGGAATCTCCTCGATAGCAGACCTTTTATACTATTTCCCGCGCGGGTACATTGACCGGCGGGCCATTGTCCCCATCGCCCAGCTCCGAAATCACGTACGGACCAGACAACCCGTGACGATCATCGGAAGTGTGTTTCGGCAGGAGGCGAAACGCTCCAGGCAGACACGCCGTGTGATCTTCTTCCTGACGCTGCGCGATGAGACGGGATTTGTCCAATGCGTCTGGTTTGAAGGAGTGCAGTGGTACAAAGACGCATTTCAGGTGGGGGAAATGATCGCGGTTTCCGCCATTCCCACACTCGACAAACTCGGGCGGCCGCAGTTTGTACACCCTGAATTCGACAAGTTACGTGGAGCCGAGGAAGAAGACGAGCCCGATTGGGGGAACATGGTCAATACGGGGGCTATGATCCCCAAGTATCCGTCGGGAGCCGATCTGGCGAGAGTCGGGCTGGACAGCCGCGGATTCCGGAGGGCCATTCGGAATGCCTTGAAGAGCCATGCGAGGGAAGTGCACGAGATCCTCCCGTCCTCGATCCGCTCAAAGCAAAACCTCGTTGATTTGCCGGCGGCGCTTCAAAATATTCACTTTCCAGCGGATCCTGAAAAGCTGGCACAAGCACGGCAACGCCTGAAATTCGATGAATTGTTCTTCTTGGAGTTGATGCTGGCTCTCCGGAGGCACCATAACCGGGACGTGGTCAAGGGCATTTCCTATAAAGTCGAAAGCGCGCTTGCGCGGCAGCTTGTGGATTCCCTGTCGTTTCCGCTCACCGGGGCCCAGAAGAGGGTGATGCGCGAGATCGCCGACGACATGCACCGCAGCGAGCCCATGAACCGGCTGCTGCAGGGGGATGTCGGAAGCGGCAAGACGATCGTTGCCTTGATGGCCATGTTGATCGCAGTGGACAATGGGTATCAGTGCGCCTTCATGGCACCGACGGAGATCCTTGCAGACCAGCACTTTCGGACACTGTCTTCATTCCTGCAGGGTATGCAGGTATCAATCCGGCTTCTGATCGGCGGGCAGAAGAAGAAGTTGCGGGATGATATTCTTGAGGACGTCAGCAGCGGGAGAGGGCAGATCATTGTGGGAACACATGCGTTGCTGGAAAAAGACGTTGAATTTGCCAAGCTTGGGCTTGTCGTGATCGATGAACAGCATCGGTTCGGAGTGGTCCAGCGGGCCGCGCTCAAGGAAAAGGGTATCAGTCCGGACGT
>JBBEBV010000284.1:0-2744 GCA_040882165.1 Bacteroidota bacterium
GTTGAACTTTGTCCCGCAGATCGAGCCGAAGAGTTGTTTATTTCCAAAGTCGACGTTGCCTGCGTTCTGTCCCGCTGCGAGCGTTACTGTGTAGGTTCCCGGTGAGGCAGGAAATGTTTGCTGCCATCCGGTTTGGGTTGCCTCTTCCACCGTGTAGGTCCCGGCAGTCAGGTTGTTGAAACAATAGTTGCCGAGCGAGTCTGTCGTCGCCGTCACCGTCACCGGTCCTGTCGCCTGCATAGAGGTCAGGCTGATCGTCCAGTTCGCCAATCCCGGCTCAGTCGTCTGTCTCAGACTATCCCCATTGACGTCGTTGAACTTTGTCCCGCAGATCGAGCCGAGCGCGCACGTTGAATTCCGCAACAACGAAAGCGTAGCGGCGTTATAATTCGTTACAGCGAGGTCAAGACCGCCGACGCCATCCAAATCGCCAAGCGCTACACCGATCGGTCCGGTTCCGGTTGCAAAATCTACTTTTGCGGCAAACGACCCTGTCGTGATACTGCCGGTTACGCTCGTGTTTCGAAATATCGACACTGTGCTGCTACCTTCATTGACAACTGCGATATCAAGCTTGCCGTCACAGTCCACATCACCAAGCGCTACTGAAATTGGACGAGTTCCTGCAGTGAAATCCACTTTCGCGGCAAAAGTCCCCGTAGTGATACTTCCGATTGTGCTTGTGTTCCGTAACACCGAGATTGCACTGCCAGAATAATCAGCAACTACCACATCCAGTTTGCCGTCGCCATCCACATCGCCCATTGCTACTCCGTATGGATGTGGTCCGGTTGGAAAATCCACTATGGCGCCAAAGAAGACGCTGCCGATCGCGCTCAAGTTACGATACACGGAAATAGTACTGCTGCCGGCGTTTGCGATGACAACGTCTGGTTTCGTGTCGCCATCGATATCTCCAAGCGCTAATCCATACTGAAGATTAACGGTCGAAATATCCACCTTCGCGGCAAAGGAGACACTCCCGATTGAGCTGGTGTTGCGAAACACCGAAGCTGTAAGGCTGCTGAGATTGGTAACGACGACGTCCAATTTGCCATCGCCGTCGATGTCACTGATCGAGATTGCATTGGGCTGAGTGCCTGTTGTGAAATCCAACATCGCGGCAAAGGAGACGCTGCCGATCGTACTGGTGTTCCGAAACACCGAGACCCGATTGGCGCTATAACGTGCGATCACAATATCCAATTTTCCGTCGCCATCGATGTCTCCCAACGCGACAGCCCAGGGACTCCCTCCTCCGGTGGCAAAATCGACTTTTGGAGCAAGCGAGGCAGCGGTGAGAGTTCCGATGACGCTCGTATTGCGAAAGACCGAAACGGTACCGCTGTTGAGATTTGCTACCACGATATCCGGCTTGGAATCTCCATCCAGGTCGCCGATCGCGAGCGCCCTCGGATCGACCCCCGTTGCGAAATCTACATTCGGCGAAAATGTTTGGGCAACGATGTTTGTCGTGAAGCACAAACAGGCAAGAAGTGCAAGCGCTGGAGAAAGGTTCTTCATTTTAGCCTCGGTCCATTTCATTTTATGATTTCGCCATTCTTGATCTTGATTACGCTTTTGTTTTTCAGCTTCTTAATAGAGGATTTCAACTTCTCTATTTTAACTGCGGAAACATCCGGATCGTTTTCCAGATCAGCGATTGCGTCTTCGATGGATTTGAACTCTTTCACATCAGCATCATCTGTCCCCTTCTTAATGATTAACAGGGGCACCGCATCAGAGTGCTTTTTTGAGAATAGGCCTACGAGCTTTTCTATGATTTTCACTTGGTCCTTTGGACGTTTACCGAATCTATCCATAAGGGACCCACACCACAAGATCTAACAAGTACACGGTAGGCAGTAATCAACGAACGGTAGGTATTACAGATTCATCGGTGGGTGAATATTGGCTCCACAAACGATCGAACCGATAGTATGCTTGCACCGGACAAACGGTCTTGATCATCCAAAGCGAACAGAGCGTGAAAGAGACGCCAAAGCGAGGGAGCGCGGAGCAGTCCGCTTCCCGGCCGCCTGCCCGCCAGAACGCGTAGCGGGCTGGAACGACGAGTCGTTCGGGTAAGCGCGTTCGAGCCGTGAAGAAGTCGAAGATCGCGCCGAGGTTGTGCGTGGTGAATGAGTCGCCGATTGAGTCTATTCTGCAGGAACCGGGGGCGGAGAAGCTGCATTTTTGCGCTCAGGAGACGGAGACGCTCTTCAACGATTTGTATCCCTTTCGATATGTGATCTTCCTTATCCTTCTTCGTGAGCGTAGCTTTGAGCCCTATGCGATTGTCGGTAACCTTGATGACCAATGAGCTCCTGATTGCCGAATCGATATCTATCTCTTCGAAAGAGAATGAAATGGTCAGAAGACCTTTGTGGCCGGAATCGATGATGCCGTGCCAGAGGGAATTTTCCACAAACGGCTGGATGACCACCCTTGCTTCTTCGATCGTTTCAAAGCAATGGATGTCGAAGACCTGCTCCTGCAGGGTTCGGTTGAAGCGCTCGATAATCTCGTTGCACTCGGGACTGCGGACAAAGGCCGGCGAGTAGGCAAGCCAAAGAACCAGCATTGGCCTTCCCGGCGCGTCCAGAACTGCCTGGCATCCGTGCCCCACATCTGGTTCGGATGATCGGTCGGTATCGACCCGTCGTGTCGTCTGGAAAACCCGTTCCATCGGGGTCGAATCGGAGCCAGCAGACCGTGAGCCTTCATCAGCCGCAAATACCGCT
>JBBEBV010000285.1:0-2736 GCA_040882165.1 Bacteroidota bacterium
TGGGATATGGTAGTCCCGATCATGGATGCCTCCTCTTTTCACATCAATTACGGAATTGCTCCAATCTTGGACGCTCCCCGGCGATGAAAACTTTAAACTTTGAACTTTGAACTTTCAACTTCCGCTACTTCTTTCCCACCATCGCCGGCCAATTGACGATCAACGACAGACTGTTCTTCACACTCGCGTTTGCCATTTTGGAAGCCAGAAACCGTTTCCCATCCTTCGTGACATCCATGACGCTGAGCCCCGTGTCCCCGCCAATGTTGAACATCGGCTTGGGAACGGTGAAGCGCGGACTGGCTCCGGAGAGATCGACCCGTACGAGCATCTGCTGGTTTCCTGAATCGAAAAACAATTCACCGGTCTTGCCCCAGATCGGTCCATTTCCCCCCGCCGTGGAGACCTGATATTTCCCCCCTTCACGTTGAAAGGGGATCACGTAGATCTCATTCCGACCCGACTCATCAGATTGGAACGCCACCCACCGCCCATCCGGCGAAAAGGCTCCTACTCCTTCATTGAAGCCGGTCGCAAGGATCGGGATCACTTTTTTATCCCCCTCCAGGTCAGCGTAGGCGAGATCCCACGTCGGAGTTTGATCAATGAGCAGGATGAACCGTCCGTCCGGAGAAATATCGGTCACATAGATACTGTTTGTTTCCTTCTGCACAATTTTCTCTTCCGATTTGGTTCCATCCACCTGCTTTCGGTACACGGCATATCGACCCTCCCGTTGAGAAGAAAAGACCAAACTCGCTCCGTCTGGAGTCCAGATGGGGGATTGATCGAAACTGGTGTCGAAGGTAAAGCGGGTCCGGACCCCCCGTTCGATATCGTATATCCACACATCCTGATTCGACTGGTCTGAAGCCAATTCATCAAATGCGATTTTCTTTCCATCTCCCGAGAGGGACGCTGAGACGCCGAACGCTTTTGAAGTGATCGGGGTTGTCCGTCCTTCCCGGTCAACCCAGACAAGCTGACCGTTGGCACTTTGCACGTTCGTGCCGTACACCAGGATACCGTTCTGTGAAATGCTGTAGTCCCCCTTCGCCCGGGCCGGCCAGGTATTGATGAAATTGTCGATGGGAACCGGATTCCCTGAAAGAGTAAACGTTCCCGGATCGAACCCATCGGAGACAAGTGTTTCCTGACGCAGGTACAGGACGTGGCCCGAAGCAAACATGAGGCTGGAGACACCGCGCAACGGAAGCTGTTTTGATTCACCCTCGAGCGAGCCGACATACGCTTCATAGTCGTCCCGCACGGTCGCTCCCCCTCCGGCCCCGAGACTCATACGCACGTAGAGAAAGTGTTTACCGTCCGGGAGGAAGCTGGGAAAACGCGGGGCTTTGGTTGAATCATGATTTGTCGCCGGCGTCGCGGTCCCTCCGGAGGCCGGAACCTTGAACAGGTCTTTCTGTCCGATATCGGGGGAGAAAACAATGAATCCTTCACTCCCCCACGCCCCGCCGCGGCCACTCGCCGCATCAGCAACATCGAGGGGAGGGTTGCCGGAAATGTCAACCCGTTTGAGTTTACCCGATGCAAAAAAACCGATGGAACGATTATCGGGAGACCAGAAAGGATAATTTGCCCCTTGCGTTCCGGCGAGTTGTGTGATGGTCTTTGAGGCAAGGATTCTCACGTACAACATGGCACGGCCTGCGGAATCGACCCCGACGAACGCGAGCAAGGTACCATCCGGTGAGATGACCGAATGACCACCGACGTCGCTGTTGAACCGGAGTCCGTCGGTACTCTCCAGAGCGGTCCGGATCAAAGGAAGCTGCGGGGACGTGACAAAGAACAGTTGCGAAATCCCGAAACCAGCGACAATGGCAACGAGGCCAATGACTGCGGCAATCAGAATGAATTTGGTGCTTCCGCCGCGGGTCGCCGGAGATGCATCCGGTTCCCCAATGCCCGGTATGGCTGTCGATGATCCGCGTGACGGGATCGGCCGGGCGGCCGTGATCCTGCTGACGCGCAGCCGGCTCGATTCCCTTCTGTACCGCTTTAGTTCCAGTGCGACCTGACTTGCCGCCTGTGTTCGTTCCTTTGGATCTTTCTCGAGGCAATCCAGGACGACGGAGTCCAGCTCCGGGGTTATGTCCGTTTTGACAACGGACATGGGGGGTGAATCGACATTGACAATTTCGTACGCAATGGCGGTTTCGTGCACCCCTTTGAATGGCGGTTGACCGGAAAGCATTTCATATAAAAGAACACCGAGCGAGAAAATGTCGGAACGGTGGTCCGTTTCCTGTCCCTGCACCTGTTCAGGTGACATGTAGCCGGCTGTTCCAACGGTACTTCCTTCTTTCGTCAATCGCGACGCGCCCCGGAGTTTTGCCAACCCGAAGTCCATGATCTGGACAATCCCATCCTTGCGGATCATGATATTCTCCGGCTTGATGTCCCGATGGACGATCCCCTTCTCGTGGGCGGCGGCGAGCCCTTCGGCAATCTGGATGCCGATATCAAGCGCTTGTTTCAGGGAGAGAGAACTTTTTTTCTCCTGCAAGGTCTGGCCATCGACGAATTCCATGACGATGAAATGTCTTTTCACCCCGAGCGATGGCGCCGACGGCGCCGTAGTCGAGGGGTGTTCGCCTTCCGCCTCTTCAATCCCGTGAATAGTACAGATGTTGGGATGGTTCAGCCCGGCCGCGGCTTTGGCTTCCTGAAGAAAGCGTTCGAGATCCTTCGCCGTCTGAGAAAGATGGTCGG
>JBBEBV010000286.1:0-2732 GCA_040882165.1 Bacteroidota bacterium
TGCGAGTCACCATCTACGATATCGCCAAGAAAGCAAAAGTTGGAATAGGCACCGTGTCGCGCGTGTTCAATGACCATCCCAGCGTCTCTGAAAACACCAGGAAACGCGTCACGCAGGTCGCCAGGCGCCTCAATTATCATCCTCATCCCTATGCACGCGGACTCGCACGAAACCGGACAAACTCCATTCTCGCTGTCATCCCCTTCTTCACGACCTTCTTCTTCGTGGAGGTCCTGCGGGGCGTTCAGGCAAGTCTGGGTGAGCGCGATTATGATCTCGTCCTGTACGGCGTCAATGACCCCGAGCAGGTCTCTGCTTCCGTGAAGCGCAATGCGCTTCGCGGCCGCGCGGACGGCGTGCTGTTTTTTTCCATGCGAACGCCGAAGGAACTCCTCGGTCCGAACGCGCAGCGCACGCCGATGGTCCTGGTGGACGCGCATCACAGAAATTTTGATTCGATTTACGTGGATAACGTTGCGGGCGCGGCGGCAGCTACGCAACATCTGATCAAACTCGGACATCGGAAGATCGGCATGCTGAGCGCGAACCTGGAGAGTCCCCCGGCACGGCAGCGACTCGACGGGTTCCTGAAGGCGATGCGCGAGAATGATCTTGAAGTCAAGCCGGAGTACGTGCGGGCAAGCACCTCCTCGACACTCGACGGATTCACGAAAGAGACCGGCGCCGAGCTGATGAAGGAGTTTTTGGCGATGGGGTCCGCCAAACCCACGGCCCTCTTTGTCTCCAGCGACGTGCAAGCGGCCGGGGCCCTGCAAGCCCTCGCTCACGCGGGCATGAACGTTCCCAACGACATGGCTCTCGTCGGCTTTGACGATATCGAGCTCGCAAGTTATCTGCAGCTTACGACCATGAGGCAACCCATGTACGAGATGGGCTCCCTCGCGGTTGAGATGCTTTTTGGACGGATGAAAGATCCGAACGCGGTACCGAGGGAGGAACGCTTCATGCCCGAGCTTGTTATCCGGACCTCATGCGGAGCGGCACGTTCCACGCAATCGGCAAGTTTAAAACATGCGTAGTTCCAAATTGTGGCACGCTACGCGTGCTTCATCAGTACGCCTCCGGCTACAGAAGACACAATATGTTTTAGATCCGGTCTCATTGGATGGTTGTTCCTCTATCATCATGAAGATGAATCATAAAACCCTCACACATCTCCTCGCGGCTCTGCTCGTTGCGCTGCCGTGCATGGTCCTTCCGGCTCTGGCGGGACCGGGGGGCAAGATTGTCGGAACGGTGAAGGAGAAGGGGACCGGCGAGGGGCTCATCGGCACCAACATTGTCGTCGAGGGAACGAATCTCGGCGCCTCAACGGATCTGGACGGAAACTACATGATCCTGAACGTTCCTTCCGGAACGTACACCCTCGTCGCCTCGATGATCGGCTATGGCACGACGAAAGTCTCCGAGGTGAGGGTGAATATCGATCTGACAACGGAGATCAACATCGTGCTCTCCGAAGCGGTGCTCGAACTCGGCCAGGAAGTCCTGGTGATTGCCGAACGCCCGCTCGTCCGCAAGGACCAAACGGCGAAAACCGCCGTTATCACCAAGGACGATCTCTCTGCGCTCCCAATCACGGAATTCTCCCAGGTCCTTTCCCTCCAGGCAGGCTTCGTGGCGGGAAGTCTCCGCGGCGGAAGAAAAGGGGAAGTGGCGTACTGGATCGACGGCGTTCCGGTGACCGACGTGTATGACGGCAGCCAGGTGGTGGAGGTGAACAAGAACCTGATTCAGGAGGTGCAGCTCGTTTCCGGCGCCTTCAACGCGGAGTTCGGCCAGGCGATGTCAGGGGTTGTGAACATTGCCACGCGGGAGGGGGGGAGATCCTTCACCGGATCGCTCGGCATGTATGGGGGAGATTACCTGAGCAGCGAGACAACGCTTTTTCCGGGGATCGACGAGTTCAAGCCCCTGGCGATCAGGAATTTCGAGGGGAATATCAGCGGTCCCATTTTCGGAGAGAACCTCACGTTTTTTACCAATGCCCGCTATATCTCCTTCGACGGCTGGTTGAACGGGGTCCGGCGCTTTACGCCGGGGAATATTGCCTATACCGACAGCACCGGTGCATTTCATCTTTATAGAGATCCGTCGGGACGCGGAGACAGCGCCATCGTGCCGATGAGTTCGAGCGAGCGGATGTACGCGCAGGGGAAGCTTACCTGGCGCCCTGCCTCCCTGCTGAAGCTGACGTACAACATCATCCACGACGACAACACCTCGAAAGCATATAACCGGCTCTTTTTTTATAACCCGGACGGTATCGGAAGCAACTACAGCGTCAGCACCACCCAGATTCTGCAGTTCACGCATACCCTCAGCAACTTCACGTTCTACACAGTCGGTGCGTCCCTCTTCCATAAGGACTACGAGTACTATCTGTACGAGGATTCGTTCGATTCCCGGTACGTGCACCCCAAAGTAAGTCTTCCGCTCGACCAGTACAGCGCCCTGACCGGAGGCACGGACCTCGGACGGTTCCACCGGGCCACGACGACGGGACTGGTCAAACTCGACCTGTCGAGCCAAATGACGCAGTCGCACATGGTGAAACTCGGGCTCGAAGTCCGCTCCCATAAGATTTTCTTTGAGAGCATGACGCTCCAGCCGGTGGACGAGCAATCCGACATCGACCTCACCAGGGCCAGCCCGTTCATCCGAACCAGGATCCCGGAGCTTTCCTCCAACTTCCATGATATGTATGAGCG
>JBBEBV010000287.1:0-2728 GCA_040882165.1 Bacteroidota bacterium
CACGATCAAGAAACCAGCATGGCCATCACGGTTCGCAACCTGACCAAGTATTACGGGCAGGAAAAAGCCATCGACGATATCTCCTTCGATGTCAAAACCGGAGAGATTCTCGGATTCCTCGGTCCCAACGGGGCCGGGAAAACCACGACGATGAAGATCATTACCTGCTACATGCCGCCGTCGAAGGGGACGGTGGATGTGGACGGGCACACCATCGCGGATCACTCGCTGGAGGTACGGCGGAAAATCGGTTACTTGCCCGAGCTCAATCCGCTCTATCTCGATATGAACGTGGTGGAATACCTCGAGTACGCCGCCCGGCTCCACGGCATCGATAAAGCCACGCTGAAACGACAACTTGCCTCGATGATCGAGGTGTGTGGATTGAAGGAGGTCCGCCACAAGGACATCGGTGAATTATCCAAGGGGTACAAGCAGCGTGTGGGCCTTGCCCAGGCGATGATCCATGACCCCGAAGTGCTCATCCTCGATGAGCCGACCAGCGGGCTCGATCCGAACCAGATCGTGGAGATCCGCAACCTCATCCGACAGCTCGGCAGGGCGAAAACAGTCATCCTTTCCACCCATATCCTTTCGGAAGTTCAAGCGACCTGCGACCGCGTCATCATTGTAAACGACGGGGTGATTGTGGCGGACGGGACGCCGGAAGAACTTCAACAGAAATTTCGTGGCTCGGAGTCCATTGCAATCGAGCTCAGGGCGCAAGTGGAAAACCCGATGGCTGAGATCTTCCCAAAATTGAAAACGCTGTCCAGCGTGGAGTCGGTGGAGTACGGAGGAGGGGAGAATGGGTGCCACCGGTTTTCTCTTTTCGCGGCAAAAGGAAGCGATATCCGGGAGGAAATCTTCCGGCAGGCAGTGCAAGAGCAGTGGGTGCTGTTGGAACTGACTCGAAGGGTGACGAGCCTTGAAGAGGTTTTTCACAAACTGACGAAGGTGTGATCATCGAACGGAAGGACCAGGATCAATCGAGGATACGGGGATGGATTTTAAAAAAAGCCTGACGAACGTCGGAACGATTTTTCAGAAGGAGCTGCGCTCGTACTTCAATTCGGCGGTGGCCTATGTGGTCATCGTCGTGTTTCTCGCGATCGTCGGCTGGTTTCATAGCAACGCCCTCTTCCTGGCGAACACCGCATCGCTCCGGTTGATGTTTGAGCTGGTGCCCATCGTGTTCATGTTCATCATCCCGGCCATCACCATGAGGCTGCTGTCCGAGGAGAAAAAGTCGGGGACGATCGAGCTTCTCACGACCAAGCCGCTGATCGATGTCGAGATCGTTCTGGGGAAGTTTCTGGCAGCATGGGCGCTGGTCGGTGTCAGCCTGTTCCTGACGCTGGTGTATTACTTCACGATTGCCGCGCTGGGGGATATCGATTCTGGACCGGTCTTTGGGGGGTATTTCGGACTGATGCTGATGGCGGGAGTCTATGTCGCTCTTGGACTGTTTGCCTCGAGCCTCACGGACAATCAAGTGATCGCATTCATTGTCGGCTTTGTCCTGGTTTTCCTCTTCTTCATGTTTGACAAGGTCCTGCTCTACGTGCCGGAAGGATTGACGAGCATCGTCGAGTTCCTGAGCGTTGATTATCATTTTTCGAACATCGCGCGGGGCGTGGTTGACTCGCGGGATGTTCTCTATTTCCTCTCATTACTCGGATTTACCCTGTATCTCTCCGTCCTTTCGCTGGAACGGAGAAAGTGGTAGAGGACGCATTGTATGCCGGGAAAGTATCGAAGTATGAAAGTATAGAGATATGAAAGCCAAAAAAACACAAGCCCTTCTTCGAACGCTTTTGATTCTCGCCATCCTGGTGGTGGTGAATGTGATCTCCGTCCGGTTATTCGGACGTCTCGATCTTACCAGTCAGAACGTCTATACACTTTCGGATGCCAGCAAGAACATCGTCGGATCGCTGGACGACCGGGTGACGGTCAAGGCCTATTTCACGGAGGACCTCCCCGCACCGTACAACAACAACCGACGCGCCGTGTTGGACATCCTGAATGATTATAAGGCCTATGCCGGCGGGAATCTGCACTTCGACTTCATCAACCCCGAAGGGGAAAAGGGGGAGGAAGAGGCGCAGCAGCAGGGGATCGCGCCGGTTCAGGTCCAGGTGGTGAAAGAGGACAAGTTTGAAATCAAGCGCGGGTACCTCGGGCTCGTGATGCTCTACGAGGATCGGAAAGAAGTCCTTCCCGTCATTCAAAACCTTGGCTCGTTGGAATACGATATCAGCAGTGCGTTGAAACGGTTGACGGCGCGTTCCAAAAAGAAAATCGCCTACTCCACGGGGCATCAGGAGGCGGAACCGGGCAGTCTCCGGCAGGTTCAGCAGACCCTGAGCCAGCAGTACGACCTCGTGCCGGTCGATCTCACGCGCACGGAGCCCGTCCCGGGCGATATTGCAGCGCTTCTGGTCATCGCTCCTTCGGCGCGATTTTCCGATACGGCGAAGTTCAATCTTGACCAGTATCTCATGCGCGGCGGGAAAATTGCCTTCCTGCTGAACCGCGTCAATGCCAATTTACAGGCCCGATTCGGATCGACCGTCGAATTGGGTCTTGACGACCTCCTGGAGCATTATGGCATCCGCATCAATCCGGACCTCATCAGAGATGCACAGTGCGCCAATATTTCCGTCATGCAGCAGCAGGGCGGATTCACCTTCCAAAGCCAGGTGCCGTTCCCGTATATCCCCAT
>JBBEBV010000288.1:0-2719 GCA_040882165.1 Bacteroidota bacterium
AAGGAGCTCGATCTCGCGCACGCACCGAGCTCAGTTATTGCGACACCACAGGAGCAAGTTTTCTCTTCAACTCCTCCGCCCAGTTCAGGACCACGATGATCTGTGTCGACCCCGCGTCCTGGTCGGGGTCCTTGATCATCAGAAACCGCTGGCCGTCGGTAGTGACGTCGTAGTTGGACGACGTGGGGCCCGGTGGCCCGCAGGAAGAACTCATCCCATGCGAGTAATGGCCTTCCCACAGCAGGCGTGGCTTGCCGGCCATGAACGTGGGCTGTGTGGAAACCGGAACAACCATCATTTTGTCCCCGCTGCGGTAGAACAGTTCGCCTCCCTGGTGCCGCCAGATCGGGTCGGTGCCGCCGTCCGAGGAGACCTGAATCTTCGGTCCGGGTCCGGGATATGATTGGACGTACACCTCCGCCCGGCCGGACTCGCTGGAGCAGTAGGCCAGCCAGCGCCCGTCTTGGGAGAACTTCGGCGAGCCCTTGGCGAATTTCGATTGCACTACCGACCGCGGCTTCTCACCGACAGCCGTGGACAAGACGTAGATGTTGCCACCCGTTCCCGGCGCGCTCTCCACGTAAGCTAGTTCATGGCCGTCCGGCGTCCAGGAGACCGCGCTTTGGCTCGCCTGCGGCGGCTTGTCCTTGGACAACTGGGCGGCCGGGCCGCTACGGTCGGTCGGCAAAGACCACATGGAGAAGACGCCCATCACTCCGGCCCGGTAGGTGATGTGCTTGCCGTCCGGCGCCCACAACGGCCAGTGGCTGGAGCCGTCCATGGTCATCTTCGTCATCACGCCGCGGCCGAAGTCATACACGTACAAGTCGTGGTTGGGTCCTTCGACCTCGATGGCAAGTTGACGCCCATCGGGGGAGATGCGGGGATGGAGGTAGGAGCGCGGGGGCAGCGGCAATGCCTCGGCTTTACCCTGCCGGTCCACCCAAACCGGCGTGCGTTTACCGCCTTCGACGACTCCCGGGATGTACACCAGATCCCCTCTGGCCGAGACGTTGTAGTAGGCTTGCCCGGTCGAGATGCTCATCAGGACGCCTTCCACCACCGGCGCCGGCTGGCTGGTGAGCGCCAGACGTTCTTCATCGAACGACGCTGCCATGATGGTGCCGTTCCTGGCGTACAGCACATGACCCGTCGGGGAAGAGCGAGCGTAGGTTCCACCGTCAACCAGGATTTTCTTCTCTCCGGTGACCAACGACAACGCCACGATCTTGGCGTCATCGAATGTTTCCGATTCCGCCGTCCCAAGGGTGTACAGCAGCACTCTGCCTCTGGGCAGTATGTGGGGATGCCTAATGCTTCTCTCGCCCCGCTCGATGTCCAGTTTCACGATCTCTTTGCCCTCTCCCCCGGTTGAAGGGAACCGCACGATGCCTCCTGGTACGCTGGGAACATAATAGATCGAGCCGTCCGGGCCCCAGGTTCCGCCACCGAACGACTCATGTTCGAGGACCTTCACTGCGGCACCTCCAGTCATCGGCAGCTTCTTCAATGTCTTGGTCTTCTCCTCAATGTAGGCGAGCCACTCACCGTCCGGAGAGTAGAAGGGAGCGCCACCACTGCCTACGTCCACTAGCAGTTTGGCTTCCAGTCCATCCAGGGGGCGCAGAAAAAGTGAGCTCCCGGCCGCGCGCATGCACAAGTACACAAGGTTCCTCGAGTCCGGCGACAGAACCACTCGCTGGTTGAAGCTGGGCGGGAAGCGTTCTCCCTCGGGAAGCGTGATGGAAAAACGCGCTACCGGTGCTGGAAGTGGGTCGCCGATCAGTCGCCAGAAAAACACCCCTGCCGCGGCCAAACCGAGGACCACCCCGGCC
This sequence comes from Bacteroidota bacterium, assembly GCA_040882165.1. Classification (GTDB taxonomy): domain Bacteria; phylum Bacteroidota; class Ignavibacteria; order UBA10030; family UBA10030; genus UBA6688. The sequence continues at coordinate 1,836 of JBBEBV010000288.1, forward strand.
ACCCCGGCGGCAAGCACACGCCGTTTCCAGGCGGGCGTCGGCGCGATGCGGCCTGTGCCGGCTTTCCCCTCGCCCAGGCTGCGCGTCACCCCCCGCAGATCGACTATCAACTCATCCATGTGCTGGTATCGGTCGGATGCTTTCTTCTCGAGACACTTATCGATGATCCTTTCCAGCCCCACCGGAACCCCTGTCCGCAAACCGGTCACTGGCTGAGGGCTTTCGTTGAGAATCGAGTAGACAATCGCCTCGTTATATAGGCTCTTAAACGGAAGTTGTCCTGTGATCATCTCGTACAGTACTGCGCCGAGCGACCAGATATCCGTTCGATGATCAACCTTCTCTCCTTGCGCCTGCTCAGGCGACATGTACGGTACTGTTCCAAGCGTCGCTCCCGTCTTTGTTAACATTGTAAGATCGCCTCGCTTGGCCAAGCCAAAGTCCATCAGTTTAACCTGACCCTGCTCGGTCAAGATCAGATTGCCGCTCTTGATATCGCGATGGATGATGCCTTTTTCGTGTGCCGCCCGTAATCCTTCTGCGGCTTGAATCGCTGTCTCTATGGCTTCGTCAATCTTGAGCGGACCTTGCTCTATCTTCTTGTTAAGAGGTATTCCCTCATAGAGAGCCATCACGATGAAGAGCTGGCCGTCGGGAGTCTCGTCGATTTCATACACAGTGCAGATGTTGGGATGATCGAGGGTGGAGGCGGCCTTCGCTTCGTGACTGAAGCGCGTCTTCTCAGCTTCAGTCGGAGTGACATTCTGCGGCAAGAACTTCAGCGCTACGAAGCGGTCGAGCTTCAGGTCCTGGGCTTTGTACACTACTCCCATTCCGCCCTCACCTAACTTCTCAAGAATCTTGTAGTGGGAAATTGTTTGACC
>JBBEBV010000289.1:0-2718 GCA_040882165.1 Bacteroidota bacterium
TTATCCTTACACCAAACACAATATCAATTGTTGGAAGCGGCACTAAAGCTTGCGGCTACCTTCTTTTGATCTCTGACCTCTGACCTCTGACCTCCGACCTCCGACCTCCGACTTGATTTTATTCATGGAAATTCCGAGTTTAGGGGCATGCAAAAGAATGCTGTCATGACGATTGACCAAATTGAGGCCGAGCTCATGAAGCTCGACAGCAAGTCGCGGGCGATATTGGCGGAAAGGCTTCTCCAGAGTATTGAGGAGCTTTCTGACGACGAGCACGAACGACTATGGGCTCTCGAAGCGCTTAAACGTCATGACGAACTCGTTGAAGGGAGAGAACACGGGCATCCCGCAGGTGACGTCTTGCGAAATGTCCGGAATTCTCTCAAATGACCGTATCGTTTCACCCCACTGCAGAGCTGGAATTGAAAGAGGCCGCGTTCTTCTATGAAGCCGCTGCGCATGGACTTGGGCAGGCGTTCATTGCGGAAGTCGAGCGCGCTCTCGATCAGATAGCCGCGTATCCCACTTCTTCACCCGCAATTCAAGGCGTTGTTCGAAAGAAGACTCTGCTTCGTTTTCCCTATAGCATCCTCTATTCAACAGACGCAGCCATCGTTCGAGTTCTTGCAATTGCGAACCAAAGACGTCGACCCTTCTATTGGACAGGCCGCCAATGAGGTACGGCTTCGGCAATTTGTGTTATTCTTTACCTACCATTTGTAGCTTTTGACCTCCGACCTTCCGCCTACGCCTTCGGCTTCGGCGGATAAACCGACCTCCGACCTCCGATCTCTGACCTCTGTGAAAGCTTCTTACCTAAAAATTCCGTATATTAAAGCATGACGAAAGAGGAATACGAGGTTTATACGCGGAAATACCGTTCTATCCAGGATCTCCACGTTGACGTGGACTTGGAATCCGTGATCGAACTTCAGGATGCCACCATGCGAGCGTTTTCGGCGGAAGCGGGGCACGAACGTATCTGGGAAGAACAGACACGGGCCCGCATGGCCCGTCAGATGGTCCTCTCAAAGCTCCCACGGCATGCCGGATAAACACACCACCCCCCTCGAGCAAACCATCGGCCTTGTCGACGCCATCTGTACCGCGAACGGACTGCACTATGCGGTTATCGGAGGGATCGCAGCCACACTCTATGGTTCGGGTAGAACCACCATTGATGTCGATCTGATCGTTCAGACAGATCTCTCGACACTCGATCGTGTTTACTCTGTTTTTACCGCTGACTTTTCCCCGCTGAAAGACAACCCACTGGATTTCTTCAGGACGTACTACGTCCTTCCCCTGATCCATAAAAAGCTCAGAGTAAAAGTCGATGTTTCAGCCGCGTTGAGCGAGTTTGAGCGGAAAGCTCTGGAACGATCCCGGCGCATGCAGTACGGGTCACAATCGGCAATATTTTGCTCAGCGGAGGATCTGATTCTGTTCAAACTTGTCGCAAACCGGGATCGGGATCGAATTGACGTAAAAGATATCATTTTAAGGAACCGCGAAAAGCTTGACGTGTCGTACCTGCGAAAGACCGCTCAACAGTTCGACGAGGTCGATCGATCTGATGTTTTTGAAAATCTGAAAACACTCTTGGGATGAGAAATCCGAGATCGGGCAGGGGACGAAAATTGAGAACCATTGCAACAATGAGGCGACAATACGACTTCACAAAGGCCAGAAAAAACCCGTACGCCGGGAAATTGAAACGGTCGGTCACCATTCGAATCGATGAGCGCACAATCGGCTATTTCAAAGATCTTGCGCTCGATTCGGGAATACCGTATCAAACCCTCATTAATCTGTATCTGCGGGAATGTGCTGCCTCCGAAAAAAGGATCCTGCTGCACTGGAAACCGTAACGTCGAACCTAAGACGGACTCTGTGGCGGGGGGATGAGGTTGAACAGAGGATCAGGCTTGCACTAAAGTCTTCCTTGCCCTCCAATCCTGCAAATCCTAAAATTCTGTCCCGCCTCTCAGGTCCCGCCTCTCTGGATCCCGCTTCGACGGCGGGATCAAAGGGCGGGAGATTCCGCCACAAGGCGGGATTCGGAAGGCGGAACAAATCCTGATTCACACAACCCCGCATCGCAAGCTAGTGCCACTTCCAAAAAGTAACCTTGTGTTTTCTATACAGGCTTTTTCAAGAAGGCGCTAGTGCTCGCTTCCAAGTGAGAATTATCCCTACACCAAACACAATATCAATTATTGGAAGCGGCACTAAAGCTTGCGGCTACCATTTGTGGCTTCTGACCTTCCGCCTACGCCTTCGGCTTCGGCGGATAAACCGACCACCGACCACCTCTTCCATCTCACCACATTTTTCCGTATTCTCTTTCACGAAATTGAATACGCATTCCAACATTCCATTGTTCCACTATTCCAGCAGGCGCATAACCTAGCATGAAACTCGCTATTGTAGGCACCGGCTACGTCGGACTCGTCCAGGGAGCCGTCTTCGCCGACTCCGGTAACGATGTCATCTGTATGGACATCGATGAAAAGAAGATCTCCGGCCTGAAAAAAGGAGTGATCCCGATCTACGAGCCCGGCCTGGAGGAACTCGTCAAACGAAACACCCAGGAAGGACGGCTGAAGTTCACTACTTCGCTCAAGGATGCGGTCACCCAAAGTGATATCATCTTCCTCTGTCTCCCGACGCCGCAATCGGACGACGGGTCGGCGGATCTGTCCAGAGTAATGGGTG
>JBBEBV010000290.1:0-2700 GCA_040882165.1 Bacteroidota bacterium
CTCGTGGCGATCGAAACGCGATGCAGGCCGCCGATCTTGCCGTACGAGTTGAAGGCGTAATCGACAAGGTATTCCCCGATCGCGATGCCGCCGCCGAGCGCAAATCCTGCAAGGCCGGCGCTGTTCCCCAGCTTCAATTCCTTGCGTTGTTCGTTGTTATAGCCCAGCCGCAATCGGACCGATTCGCTCATCAGGAATTCCGCCCCAAGAGAGAAGGACGAAAAACGATCCAGGAATGCTTCGTGCGATTCGTTCAGCTTGTGGAAATTGAGGTTGAGTAAAACGGGGAGGTGTTCGGGGCGCTTGGTAATGCCGACTTTCAGATCGAGAGGGAGCGACTCGCGCGTTTCGATGTAGGAATTGATCTGGGTGCCCAGATTGAGAATGCTGGCGCCGATGGTGATGTTCTCGGAAGGGATCTGGTAGAGCACCCCGAGGTCGAGGGCAACCGCGGCCGATTTGCTGTTGGCGATGGAAGAATAAATGAATTTGACTCCAACGCCGAAGGTGGTCACTTCGTCAAACTGGCGTCCGATCCCCGCGACGAACGCGAGATCCGTCGCTCCAAACGTCCCCAACTCGTTGAACGACTCATCGGTCTCCGTAAAGGAACCGTAATCCACAAAAATGATCCCGGCGGCGACGGTTCCGACGTCCTCAATGTGTTGGCCGTAGGAAATGTGTCCACCGTTGACATCGAGGAGATGTTTCAGGAACCCTGCGGATGCGGAGGGTTTGGTGAGGGTGGGAAGCGCCGCAGGATTGTAAAAGACCAGGTTCGGGTCGTTCATCATGGACACGAAGCTGCCGTTCAGTCCGGCGGCCCGTGCTCCAACTTCATTGCGGAGGAAGTTGTAAGTCCCACCCCCCTGGGCAAGAGCCATAAGTGGGAGTGAGAGAAAAAGAACGGTATACGGTAGAAAACGTCGCATCGGAGGCTAATCTACCCAAATAAGGAAAGAATTGCAAGGAACGGCAGGACGCGGTCCGACCCGAGTCTTGATTTGCAACTCACCCCCTTTTTAATTATCTTGATATCCCATTGTTCATCATTTGGAGAGAGTATCATGAAGCCAGGGATTCACCCCAGTTACAAAAAGGCGATGGTCACCTGCGTCTGCGGCAATACGTTTGAGACCCGTTCTGCGGTCGGGAACATTCACGTTGAAATCTGCTCGGCCTGCCACCCCTTTTTCACCGGCAAACAAAAGCTGGTCGATTCGGCCGGTCGCGTCGAGCGGTTTAACCGAAAGTATGCAAAACGTGCAGAGAAACCTGCGGCAGCCCCCACGACCTGACGATTCCGGGGTGTCCACAGCATGAAGGTGCGGAATGTGTTGAACAACATTCCGCTTTTTTATTTTTAGCCGCCGGTCATACGTTGAACGGAGAATGGTCTCGCCATGACGGAGACGATCTGCATTTTCGAAGACGCCGCCTTTTCGCGGTTACTGCCGCTCGTATACATCCGCCCTGTCTATAACCTCCGTTGCGGTATCCTCTCGCTCAGAGAAAAAATATTCCGAGCATATCCCAAGGCGACGTTTGCCCTCCACTGCCGGTCGTATCTGGCCGACTACATGCGGCTCAGGAACCCCGGCGTCCAGGTCAATGACGTTCCGGACGGATCCTGTCTCTTCCTCAATGGGCGTGTCGTGGCGGGAAGAGAGGTGGTGAAACAGATACCCTTCCATGGGAACCGGGATGTCGTGTATGTCCAGGGGAACGATGTGGTGGCTGCCCGCGTGAGGGGAAAAAACCTGCAACGTGTCAGGAGCAGGATGCATGGAATGCTTTCCCTCGAACAATTCGACGGCGTGCCCCGCGTGAACGTTGAAGTGCCAATGGTGGAGTACCCTTGGGATGTGATTCACCGGAACGGTCCGGAACTCGTGAGGGATTTCTCACTCCTTGGCGGTAGAAGACGTCGCATGGCTGCCCCCCCCAGGGGAGTCTATCTTATGAACAGGAGGGATGTTCATATCGGGGTAGGGAGCCGGATTCAACCCGGCACGGTGCTGGATGCGGAGAGCGGTCCAATCTTTATCGGGAGGAACGTCAGGATCTTTCCGCAGGCGACAATCATCGGTCCGGCCGCGATTGGCGATGGATCGGTAGTGAAAGCCGGCGCGCAGATCTACGGAAGCACCAGCATCGGTCCCGTCTGCAAAGTCGGAGGGGAGATTGAACATTCGGTGATCCATGGGTTCTCCAACAAACAGCATCATGGGTTTCTTGGACACTCTTATGTAGGCGCATGGGTCAATATGGGGGCAGGGACGACGACAAGTGACCTGAAGAGCAATTATGGGTCCGTGAGGGTCAGTCTCGGTGGAGAATCGGTCGAGACGGGGCATCAGTTCATCGGACTGATCTTCGGCGACCATTCGAAAACCGCGATCAATTCCATGTTCAATGCCGGGACGGTGGTGGGAGTTTCAAGCAATATTTTCGGAGACGGATTTCCGCCAAAGTATGTCCCCTCGTTTTCCTGGGGGGCTGCCGGGGAAACGTTCACGACGTTCGGCATTGAACGCGCGATCGAGGTCGCCCGACGCGTCATGGCGCGGAGGGATGTCCCATTAACAACGTTCGAAGAAAAACTTTTCATGACGCTCTTCGAGATGACGAGCGAGGAACGCCAGAAACGAGGCATGCCGGACTAGAAGTGGTCTCAAAAACCCTTACCGAGTCATTGCG
>JBBEBV010000291.1:0-4277 GCA_040882165.1 Bacteroidota bacterium
CATCAGCCGGTTGCTGATGAATCCCACCAGAAGTAGTCCCGCCATAATATACATCGTGATCGAATAGGCCTCCGAACGCGGCACACCCGCGTTGATCTGATATTCCCGGATATAATTTGCCAACACCGGACCCAGCACGCCGGCGGTGGACCATGCGGTCAGGAGCCGTCCATGGATAGCGCCGACCTGCATGGTTCCGAAGATGTCGCGCAAGTACGCAGGAATTGTCGCGAACCCTCCTCCACACATGCTCATGATGATGCAAAAACAGATCGTTCCGATGGTCGCAAATGTATCCGATTCAAAGTCCGATTCCCCCCAGGACACCATAGCCGAGATATACAAGAACGATGTCGTGGATGGAGAGGGCCGCGGGAGGAATCCGCCAGCGGTTGAATCCCGGCGGTGCGATGGTGCGGTTCTTGTCAACAACGTGTTATATGTGGGGAGAAGATGGTATTTCTCAAAGAGGCCCGCATTCAATTGTTCCGTTGGCTTTTTCTTTGAAGGCGCCTGTTCCTCACGCGGGTGGAGCAGACGCCTTCTTGTTTCATGCACTTCAACCCTTTTTTTGTTACTTTGTGCTGACATCGTAGCCCGCGAACCAAACAAAACACGCGAAAGTACACATTTTTCTGAGTCATGCGACCTTCGGATTCCAACCTCGTGATTGGCGTGGATGTGGGGGGCACCAGCATTAAAGCGGGTGTCGTCTCCTCATCCGGCGCTCTTCTTTATCAAAATAAATTTCCGACCCAGGCGGACCGCGGACCTGGAGCCGTTATCAAACAAATTCAGGCATCCGTTCAGGACGCGCTAAGCCAAACCAACGGTTCAACCGTTCAGGGGCTCGGCATCGGTACGCCGGGAGTGGTGGATGACGATGGTGTGGTGAAAGCTCCACCCAACTTCGTCGATTGGGACGAAGTGCCGCTCAAAGCTGAGCTGAGAAAGCTCTTTGGCACTCTCCCGATTGATATCGAGAACGATGCCAACGCCGCCGCAATAGCCGAGTCGAAATTCGGAGCCGGGAGGGAATTCCCTAATTTTCTCTTCGTGATATGGGGGACGGGGGTGGGAGGAGGGATCATCCTGAACAACAGAATCTTTCGGGGTCCCACAGGGGGTGCGGGAGAGATCGGACATGTCTGTATCGACTTTAATGGCCCACCATGCAATTGCGGAAGCCGCGGATGCGTCGAAGCGTACGTGGGACAGCGGTATCTTTCAGTCCGGACCGCGGAAAGGCTTAAGGCCAACCCGGAATCGAAGATCTGGGCCCTGGTCGGCGGAGACGCGGAAAAGATCGAGCCATCGCTCATTTCCCGGGCGGCACACGACGGCGATCCCCTGGCGAAAGCAATGCTCCTGGAAGCCGGAGATCTCCTTGGCACCGCGCTTGCGGGGGTCATGAACGTCATGGACCTTCGGGTCAGTATCATCGGTGGAGGACTCTCGGCCTCGGGAGATTTCGTCATGAGCGCAGTGCAGGATTCCGTGGTGCGGCACGTTTTGAAACCGTTGCGGAAGGGGATCCGGGTTCTTCCCGCGCAGCTTGGAAACAACGCCGGAATTCTCGGTGCGGCAGGGCTGGTATTGTAGGATGAAGGGACCGGAATGAAGCGGCTTTCCTCAACAACCCTGATGGTACTTCCCCGCCTCCTGTTATCATTTCTTCCGCCGACGGTTGCCGGCCGACGTACCTCTGCGATTCTCCTGGTCTCCTTTCTCGCTTCCATACCCAACCAGGCCCAGGAAACTGTCCCTGTTCCGGATACCCTCCGCACCGTTCTGACGGACACACTCTCCAGCGGCGCCTCCGGTGTTGATACGCTGGTCGTGTACTCCGCGAAAGACTCCATCGTCTATTCGATGCGCACGAAGTTCATGAACCTGTACGGCAAGAGCGAGCTGCAATACCGTGCGATCGGCTTGAAGGCCGAACGGGTGCAGGTGAACTGGAACACGGCGACCCTTTCGGCAGGGGGAGTGAAGGACACGACGGACAAGGAGGGGAAGAAGCTCGTCGGGGCGCCGGTCATGGTGGATGGGGATGAGGCGTACGACGGCAAGGTCATCCGCTACAACTTCCGTACGAAAAGAGGAAAGATCAGCGTTGCCGAGACGGAGATCGAGGACGGGTACTATCACGGGAGCGCGATCAAGAAGGTTGGAAAAGATGTGCTCTTCGTTGCGGACGGCCGGTACACCACATGCGATGCCGATCACCCGCATTACTATTTCCTGAGTCCGAAGATGAAGGTCATCGTACGCGACCATATCGTCGCCGAGCCGATCTATTTCTACGTTGCCGATGTGCCTCTCTTAGCCCTGCCCTTCGGCGTTTTTCCGAACAAGTCGGGCCGGCGCTCCGGTCTCATCGCCCCTGCCTACGGCGAGGATGCCCGCCGGGGAAGGTTCCTGAGCCATTTTGGGTACTATTGGGCAATCAGTGATTACATGGATGTTGCGACGACCTTCGACTGGTTCACACGCGGGGGATGGCTGAACCGGTCGCTGCTGCGTTACGCGTGGCGATACCATTTCACCGGATCGGTCTCCGCGAGCATGACAGACCTTCATGAAGGCGAGCCTGGCGACCCGGGGAGGACCGAGCGGAGGGACTACAATGTCAACATTGCCCATAACCAACAGATCGACCCGAGCTCCCGGTTTGATGTGAATTTTACCTTTGCCTCCGGGACGTATTTCCGCAACACCAGCTCCAACATCGACGAGATTCTGCGGCAGAACATAATCTCCAACGCGACTTACTCCAAGTCGTGGGAGGAGGGGAACCGAAGCCTCACCGTAAACCTGTACCGCGACCAGAACCTGACCACAGGGAATGTCGAGGAACGGCTTCCGTCCCTCTCCTTCACCCAGGGTCAACTGTATCCGTTCCGGCGACAGGGGTCTTCGAGGGGAACAAGCGGGGCGGGCTCCGCGGAGTATGCCTGGTACGAGTTGATCGGGCTGAGTTACAGCGCCCAGGCCCAAAGCAACCGCTCCAAACAGTTCCAGACGATCCGAAGTCTGAGTAATCCTGCATTGGACAGCCTCACGATTGAAACCAGGGAGGAGCGGTTGGGGGCAAACCACCAGGTTTCCCTGACTGCCTCTCCGAAAGCAGGCCATTTGAACATCTCCCCGTTTGTGAATTACAATGAAAAGTGGTACAACCGGAGCATTCTCCGGGACAGCACGGGGTTCACGGATATCTCCGGGTTCAAGGCCGTCCGGACCTATACGGCCGGCCTTTCGGCGTCGACACGGTTCTACGGCATGTTCCAGCCGCAGGTCTTCGGCATCACGGGGATCCGCCACACCGTGACGCCGAACATCTCCTTCGGTTATCAACCCGACTTCTCGCATCCAAGGTTTGGGTATTACGGGACGTACATCGACCGGAACGGCAGGGAGGTGAAGTATAGCTTCTTCGAGCGGGAAATATACGGCGGGGCAGGGAGTGGACGGCAGGAGAATATCTCCCTGAACGTCGGGAACGTCTTTGAAATGAAATACCTTTCCGCCGATACGGTGGAGCCGGAAAAAAAAATCCAGCTGCTGAACGTGGGGGCCGGCATCGCGTACAACCTGGCCGCGGACAGCTTGCGTCTCTCCCCTCTGAGTCTTTCCTACCGGACCGATATCGGCAGCATCCTGAACCTCAGCGCCAGCACGACGCATGATTTCTACGTCTTCGATGAAGCGGCAAGGGGGCGGGTCAACCGGTTCCTCGTCAAGGAGAGGGGATACCTCGCCGACCTGACGGCCGTGTCGTTCAGTCTTTCAACATCACTAAGTGCCGAGAAGAAAACGTCTGCGGCTTCGAGCACCATCCCCCAGGATATTCAACAGGCGCAGGATCGCGCGAACGGAAATGTCGGGCAGGCCGTCCAGCCGCAAACCTACCAGGGGTTGTTCGGGGAAGGGACGCCGGACTTCAGCATTCCCTGGAATCTCACGCTCTCCTACACGTTCTCACAAAGCCAGCAGAATCCGCGGGTGAAGGTCCGAAGCTCCAACCTCAACGCGAGTCTTTCGTTCAACCTGACGGAGAACTGGCGGTTCTCGACGAGCGGGAGTTACGATTTCGTACGCAAGGAATTTGCCGCCCCGAGCATCAATATTCACCGGGATCTTCATTGTTGGGAAATGAACCTGACTTGGTTCCCGATCGGGTTCTATCGCGGGTACCGGTTTGAGTTGCGCGTCAAAGCGCCGCAGTTGCAGGATTTAAAGGTGACCAAGCAGGGGAGCGAGAGGGGGACGTA
>JBBEBV010000291.1:4377-7939 GCA_040882165.1 Bacteroidota bacterium
ACCGGTTCTTTGGATTTGAGGATCGAATCCTTCGTGATGATGCACTTGGACACGTTTTGGCGGGAGGGGAGATGGTACATGATGTCGAGCATCACTTCCTCGATGATGGAGCGAAGGGCGCGGGCTCCCGTTCCCCGTTCCATGGCTTTTGAAACCACGGCGTGAAGGGCGGACTCTTCGAACTCCAGTTCGACCCCTTCCATCATAAACAGCTTCCGGTACTGCTTCACCAGCGCGTTGCGCGGCTCGGTGAGAATATTAAAGAGTGCTTTTTCATCCAGGGAGTGAAGAGTTGCCGTGATGGGGAGCCGGCCGATGAACTCGGGGATCAGGCCGTACTTCAGGAGGTCGTCCGGTTCGACTTTGGAGAGGTACTCGTCCGCCGTTTTCCCTTTTTTCCCTCTGACATCAGCCCCAAACCCGACCGGGTTCTGGCTCACGCGCCGCTCGATAATCCTGTCCAGCCCTTCAAACGCCCCGCCGCAGATAAACAGGATGTTTTTGGTGTTAATGTTGATAAGACTCTGTTCCGGATGTTTGCGTCCCCCCTTCGGCGGTACCCCGGCGATTGTTCCTTCCAGGATCTTCAATAACGCCTGTTGGACCCCTTCACCGGACACGTCGCGCGTAATCGACGCGCTGTCGCTCTTCCGGGTGATCTTGTCGATCTCGTCGATGTACACGATGCCGCGCTCGGCTTTCTCGACATTGTATTCCGCGTTCTGCAAGAGGTAGACGAGGATCGTCTCCACATCATCCCCCACATAGCCGGCTTCCGTCAAGGTTGTGGCATCGGCAATGGCGAAGGGGACGTCCAGGATGCGTGCAAGGGTTTGCGCGAGCAGGGTTTTGCCGGTTCCAGTGGGGCCGACCAGCAGGATGTTGCTTTTTTCGATCTCGACCTCATCCAGCGTATGCATGTGATCGTTCGAATCGATCCGCTTGTAGTGGTTGTACACCGCAACGGCAAGGGTCCGCTTCGCGTGTTCCTGTCCGATCACAAATTCATCGAGCGCTTTCTTGATTTCGAGGGGTGCAAGGTTGCCGTGTGTGGAGTGCCGTTTGGCGGAAATGGCCGCCATGTTGTTGCGAATGATATCGACCGAGCTTGAAACGCAGAGGTCGCAGATATACACATCCGGCCCGGCAATGATGCTGTTCACCTCTTCGGACGAGCGTCCGCAGAAGGAGCATGTGATCTTCTCGCCTTGTTTCGTCTTCTGACTCATACGATCCTGCTTATTTGTCCTTTTTGGGTTCGGCCGTCCGCTTCACGAGGATGTTGTCGATCAGCCCGTACTCCTTTGCTTCCTGGGCGGACATGTACCGGTCACGGTCGGTGTCCTTTTCGATCATCTCGACCGATTTCTCGCAGTGAGCCGCGAGGATCTCGTTGAGCCGCTTCTTCGTGCGCAGGATCTCTTCCGCCTGGATACTGATGTCGGAGGCCGCGCCCTGCACGCCCCCCCACGGCTGGTGGATCATGATGCGCGAGTTCGGCAGCACCATGCGTTTGGCCTTGGCTCCGCCCGCCAGCAGCACCGCGCCCATACTGGCCGCCATACCAATACAGATCGTCGAAACGTCTGGGCGAATATACTGCATCGTATCATAAATCGCAAGTCCGGAGGAGACGCTCCCGCCCGGACTGTTGATGTACATGTGAATATCCTTGTCGGGGTCCTCCGACTCCAGGAACAGGAGCTGGGCGATGGTGAGGCTCGCGATCGTGTCGTCAATCGGCGTTCCGATGAACACGATCCGCTCCTTCAACAACCGCGAGTAAATGTCGTAGGCCCGCTCGCCCCGGCCTGTCTGTTCGACCACCATCGGAACAAGCTGGTTGTATACCTCAAACGGAGAATGCTTCATAGAGAACGTCATCCTTTCAAAAGAGAGTCCTGCACCGTTGCGTCGTCCACTTCGTCGATCGTTGAACTGCTGATGAGAAGGTCCATAAGTTTCTCGCTCACCAGCCGGTCTTTGACCTGATCGGACGACTTATAGTATGTGATTAATCGTTCTTTGTCAATTCCGATCTTCGGTGCTTCGCGTTCTGCCAGGGCGACCAGCGTGGCCTCGTCCACCTCGAGATTTTCCGCTCCGACGATCTCCTCCCGGAGAAGAGCCCATCGGGATTGGTACAAGGCGTACTCGCGGTTTTCCTGGAAAAATTTCTCAAACTCGAAGTCCTGCGGCAGTTGTTTGTTCGGATACTGGTTCTTGATTTCCTCGAGAAGGCCCTCGATCACGCTCCGGATCAGCGATTCGGGCACTTCGAATTCATGGAGACGGATGATCTCCGCGATTATTGCATTGATCCGGGATCTCCGGTTTTTTTCCTTCCAGTACGACTCAAGATCTTCCCGCAGGCTCGTCCGGAACTCGGCAACGGTCGAGATCTTGTCCTTGGTGACTTTCTTGACGAGCTCATCGTTTAACTCGGGAAGGATCACTTTTTGCACGTTCGTGACATTAAGTTTTGCGTTCACCTTGTGCGTGTGATCCCCGTGCTGGTGCTCAAACCGGACGGTGTGTTCGTTCCCCTTTGCGGCGCCCGTCAAAGCGTCCTTGAAGGGTTTCTCCAGTTGAGGGTCTGCCAGATAGAAGCGCGCGTTTTCCGTTTTCTTGCCGATGAGAGGAACGCCTGACTCGTCAAGTTCCTGCATCTCGGCCGTAACGATGTGTTCGTCGTCCGTTGCCTTCTCCACATCCACCAACGCGCTGTTCCCCTTCCGCAGGCGATCGATCTCCTCCTCTAACTCTGCATCCACGAGCCGGTGCACCACTGCCTTGACGGAGAGTCCTTTATACTGCTTCAAGGTGATGGTTGGACGGACATCGTACTTGATCTTGAACCGGAAATGTTCCCCACGCCTGTAATCGAGGTCGACAAGGGTCGGTTCCCCGATTGGCTTCAGGTCCTTTTCCTGCACCGCCTGGCGATAGAGCTCGCTGGCCAGCTTGTCAAGATATTCGTTCTCAATCAACTCGCCGTACAGCTTTTTGATCATGTCGAGAGGGGCTTTTCCTTTTCGAAATCCCTTGATCTCGATCTTCGGGCGATACTCATGGTACGCCTTTTCGAAATGGGGCTTCAATTCATCCGAGGTGGCATGGATCTCGACTTCTTTTGAGACATCAGAAATTGAAACGAGGGTTACTTCCACGTGCTGGTTCCTTCACATGAAGATCGAATATCGGTCATGAAAAACCCGGCAGCCTTTGTTCTTGCCGGGGGAGAATATGGTCGGCAGGTGGGGTTTTCCACCCTGCCGGATGTTCTTCGCTGCACCCCTCACCCGCAAACGCTTGTGGGCACGGAGGGATCCCCCCAATCCCGCCAAAGAGCGGCGGGACACACAAAACGTGAAACGGCGGGACTTCGTTCCGACAAAAAAGATCGGAACTCAGCTTGCCCCCCACTGGTCACCCGATCCCGCAAACGCTCGTGGGCACGGAGGGACTTGAACCCCCACGGGTTACCCCACTAGCTCCTAAGGCTAGCGCGTCTGCCAATTTCGCCACGTGCCCGCGGTCGAGTTATACAGTGAAACGAAAA
>JBBEBV010000291.1:8039-15396 GCA_040882165.1 Bacteroidota bacterium
CGCGTCTGCCAATTTCGCCACGTGCCCGCGGTCGAGTTATACAGTGAAACGAAAAAATCCTCAAAACTCAACTGATTTGAGGATTTCTGGCGGGAAAAATATACGAAGAAAAGGATAAAAAACCAACGTTCAGCGCGAGATGCGTCCTGACACCAGGCAAGCGGCATTCCTTGCTTTTCCTCTCCTGTTTCTCCATATTAATAAACCAATTCTCCTCGTTGACCGGACCACTCTCTGGAACGTTGTTGCCGCCCCCGGTTGAAACATCGGGAGCACGAGTTTCGTCAAAGATGCAACCGATGCTGACACACGACGCCATACTGCTTCGCACGCCAGGAACTACCGAACAGGCATTTCGCTATTGCGAAAAGGTGACGTACGAGCATTATGAGAACTTTCCCGTTGCCTCCGTGTTCATTCCCAGGGACAAACGCAAACACGTTTGCGCCATGTATGCCTTTGCGCGGATTGCAGACGACTTTGCCGATGAGCCGGGCATGAGTCCGGCAGAACGGATCGATAGTCTGAACGTGTGGGGGGAACAACTGGCAGAGTGCTACCAGGGCGAGGCGACCCACCCGGTTTTTCTCGCGCTCAAGGAAACAATCGACCGGTTTGAGATTCCCCAGTACCTTTTCCAGAACCTGTTGCACGCATTCCGCACGGATGTGACGACCCACCGCTATGAGACGTTTGACGATGTCCTCGAGTACTGCACCAACTCCGCAAACCCCATCGGACGGTTAATCCTGCTCCTGTTGAACTACCGGGGCGAACGATTCACGGAGCCGTCGGACGCTCTCTGCACGGCGCTGCAGCTCACGAATTTCTGGCAGGATGTGTCTGTCGACCTGGCGAAGGACCGGGTCTACATCCCGCTGGAGGATATCCACGAGTTCGGGTATTCGGAGGAAGCACTCTTCAAGCATTCCGTGACACAGGAGTTCCGCGATATCATGATATACCAGATTGAGCGGACGGAGAGACTCTTCCTGGAAGGGAAACCCCTGCTGGACTCGGTCGGGCGTGATCTTTCATTTGAATTGAAACTTACCTGGCGTGGAGGACGAAGGATTCTCCGGAAGATCGAGAAGTCCGGATACGATGTGCTCCATACCCGCCCCAGTCTTTCCCGATGGGACAAGACGGGCGTTCTCTTTTCTTCACTTTTTTCCTAGGTACCGTGTCGGCTCAAGGCGTCCATACCATTGCCCCGGATTTTTCGCAAAACAAGGAAAGCAACTTTTTCTTCTCCTTCCTGTTCCTCCCGCAGCCCAAACGCGAAGCGATCGAGACGATCTACGCGTTCTGTCGCTATACGGATGATATCGTCGATGAAGAGGCGGATCCCAAAGAGCAGCATAAGAGGCTCCGGGTGTGGACGGCAGAGTTGCAGCGCTCACTCTACGGCGTTTCCCGCTATGGGATCCTGAACAACCTCGCCGCAGTCATCAAAAAGTTCAATATCCCCGTCAGACATTTCCATGACCTTTTGAAAGGCATGGAGATGGACCTGGTGAAGAGCCGGTACGAGACGTTCGGGGAGTTAAGGGAATATTGCTACCGCGCTGCCTCCACGGTTGGGTTGATTTGCGCGGAGGTCTTCGGGTACCACCATGAGCGAACGAAGGAATACGCGTTGAACCTTGGGATCGCCCTGCAATTGACGAACATCCTGCGGGACATCAAGGCCGATGCGAAACGGGGGCGGATCTATCTCCCGCGTGAGGATCTGCGCGCGTTCGGATACACCGAGGAAGACGTGATGAACTCCGTCTATGACGACCGGTTCCGGGCGCTCATGAAGTTCGAGTGCGACCGGGCTCACGAGTTTTACCGGAAGGCAAAAAGCTTCCTCGCGGAAGATGACAAGCCGCTGTTCTATGCCGCCCGTGCCATGGGGAACATCTACTACCTGCTTCTTCTCCGTATCGAGCGAGCCGGCTACGATGTGTACTCGAAACGGATACGTCTCGCCTCGCCCGTCAAGTTCCTGGTCGCGATGGTCCTTCGGCTCCGCAACAAACTCCCCAGGAACTTCCATCGTTATATCCGAACCGAACTGCCCGCGTAATCCAAAGCCTCCCGGTGGGGTAGCGCATGAGCGGGGTCGACGACCAGCCGCCCTTCCGCCATCTCGTTCCTTCGGGAATCCTGCTTCGCACCGTGCAACATCCTGAAAGACATATCGGCGCACCGGACCGCCCCCGTTCGCGCGTGCTCGTCATCGGCGGGGGAGTCAGCGGACTGAGCGCCGCGGTGGAGCTCACGCGCCATGGTTACCCGGTGACCCTCCTGGAACAGCGCCAACACCTCGGGGGGCGGACCTATTCCTTTGTCGATGAAGTGACGGGCGACGTGGTGGACAACGGCCAGCACCTCCTGATGGGGTGTTACCACGAAACACGCCGGTACCTGAAGACCATCGGTTCGGACTCACGCGCGTCCCTTCAGCCGAACCTCCACATCGAGTTCCTTCACCCCCAACGCGGCCCCGCAACGCTATCCTGTCCTGCACTGCCGCCGCCATTTCACCTGCTCGCCGGCCTGCTCGGTCTGAAATCGCTCTCCTGGAAGGACCGCCTTGGACTTCTGAAGGTGGGATGGGAACTTCAAAAAGACCCCGTGAAGGTCGAACCGTATCTTTCCCTCCTGACCGTCGACGAGTGGCTGACCTCGCTCGGCCAGTCTCCCGACAACAAGAAATACCTCTGGGATGTCATCGCCATCGGATCACTCAACGACGATCCACGGATGGTCTCGGCCCTCTTGTTCTACCGCGTCCTGAGGAGCGCATTTCTCGGCGCCCGCGAAAATTCCTCCCTCCTGATACCCCATGTCGGGTTAAGCGAGCTTCTGGTCGATCCGGCAGTGGAGTTCCTGGAATCCCGCGGCTCGTCGCTCAGAACCGGAGTGGGAGTCGATGGTGTGGAGGTAGGGGAAGGTCGCGTTCGGAGCGTTCGGGCCGGTACGGAAACGCTGGAGGTTGATGCGGTCGTTGCCGCAGTTCCGTATTATGCTCTCGATGCCATCATGCCCGGACTTTCAACGTCTGGCAGACAACGTTCCGCCGGTGAGGAGGAGGGTTTCGAATCCTCTCCCATTATTACGATCAACCTCTGGTTTGAAAAGCCGGTGATGGAGCAGGAGTTCGTCGCGCTTCTCGACTCAAGAGTCCATTGGGTGTTCAATAAATCGAGGATTTTGGCAAGCCGGAAGGAAGAAGGCAGATTGCAGAAGGCAGATGGCAGATTGCAGAAGGCAGATGGCAGACTGCAGAAGGCAGATGGCAGACTGCAGAAGGCAGATGGCAGACAATATTTATCTCTGGTTATCAGCGGGGCATCGGGTTATGTGGAGATGGAAAAAGAGGGGCTTATCCGGATGGCCCTTGAGGATCTCAGGCAAGTCTTCCCCGCGGCTCGCAACGCGACACTCATCCACTCGCTGGTGGTCAAGGAAAAACGGGCGACGTTTTCCCCCACGCCGGGGATTGAAGTGCTCCGTCCATCATCGCGGACACACATAGAAAATCTCTTTCTCGCCGGCGACTGGACGGACACCGGTTTTCCGGCCACGATTGAAGGGGCGGTCACGAGTGGAATCAAGGCGGCAAAGTATGCCACGGTTTTTCTAGGTGAAAAGGAGAGGAGTTTTCGCTAAGTTTCCATCCCCATGTGTTACCTTCGAACGATAGTGAGTGCCATCCTGCTGTCCTTCTCCGCGGATGCGGTCCTCGCTCAATCAGTCGTTGTTCCGTTGGATCATCAGGTCTATCCGCTCCTGATCAAGGGAGAAACCATGAGGTTGTTCCATGCCTATGACCTTCGCGTCCTTCCGCTCACTCGCACCGCAACCCTGAAGCTCCTTTTGCAGATGCAGGAGCAGGCCAGGCGTCTTTCATCCCCCGATGCGGGCCTCCTCCGGCAAATGATCGGCGAATTCACCGATCCGGTGATCGGTCAGGAGGCGGTGCCGGAGAGCGAACGTCACCTGTACCGATTTGAAGAAGGAACCACCCAGATCTTTCTCGATCTGCGCGGGACCCAGGCGGTTGCGCTACACCGCGGCAGACTGGATGTTCCCGATGAGACGCTCTCGGAAACGACGGCATGGGGAAGCGTACGCGGATCGTTCGGTGAACACGTTTCGTTCGGACTGACCGCCCGCAATACTCTCGTGTTGGGAAGTGAGGATCAGGAGGAGCGGTTCGATCCTTCACAGGGGCAGTCCCAGGTCGTGGTGGGGGAAGGGGTTTTTCGCGATCAGGCCACCGGCTACATCAGCGTGGTGTTTCAGCCCCTGACTCTTTTCCTCGGAAGAACTCACACAAGCTGGGGGAGCGGACTGCAGGAACAGTTCAGTCTCTCCATGCAGAACGAGCCGATGGATCAGGTCATGTTCACCCTGGACTTTGAGCGGTTCCGCTTTTCGTACCTCCATGCAAACCTCCAGGGGATTGGCACATCCCGATTTCTGGCAGGACACCGAATTGACTTTCTCCTGGGAAAGAACGTTCAGCTCGGTGTGTACGAGACGGTGGTGTACGCGGGCCGCGGTGCTGAACTGGCGTACCTTAATCCCTTTGTCCCCTACCATATCATCGAACATCAACTGGGGGACAAGGACAACAACATGCTCGGGTTCGATGTCACGGCCACTGTCGCACCGGGAGTCCGGGCGTTTGCCGAAGTATTTGTGGATGATTTCTCCCTGGATTTTCCCCTGGGCACCTATTGGGGGAACAAGCTCGCATACCTGGCGGGAATCCATTGGGCGCAACCCTTTGGAGCGAAGACACTGGAGTTGTTCGCAACCTACACGCGTGTCGATCCCTACGTTTACACGCACATGGACACGATGAACGTCTACACCCACTATGATGCGAGCGCCGGCTCGAGGCTTGGCCCAAACGCCGAGCGGTGGTACGGCGGACTTCTCTACCGCCCCATGAGGGATCTGCAATGCGAGGTGAAGTATTCCTTCGTTCGCAAAGGAAGAGGGGATGTCTCTTCCCCTCACACCGTTGCCGATGGTGATGGCAAGGGATTCCTCAGTGGTGTGCTCGAACGGCAGCATGGTATGGAGATGGCTCTGCGGTATCAGTTTTCAAGAGATATGTTCGTCGGATTCGATGCACTCCTCACCGATCGAACCGACGCAAGGAATAGCCCGGGGTTGACGGCGCGGGAACAGAGCGTTCGCCTCGTCCTGGATATCAACTACTGACCTGACCTGTTGTGAATCCGATCCTCCTTGCCGCTTGCGTCCTGCTTCTTTTCTATTGTTGTGCGTTGCTCATCCTGATGGTTGGGTTTGCGCGACTCCGGAGCATTGCCGCGCGGCGACCCACGATATCACCAGACGAACTTCCCTCCGTTTCTCTTGTTGTTGCCGCCCGGAACGAAGCGCACAACCTTCCCCGGCTCCTGCACTGTCTCTTTGCGCAAGAGTACCCGGCCGGCAAGCTCGAGATTATCGTGGTCGATGACCGGTCGGAGGATGGGTCGTGGACAATTCTCCAGAAGGCTGCGGAGGAGCATCCCCGTTTCCGGGCTCTGCGGGTCACCGACCTTCTCCCCGATTTTGCCCCCAAGAAACGGGCGCTTGACCTCGGCATCCGTTCTGCATCGGGTGACATTATTCTTCTCACCGATGCCGATTGCACGCCTCCGGCCACCTGGGCGCAGGCCGTCGCGCAGTGCTATTCGGGTGACACAAACATTGTCCTCGGCTATTCCCCGTACCGATTCGATCACCGGATCCCTTTCCTCGTTCGGGGGATGTTGTCCCTTGATTATCTCTCTCTCGCGGCTGTTGCTGCGGCGAGCACTGGCTGGGGTCGGCCGCTGACGGCGACCGGGACGAACTTGAGTTACCGTCGGGAGGAGTTCCTTCGCACGAATGGGTTCGAGAAGATCAAACAATGGGTATCGGGGGATGACGACCTTTTCGTCCATCGCGCGGCCGAGGATGGATGGGGAAGATTTTCTTTTGCGACCGCGTCGGAATCGTTTGTTCCCGCAGCCGCCCCATCGAGCTGGCGTCAGTTCGCGAACCAACGTGCTCGCTATGCAAGCAAGGGCCGAGACTACGACCTCAGGGTCACGTTCGGACTTCTTGCCGTGTATCTCCTGAACGTTTCGTTAGTGCTCGGCGTTGTGGGAGTGGTGGGAGGCATGACGGCCTGGGCTCTGCCGGTATTCCTTGTCTGGTGTGCGAAATCGTTGGTCGAGTTTCTCTTTCTTGCCCGGGTTGCTTTCGCATTTCGCGAACAACGGCTCTTGTTCTTTTTCCTTCCTACAGCGATTCTCCATCCCTTGTACGTGAGCGTGTTTGGGTTAGCGGGCTTGTTTGGGAAGTTCCGTTGGAAAGGTGATGATTTTCGGAAAACCGTGGTGTCACAACAAGCCAGTACCCGAGCGTGAGGGACGGATGCAATCCTTGGAAGAGGGGCCGTGGAGACGGGGGTGTCCCCTCCAAATACTGCAATGAATAAGCCGGTTTATAGCATTTCTTGAGTTTGAAAAAGCTACTCTCTATATTAGCTGCCGGTTGTTCCCCCTATCTCCAACCAACAAAAGGAGTGGTCTATGAACAAAATTGGATTACTGTCCACGGCAATCCTCCTCGTGCTCATGGTTGTGCTGGTGAGTTTTCGTGCAGAAGCACAGTTGCCATCTGCGAGCTTTGGAATTACTGGAGGCCTGGCGCTCCCGAGCGGTGATTTTGCTTCGACTTCGTCCGCGCAGGCCGGGGGGGCGACGGCAGGATTTTCTGCAGGCGCGAATCTGCATATTTCATTGATCCCGACTCTCTCGCTCATCGGAAGTTTTACGTACGCCTCCAACGGCGTGGATGAGGAGTTAGTCAACAGCATAGCCGGCACATCGTCCTTCAGCGGGGACTTAGGATCGTGGACGACTCTGTGGCCGATGGCGGGAATCAGGTACTCGGTGGGCGTGGGTCCCATCGTCGGCATTTTCCTGACGGGACAGGGAGGCTTGTTGCTCGGAAGTACTCCTGAAGTCGATATTACCTCCGGCGGCTTCCGCTATACCTCAAAATCCTCGTCCGCGTCCTCGTTTGCCTATGCGCTCAGCGGGGGGGTCATCGTAGCGGATAAGTTTACCGTCGAGTTGCGCCTCTTGAACGCACAGCCGGAATACGATCTTGAATTTCAGGCTTCCGGGCCCGGATTCACCAGCACGATTACCGGGACATCCGATCAGCCGACATCCATCATTCAGTTGAACGCGGGGTTTATCTTCTAAGACCCGGACCGCACGTTCAGGGTGTCTCTGCAAGACCTCTTGTTCCCGCAAGAGGTCTTTTTTTTTGCCGGGAGTCTCTGCAA
>JBBEBV010000291.1:15496-17529 GCA_040882165.1 Bacteroidota bacterium
AGGGATGCGCGGAGGTACGTCCCCGAGGGGTCGGTATCCTTCAGGTCTTTGACCAGGACATGCTTCCGGAACAAATTCTTGATTCTCGGGATGGCCGCGTCGGCGGGACCTAGAACACGATAGTATCGTTCGCATCCGGGGTGGAGAAGGTACTCCACGAATTTTTGCGCGTGGTGTTGGACCTCGTTCTCGCGAGGACCCTTGAATTCGACCAGCACGATCCTTGAGAACGGAGGATAGTCCAGCTCCCTCCGGTACTCCAGCTCTTCTTTGTAGAAATTGGGGAAGTCGTGGGTGACAACGTGCTTTAGACTGTAATGGTTTGGCTGGAGCGTTTGGATCACGACCTCCCCGGCCAGTGTGCTGCGTCCGGCGCGACCCGCCACCTGCGTCAACAATTGGAACGTCCGCTCCGATGACCGGAAGTCGGGAAGCAGCATCTGCGTATCGGCGGAGATGACCCCCACGAGCGTCACCCGCGGAAAATCCAACCCTTTTGCCACCATCTGTGTCCCAAGCAGGATATCCGCTCCCCCCTCACCAAACTGCTGCAAAATCCTGTGATGCGTTCCTTTCCGGCTGGTGCTGTCCATGTCCATGCGAAGAATGGTTGCTTCGGGAAACAACTCCTTCAGTTCCTGCTCCACCTGCTGCGTGCCGAATGCATGAAGCCGGATTTCAATTGACTGGCATTTCGGGCAGACGGTGGGAGGTTTCTTGACGAAACCGCAGTAATGGCAGCGGAGATGTTTCTTCGTGGCATGGTAGGTGAGCGTCACCTCGCAGTTGTCGCACGTCTCCACAAACCCGCATGCGTGGCACTCCATGACGTGGGAAAACCCGCGCCGGTTCTGGAGAAGGATAACCCCTTCCTTTTTCCCAAGGCGTTTTATGATTTCCTCGCGCAACAACGTGGAGACTGAGGAGAGGGGAAACTGTTTCGGGTAGGGCTTCTTCTCTTCCTTGAGCAGCCGCTGTTGGTGGGCGAGCGCGCTTTTGCGCTCCAGCGCCATGTCGACGAGTTCGATGGTGGGCAACCGCGCGTTGTCGACACGTTCGGGGAGCAGCAGCATCTCGTATTTTCCCTTCAACGCGTTATAATAACTTTCCGCGGAGGGCGTCGCGGATCCGAGCACGACAACGGCATTGTTGAGGCTCGCGCGAACAATCGCAACGTCACGCGCATGGTATCGGGGTGTCGCGTCGAACTGTTTGTACGAAGCCTCGTGTTCCTCATCGACGACAATGAGGCCGACGTTCTTGAGCGGAGCGAAGATGGCGGATCGAGGCCCGATCACGATCCTGATCCTTCCCTCCTGCGCCAACCTCCATGCATCGTATCGTTCCCCCACCGACATCTGGCTGTGCATGACCGCGACGTCAGCGCCGAAGTGCGCCTTGAACCTGCGCACGGTTTGCGGGGTGAGGGAGATCTCGGGTACCAGCACGACCGCCGTTTTTCCCCGTTCCAGCGAATGCCGGATCGCTTCGATATACACCTGGGTTTTGCCGCTGCCGGTAATCCCATGGAGAAGAAAGGTCCGGTACGTCCCGGATTCCAGAGCACCTTTGATGGTTTTCAGCGCCTCTTCCTGAAACCGGTTGAGGGTAAGGAGGGGAGGGGAGGGGGGGGTGTCCTCATACTCGCTTGAGCGGATGACCTCACGCCGCGCGATGATGACCAGTCCCTTCTTTTCCAATGACCGGAGCGTGGAGAGGGAGGAGCCTGTTTTCTTGAGCAGGGCCTGGGCATTCAACGGTTCCGAACTCTCCTTCAATGCATCGAGAATGGATTGCTGCTTTGTTGTCCGGGATTCCTTCATCCCGTTTTCAGAAGAAGACAATTTCGGATCTTCTTCCTGGGGAAGGGAAACGATGCTCTCGACTTTTATCCCGGTTCGGGGTCGGTCGAGCTGTTCTTCGACGATGACCCATCCTTTCAACACCGTTTCATTCAGGAGCGAGTTGATGTTCCTCGCACCGAGTTTTTTTTGAAGTCGGGGAACGCTCATGGCGCCGGCGTCGTGAAGGAC
>JBBEBV010000292.1:0-2683 GCA_040882165.1 Bacteroidota bacterium
CCCCGTATCATTGCCGCCGTCGCTCCCCACACTTCATGCCCGTTGTAGTCGTAGAAGAAGACATCATGGGTCTTCCCTTTTCGCTCCATCCTTACGGTCCGCTCATTTTTTTTGTCAAGGAATAACGCGAGCGGGACTTCGATGATCTCGGCAACTTCATGGAGACTTGGTGAGAGAGCGGGTAAGGAAGGAACAAATCCCACCACCGGGGCAATGGCAAACCCGGAGGGGGTTTCAAAATCGTCGAACAGCCCGAGTACCTGAACCGCACCGGGCGGCAGACCAATCTCCTCCTCCGTCTCTCTTAATGCCGTTGCAACAAGGTCCGCATCCTGATCGTCCCTCGCTCCGCCGGGAAACGAGATTTGCCCTTTGTGATGCTCCACATGGTCTGTTCGCTTCGTCAACAGGAGGTGAAGGGACCCCTCCTTCGGAAAGAGCAGGATCAGCACGGCCGCTTGTTTGAGAGCGGGATTGTTCAGTTCCTTCCTTTGATGGCGGCCAAGGAACTCGGTGATCCGGTCAATGGCAGGCTTCATCTCTGTTTCTTCTTCCACCACCGGTTGAGCCTCTCCCGGATGCTCTTCTCGCCCCCCTCCCCGGTCGGTTTATAATAGATCTTTTCTTTCAGGTTATCGGGCAAATACTGCTGCTCGACAAAGTGCTCGTCATAGTTATGGCCGTATTTATAATCCTTCCCGTAGTTGAGGTCGGACATCAGCTTGGTCGGGGCATTGCGGATGTGGAGCGGGACCGGAAGGTTCGGGAGGTTCCGGACATCCTCCCACGCCTGCTCGATGGCAAGGTACGAGGCATTGCTCTTGGGGGCTGCGGCCAGGTAGGCTGCGGTTTGCGCAAGGATGATCCGCGCCTCCGGCATGCCGATGTAATCGATGGCGGTGAAGCAGGAGGTCGCGAGGGTCAGCGCGTACGGATCGGCGTTCCCGACATCTTCGGACGCGAGCACCACCATGCGCCGGGCAATGAACTTCGGATCCTCTCCCCCATCCAGCATTCGCGCCATCCAGTAGATCGCCGCATCGGGGTCGCTACCGCGAAGGCTCTTGATGAACGCGGAGATTGTGTCGTAGTGCTGTTCCCCGCCTTTGTCATACAGCGTGTACTTCCGCTGAAACGCTTCTTCGATGGTTTTCTTCGTAATGACCGCGCACATGTCGGGTCCCGGCTTGGTCAGGCTGAGGGCAACTTCGAGGCCGTTCAGGAGTTTCCGGGCATCGCCTCCGGAGAGGAGCATCAGGAAATCGCGGTCTTCAATGGTGATGGACCGTTTGGAAAGAAACCGGTCGGTGGAGAGTGCGTGATCAAGGATGGAGGAAAGCTCCGCGCTCCCCAGTGCCTCCAATACATAGACGCGGCACCGGGAGAGCAGGGGCGAAATGACTTCGAATGATGGGTTCTCTGTGGTAGCACCGATCAGGGTGACGATCCCTTCCTCGACGCTGTGGAGCAACGCGTCCTGTTGAGCTTTGTTGAACCGGTGGATCTCGTCAATGAAGAGCAGCGTCCGTTTCTTCCGAAGCTTCTCGTTCTTCTCCGCCTTGCCTATCACATCCCGCACGTCTTTTACGCCGGACGACACAGCGTTGAGCTGAAAGAACTCCGCCCGAACATAGTGGGCGATGAGTCGGGCAAGGGTCGTCTTCCCCACTCCGGGCGGACCCCACAGAATCATGGAGGTGGTCTCCCCCTTCTCCAGCATCACACGAAGAGGTTTCCCCTCGCCAAGCAGGTGTCCCTGACCTGCAAACTCATCGATGGTTTTCGGCCGCACGCGTTCCGCCAGGGGGGCGGAAGCGGAAGATGTCTGGCGGGGGGAAGAGTCTGGATCGTCTCCGAAAAGGTCGGCCATAGCTCATAAACGAAAAAACCAACATCGGCTTGTCCCGGTGATGTTGGCTGAGATTGTTACGACTCCCCGCAGAACCGCAGGGCTTGAACGTTTTGGTATCTGCTGACTACTTTATACTTACTACCTCATACTTACTACTTCCTACATTATACTTTGTACTTCTTTTGTCTGCCGTCTGTATTCTGCCATCTGCCGTCTGTATTCTGCCATCTGTATTCTGCCTTCTGCCTACTGCCTTCTCCAATCCCTCTATCAGTCTTTCTTCACCTTATACACCGTCTCCCCCTCACGCGCCATACCATACTTTTCCCTTGCCACCTTCTCGATGGTCTTCTTGTCGCCGTCCAGAGCCTTCAGGTATGCCTCCAGGCGCTTCGTTTCGGCCTCCGCCTCCCGCACTTTTTCAATCATATCCCTTCGTTCGACTTCCAGTCGGACGCGGGCGACCACGCCCCGGTTATTAAAGAGGACGAAGGCAACGACGACCGTTCCGGCGATGATCGCTAACGCGCGCCGCCTCGTTTTGAACACTCTCTTGCCCAGGAGGTCCAGACCGCTGTTCGACCTGATTTTTCTGTAGAATTGGCCTTCCATGAATACTTCAATGTACCTCTATTTTGAGCGTTTTGCAAATTGCGACGCTCTTACGGCGTGCGGAGCATTGCCGCGTTGCGCGGTTCAATACATCCAACACCGAAATTACTACGAGAAGCGTTACGATAGCGGTCGTTTAGCCCTGAAGGCCCGCACTACTTAACGACCCGCCCTAACGGCATGGTCGGGCAAGCCCGCCAAACTGCATGGCGGGCAAGC
>JBBEBV010000293.1:0-2646 GCA_040882165.1 Bacteroidota bacterium
CCTCTCGCGCGGTATAACGTTCCGGTTCCGGGGGGTTGCGCCTGCCGGTTTGGCTGGCGCAGCGGACCGTCCGCTGAAACCGGTTGTTAGGCGTTTGCCGGTGATCTCACGGAACGAGCTGGAAATGCCCATCGGCAAAGGCCCCAAAGGATGACAGCAAATAGGACATGGGGGACCAGTGATGCAACGATGAGATTTGGACTCACGGCCAAGCCCAGGAAGCCCCACCCCACGACCGGAAAGAAGATGACAAGGACCAAGGCCCAAAGCGCGGGCGCGAGCCAAAGCGCATTTAGAAAGGTGCGCCGCTCGAATAGCACCACGTAAGCAACAGACCAGAAGGTGACGTAGGCCACGTCGAACAGAAGGCCAACCGGAAGAGGAACCTCGCCGAGCAGCACTTGAGCGAATGCCAGCCCTAGCGGCTTGGGCAGCGGGGAAATGCCGGCCTTGGAGGTAGGAACCATGATGAGGGAAAGGATGACTGCGGTGGCGATGCCGACTCCAACAGCCTTGGCGTAGTCCTTTCGCGTGATCTGTTGCAATGTCATTTCACTTCCTCCTTTGAGTGGCGTTGTTTGCCCTGTTAGGCGAAGTGCTCTTCAGCGTCGAGTTATCAGAACACGATAAGAGGCTTTATGATGTCATCTTCCTTCTTGTCCATGAGTCGGAAGGCTTTCTCCAGCTCATCGAACTTAAAAGTGTGTGTCGTCAACGGTGTCGGATCTACACGACCCACTTCAAGAAGTCTGAGCAGCCGTTTCATGCGTTCCTTTCCGCCCGGGCAAAGCCCTGTCCGGATAACCTTATCGCTCATCCCGACGCCCCAATCAAGGCGGGGAATCTTCACGTAATCGCCTTCACCGAAATATCCCGCGCTGGAAATCGTACCACCGGGGCGAGTCGCTTTCACTGCCGCTTCGAACGTGACTTGTGCGCCAAGTGCTTCGATGGCAGAGTCGACACCCTGCTTGTCGGTCAGGCGCATGATCTCCTCAACGGGATCAACTTCCTTGAAATCGACCACTTCATCGGCACCGAATTTCTTAGCCAGCTCCTTTCGCTTGGGAACGCTTTCAACCGCAATCACTAGGCCGGCTCCAAGAAGGCGAGTCCCAACCGTTGCCATCAGACCAACAGGGCCTTGAGCAAACACTGCCACGCTGCCTCCAAGCGGGATATTCGCATGTTCGGCTGCCATGAAGCCGGTCGACATCATATCAGTGGTGTAGACAGCTACCTCATCCGGGACAGATTTTGGGATGGGAGCGAGGTTTGCCTCGGCATCGTTCACGTGGAAGTACTCGGCAAAAACCCCATCCTTGATATTCGCGAACTTCCAGCCACCCAACATCTGTTGGCATTGCGAGGTGTAACCTCTGAGACAGTTTTCGCATTTGTAGCAAGGAGTGATAGCATTCACGGCGACACGATCACCCTCCTTTACCCCTTTGACTTCACTGCCCAACTTCCATACAACGCCCACAGCCTCATGGCCGAGAGTTAAATCTTCTCGCTCACCAATTGCGCCATGGACGGTATGGGCATCGGAAGTGCAAACCAACGCCTTTGTCGTCTTGATGATGGCACCGGTGGCGCCGGGATCGTCCGGGATAGGCTTCTCCATGAAGCCCACCTTGCCGATCTTGTTCATCACAAAGGCCTTCATCATTTTACCCATGATAGTGCTCCTTTCTGAGAATTATGATAGATGATTGAATTCCGTACAGGACGGAAGAGCATTTCGCTTAACGCTCCGGTTCAGCGGCGGCGCGGAGCGCTGTCCGCTGAACCGGTTGTTAGGCAGCTATTTCTTGAACTTATCGAGAGCCTCGCTAAACGCAGACTTCATTGAATCCCATGCGGATTCCACACCGTCCTTGAGTGATTCCCACGCGTCTTCACTTGCTTCTACGATTTCGGCAAGCTTGGCGTTTCCCTCCTCAATCTTGCCTTCCAGTGCTTTGATCTGCTTGTTGAACTCCAGTTGTGCATCGGCACTGGCCCCAGAGGCCTTTGCCTTAAGCTTGTCCACGTCCGCTTTCCATTCGTCCAACTGGGCCTGCTTCTTTTGTTGATACAGTTCTTTCTCGCTCATGTCTTTCTCCTTTCTAATGTTGTGGTTTTGCGCCACGCTTCACCTGAAGCGCGACAGTAATTCCCGCGATGAACCCCGCCGCTGCGGTTAGGAACAGCAGGATGATACCTGGCACTTCTCCGGTCAGCCAGAGAAAGCGAACTTGCCAGGGCGCTTGATTCTGGAGCACAACTGCCGCCAAAGCAATAACCAGAACCAGAAGCAGCACCAGTTTGATTGATTTCATCTATCCTCCCTTCCGTGTAAACTTCAGTCGAATGCTCGCGCTGCCTAACGCTCCGGTTCAGCTGCGGGCCGCCTGCCTCTACCTGTCGGTAGACAGGTGCCGGTAGGCAGGCGCAGCGGATCGTCTGCTGCAACCGGTTGTTGGGCGGTATGCCGACATCGTCACAGTTGCACTCGTTTCAGTAGCTGGGCGTTGATCGCCACGACGACCGTGCTCGCCGACATCAGCACTGCTCCCACGGCCGGCGTGAGAAGGACGCCCCACGCGGCAAGCACACCGGCGGCGAGGGGAATCGCGAAGATGTTGTAGCCCGCCGCCCACC
>JBBEBV010000294.1:0-2636 GCA_040882165.1 Bacteroidota bacterium
CTGGATTCTCGACGCCGCCAAATGGTATCACGTCAAGGAGCACTCCGTTGGTATGCACGAAGCGAAAGTGAAGGCGCCCGGCTTGCCTCCACTCACCCGTGGCTATGAGGCCATCGGTCAATTTTTGCGCGTCTTCCCATGACATGGCTTTTATGGCGATATCAACATCAAGCGTGGCGCGCTGGGCGGGCAGGTCAAAGATCGCCGAGAAGAAGATATCCCTCGCCGTTGCCCCAATAAGAAAAAAAGGGATCTCCAGGCGTAGGGCGATCCCGCTCAGCGTTGCGAGCGCGTCCACGATCGGCTTTTCAATTTTCCCCGAGATGTCTTTCGAGATATTCGCCATAGATCCTTATTGCGGTTTCCATGTTTCTCGCATCCCCCGTCGCAGTCAGGTCGGCGTACACGAGAAGCGGTGGGACGAGTCTTTGATCAGCCTCCATGGTGGTGAAGGCCCAGAATTGTTCGCGGATCTCGATGTCCCCTTCCTCATCCTTCCGGAGCTTCAGGTTGAGAATGAGATCGTTCACCGGCTTGCGGGCGTAGATCGTTGTAATTTCCGGTCGGAGGTACCGCGTCAATTGGAACGCCGCCGTCTCTCCTCCCCAGAGTGCGTGGAACGGAGTGAGGTCTGCCTGTTGCCAGAAGTCGGGTTTTTGCCCCTCGTACCGGCCGATCAACCCCTTTGGTCGAATCTTCTCTGCATACGCAATGGCCCATTTCTCAAGAAGCTCCTTGCCCCGGAGGAGTTTTCTTTCGCCGTTCTCCAACTCGACAAGGTATCCCTGGGCACCAAGGGCTTGCATGGTTCCCGCTACGGTACCGAGAGCAACATTCGCCGCAGTTTTGATCTCCCGGTAGTTGGCGTTTCTGAGTTCCCGCTTGCACAAGAGTGCGAAGAGAACCCGAAGGCCTGCGGCACCAAGCATCCCCTTCTTTTCTCGATTCCGCTCGTCCTCCTGTTTCGGATTCCCTATGAGCACGACAACTCCGGGCGGTCGCCGGATATATGCATTCCCCGCGATATCCATGAACTGAAGTCCGAGATCTTTCAAGGTCATCGCCAATTGGCGATTGACATGGCGGGTCACGAGAATCCACTCATCACGTCTCTCCCCCAATTCGTGCGCAATTCGTGGGATGATCGTTTCGGTCAATGTCGCTTTGACATCCACCAGGAATTTGTTGTCACCCAGGCCGGGTAGATGAATTCGGATGCACGCATCGGCCAACCTGTCGGCTTGCGCCGGAATCTGCTCCTCCTCGACGCGAACATTGAGTTGCTTCTGGAAAGCAGTCAGTGCTTTGTCTAATATTTCTTGTTCTCTCGTCAGCATGTTCAATAATTCAAGCTGTTCATTTATTTTGAACATATATATATTTTGAACAGAAGTCAATCAAAGTGTTCATTATTTTGATCTGTTCAAATTATTTGAACTTCGTAAATATTGAACAATGCTCAAAAACGAGACAAAATAGGGCTTCTTTTGTGACACTGCCTGAAGGATCTGTTTCGATTTAGAAAGAATTGCTGCGTTGGGATATCGGGTCAGCGTAGTAGGTGTGAAACAAAAGTGGGAACGGGGAAGCTCGGTAGAAATATCACCGCAGAGCCGCGGAGGGCCGCCAGCGGCCCTACCAACTAGAGATTGCTCTGGCAATCTCCTATTTGGGTCTGCGCTCTAAATGCCAGAGATGCGACAGCATCCTACTGCTTTGGACACCCGCCGTCTAGATTCCCAACTAAAACGTCTCCCAAAGGGCTTCCCATTGGGTCGGGAATGACAAAGCACCGCTCCCCTCCTGGACTAGCAATCGGGAGGGGCGTCGGCTTCCCCTACACCCCGTCGGCAATTCCCCCACACCGGTTTTCTCTTCAGCCGCGATGTGTCTGAATTCCCCCCATTTCTCACAGTCGCACCCCACCAAGCCTGGCACGCGGGTTGCCTGTTATGATAGTAGAGACATGGGCACGAAGTCACCACCAGATCGCCAGGGGTGGTTTCGTGCCAACACCACTTTCCTTGGAGAAGACTATGCGCAACAGACCTGCATTCTTTGCCGACGATATCATGCTTTGGGAGGGACTATCCTATTCCCCCAACCATTTCTGGGTCGACCGGACCAACGAGGGATGGTATCGCATCGGGATCGACGGGTTCGCAGCCCATCTCCTGGGCCATGCCGATCGTGTGGAGTTCGTCACCGGCAAAGGAAATCCCACAGCCCGGATTACTGCCGGGAGCGCGGAGTTCAACCTCGAGTTCCCCGAGTCGCTCTCGCAACTCAGGCTCAATCGGGACGTGACCGTCCATCCCGACTGGCTGACCAAGTACCATTTCACGACAGGGTGGTTGTTCGAGGGGAAAAGTGAGAGTAATCTTTCCGGTAACTCGCCCCGCTTCTTCACCGATACGAAGGCAGGGACCTGGACCAAAGCGGAACTGCGCCGGCTCACGTCGTTCGTCCATAGCCTCTCCGGAAGGGGACACCCGGAGCTCGGGACCGTCATGATGGATGGCGGCTCACCAGCACCCGGCCTGCTGCGGCTCATGAGTCCCAACGATGCGATGCTCGTGGTCCGGGACTTCTTCGCTCCGGACCGGACGGCAGTGGAACGGCAGGATGATTTCGAA
>JBBEBV010000295.1:0-1087 GCA_040882165.1 Bacteroidota bacterium
TTTTTCTCCGTGTTCTCTGTGACTCTGTGGCATGATAACGAAAACAGGAAACCAGGTGATCATTCACCAGTCCACATGCCTGCATGAAGGCATAGCAAATCGTTGATCCGACAAATTTAAATCCCCGCATCTTCAATTCTTTGCTCATGGCGTCGGACTCCGGCGTTGTGGCCGGGATGTCCTGCATCGACTGCCTGCGATTCACGATCGGCTTGCCGCCGACAAATTGCCAAATGTAGCGATTAAACGACCCAAACTCCTTTTGCACGGTAAGGAAGGCCTTTGCGTTGCCGATCGTTGCAGCAATCTTCAACCGGTTGCGCACGATTCCGTCGTTGGCCAGCAGCTCCCGCACTTTTGGCGCACCGTACCTGGCTATCTTCTTTGCTTCGAAGTTATCAAACGCCCTCCGGTAATTCTCACGTTTTCGAAGAATGGTGATCCAGCTGAGGCCGGCTTGCGCTCCCTCCAGTATCAACATCTCGAACAACCGTCTGTCATCATGCACAGGCACACCCCACTCGCGGTCATGATACAAAATGTATAGAGGATCCGTTCCGCTCCAAGTACAACGTTTTTTCGGGGGAGTTGCCTTCATCTCCTTCATAGGTTCTCCGAAAACGCCTGAAGGTAAGCATGATGGGAAGTAGAGAATTCCCTGTGAAATGCAATCAGTGATTCTTCCTTTGAGGAATGGACATACCTCCCCCAATGCGGTCGTTGCCCGTCGGCATCGGTGAAGCTGTATTCATCAGACAATTGCCACGAGCTGAAGACCTTGCCGGATTTTGAAAACACATTCCGATCCGCCGCCAGTGCGGCGATGGCACGCCCGACGAACATCGGTGATTCCGATGCAAGGAAATTCGGATCTTTCTTTGCTCCTTCCTGCCAGTTTTGCTCCGTGACGCCGAAGTGCTCAAGCATCGCTTCAGACCGGAGAAATCCCGGCGTGACGGCCAGGGCCGTAATCCGTTTCCCTTTCAACTCGTGTGCCATGGCAAACGCCAGCCGGATGACCGACATCTTCACGAAATCATAAAAGAGCGTCCCGCGGTAATACGCCTGGTTGCCGTCGGTGATCTCG
>JBBEBV010000295.1:1187-2596 GCA_040882165.1 Bacteroidota bacterium
CCTTTTGCGCTCACCATCTCCGCCGTCTCATCAATCGTCTCCGGTCGCCCCTCCGTCTCGAAGACGGACGAGCCTTTCCGTTTTTTCGTGATTGTTTTTTCACGCGTGCTTCGTCCGGTGCAGTACACTGTCGCCCCGGCTTCCCCCAAAGCCACCGCGATGCCACGCCCCGCACCACGTGTGGCTCCCGCTACGAGAGCAATTTTCCCTACGAGAGATTTCATAATTCTTTGTCTTGGATTTGTTTACGAAAAAGCGGTGCAAAGAGGATTATTCGTGTCTTTTCTCGGTGCAACTCGGTGGCTCTCGGTGATATGTTTTTCTTGTGGAACAAGATACACATTGGGAGTGACAACCTTATGTCAGCATGTTTTAGAAGGTTTTAGCGCTGTAAAAAGCTTAACACACCTCAGTGTCACTCCGTGTTATGTTTTTGCCGGGGCTTTTTTGGAGGGCTACGACTGACGGGATCGGTTCGAAGCAAGCACCTGCTCGGCTTCCGACGCGAGTTTTGTCCGGATCGATTCCGGGGAGAGGACTTTCACCCGGGACCCCCAGCTGAGGAGCCATTGCAGAATCTGTTCCTCGTTATTTCCCTTGAGTGTCACGAGAAGACCTTTCGCGGAGTGGCGGTGGGAGGCCAGGAAAAAGGGGGGTGATTCGAGCACCCATCGTGCGACCGCGGGACTGAAACGAGCTTTGACTGTTACACGGAACGCCTCATCCTGGCTGAATGCTCTGAGGAAATGCCTGGGCCGGACGAACGAACGGTTGGTGATTTCCAGTTTTTCGAAGCGGCTGAGGCGGAAGCTCCGCGTCGCTTTGCGCAGGTGGTCGTACCCGCCACACAACCAGTTGCCGCTGATATTCATCAGGAGATAGGGATCGACTTCCCGCGTCAGTGGGCCTTCGTTGTCTTGTGCATACCGCTTGTAGTAGGTGAATCGAATGGTTTTGCGTTCGATGAGGGCGCGGCGGACCTGTTTGAGGATCTCCAATTCATGCCCTTTACCCGGCTGGCCCATGGAGAGAAAACGCATGCTACGCTTCAGTTCCTGCACCTCTTTCCGCATGGATGGAGAGAGCACTGCTTCAATCTTCCTTCCTGCGGCTGAGGCGCTCTCACCGTACTCACGGCCAAAACTTTGCGAAATAAAGTCCGCACCCAGGAGGAGCATGATCGCTTCCTCATTCGTGAAGTTAACGGGGGGGAGGAAGTAGCCTTCAACGAGAGAGTATCCGACCCCCGGCTCGGCGGCCACCGGGACGCCCGCCTCCGAGAGCGCCCCGACGTCGCGGTAGATCGTCCGCTTAGTAACGTCGAAGGTCTCCGCAAGATGTTCGGCGGTAACGGTCCCTTTCCCCTGAAGTTCCAGGACGATGGCGAGAAGCCGGTCGGTGCGGTTCAT
>JBBEBV010000296.1:0-2578 GCA_040882165.1 Bacteroidota bacterium
TGCGGGGTTGGTAGTCCGACCGCCTCGAAGATTTTCTCGGGCCTGGCTTGACAAGGTAATTATCCCTTGACAGTAGGTATCCCCTGGTTGTAGGTTGTCTACATGGCCCCAAGGGATCGGAACAGCAGCAAGGCGAGCGCCAGCAGCGACGCCACCTACACCCGAGCGGCATTGGAGCAGGAGTTCCCCGACGACGCCACTTGCCTGGACTGGCTGTGGAAGCAGAACCACTCAGCCGATGGTCAGCACGCCATGTGCCCCAAGTGCGGTGTCGAGCGGAAGTTCCACCGGGTTGCCAAGCGGGCCTCGTACTCCTGTGACGTGTGCGGCCACCACATTCACCCGACCGCCGGGACGATCTTCCACAAGTCGAGCACCGGGCTTCACCTGTGGTTCAAGGCGATCTTTCTAATGTCGTCCACCCGCTGTGGGGTCAGCGCCAAGCAGATTGAGCGAGAGCTCGGCGTCACGTACAAGACCGCGTGGCGCATAGCAAACCTGATCCGCAACAAGTTGATGGACCAGGACGACGCCCCCCTCGACGGCGAGGTCGAAGTGGACGAGACCATGATCGGCGGCAAGCCCCGCGCGTCGGAGAAGGTCGTCCGGGGGCAGGGGTCAGCCTGGGCTGCCGACCACAAGGTGGCGACCTGGGGTGCGGTCGAGCGTGGCGGGCGAGTGCGAGTGAAGGTCGTTCCCCACATCGGCGGTCTCGTCGTGCGCGGCCAAGTGCGCAAGCACGTCAGCCCGACCGCCACCGTGTTCACAGACGAGGCCGGTGCGTACACAACCCTTTACCGAGAGGGCTTCCAGCACTTCACGATCAACCACTCCGAGCGGGTCTACGCCAGGGGGAACGTCCACACGCAGACCATCGAGGGCTTCTGGGCACTCGTGAAGAACGGCATCCGCGGTACGCACCACTCCGTCAGCCGGAAGTGGTTGCAGTCGTACCTTGACGAGTTTGCGTTCCGCTACAACGAGCGGAAGTCGGCAGAGCCGATGTTCAGGACTTTGCTGGCGCTCGCTTGTCGTCAGGCTTCGTGACCTTCCTCAGGTCATGAACGAAGTTCTCGCGGCGATATTCGAGGGCGGGCTCGGGGGTTTCGACGCTCGTTATCCGTGCCCGAGTCGGGTTCCGATTGTCGAACTCAACCGGCTTGTATGTATGAGCGTTCTTAGCCTTCGTCATTTGGGGGACCTCCAACCGCAGCGGTGAATGGCACAGACGTTTGGTGGATGCCGTCAATGAGTAACTCGAAACTGTAGGCATCCGCGCTCGGGATAGGAAACTGTTGCAGGGGGATCGGCAGCATCACTGAGAGTTCTTCGCCAGGGGTGAGGCCCTCCGTTGCGTTCTCGCTGAGCTCAAAGTCGATACGCGCTCGGCCTATCTCGTCGCCGTCCTGGGCAAGAAGGATCGCTTCGACGACATGCGGCGCGTTTGCCTCGGTCGGATGGACCATGACTCGAAGCGCAAGGGCAACACCGAGTTGAGCGGGGTATTCGGGTCGGCTCATCCGCGTGATGCCGCCGCCGAGAATGTGCAGCAAGCCCTCACGAACCGTGACGGCATCGCACAACAGCGCACAATCAACGCGCAAGTTCGCTCAGCCCAACGTCATCTAGTGGCGGGTTCTCGGGAGTCCTGCCGCAAATGGTCCCCTTCGCTCGCCGTGCTGCCGTAGACCAGATCCACGATCTGTTGACCGCCGGCGGAACGAGTTGTGAAGTTGGCAGCCGTGATCGCCGCCGCAACGTTCACACACCAGGGGGAAGAAACGCGCAACGAAGCCCACTCCACGGCGACATACACCAAGCGAGTGGCATCGTCGATAGCAGCGACGATGCCATTGCCTGTCGCCCCAGATTCGACTTCGTAGACCTCGACAGGGGCACCGACGATGGGCACGATTCCCTCGATGTCTTCAAATCCGGCGTAGGTCTGGTTTCCACGAACCCGGACGTTCGGGTCGATAGTGATTCGGGTTGTCATCGACGCCTCCCTTCGGGTGGTCCAAACGGTGACAGGAACCGCAGTGCGTCATCTCCCGAGGGGTCTGCCCCAATATCAACTGACCAATGCTCGGACGATTCGCCTTCTTCTTCGTCCTTGTGGAACGTGAACCCAAGCCCAAGTAGTTCCGATGCGTTGGTGCACACGTAGAACTTCTTGTTTCCGCCCGGGTCTACACCGGCGAGCTCGGAAGCATCTAGCAATCGCTGGATCACGGCGTCGTCGTCCTCACCTGGTCCCGCAACATCCGCGAAGACGGAGAGGCGAAAGTAGCCGGTTCGCCGATGTTCCTTCTGTGCCCATGCCAGCACGCTCTCAGGGTTCGTTGGTCGGAAGCGAATGACGATGGCCGCCGGAGACATCTCGCCGCCGTCGGCGTTCTTGTCATCCACACCGAGTTCCACGATATCGCGAACTACACCAATGTAACCCAGAGCGCGCGAAAAACCGCGGAGGGCGCGAATTCGGACGAATCAGACAGTCCCTACCGAGAAGGGATAGTTGCCCTTGACAAGAGCGAACATATGTTCGTATACTCTCCGCCAGAGCTTCGCGGACGAG
>JBBEBV010000297.1:0-2545 GCA_040882165.1 Bacteroidota bacterium
GCGGTCGGGGTGATCTCCGGCTTCCTCAACGTGATGGCCGGCGGCGGGTCCACGCTTGCACTCCCGGCTTTGATTTTCATGGGACTGGATAGCGGTCTGGCCAACGGGACGAATCGCGTCGCGATCCTGATCCAGAACATTTTCGCCGTCGCCTCGTTTCGAAAGCTGGAGGTGCACGCGTTCAAGCAAAGCATGAAGTTCACCGTCTGGGCGCTCCCGGGCGCGATCATTGGTGCCATCGCGGGGGTGACGATCAGCGACGCCTGGTTTCAGCGCATCCTGGGGGCGGTCATGATCGGAACCATCATCACGATCCTCCTTCCGCAATCCGGGAAAGCAGGCGA
Organism: Bacteroidota bacterium; assembly: GCA_040882165.1. GTDB lineage: Bacteria > Bacteroidota > Ignavibacteria > UBA10030 > UBA10030 > UBA6688. The sequence continues at coordinate 345 of JBBEBV010000297.1, forward strand.
GCCGACGGAGGCGGACAAGAAACGGGAGAAATGGATCTACCCGTCGATGTTCGCCATCGGATTCTACGGTGGGTTCATCCAGGTCAGTGTTGGATTTCTCTTCATGGCCGCTCTTTATTACCTGATGAGAATGAACCTCGTGTATGTGAACATGCACAAGGTCACGATCGTCATGATCTACATGGTTCCGGCCCTCGCCATCTATGCCCTGACGGGCAATGTCGATTGGCTGCTCGGGATCATTCTTGGTGCCGGGAGCGCCGTAGGGGGATGGTGGGCGGCACACGCGTCCGTCAAGGGGGGAGAAAAAATCATCCGCATCGCTCTTGCCGTTGCGATCTTTATTATGGCGTTGAAGCTTTTTGAGGTTTTTTAGACTGATTATCCTTGACGGGACAAGGGGTTTTTTCTCCCCCTCATCGAGGGGGAGTGTCCCGGAGGGACGAGGGGGTCGGAAGAACCATGCCCACAGCATTAAAGAGGGGTTGGAGGAAGGATCTTGGTCGTGAAGTTGCTTTAACCGACCCCTCCGTCCCACCACAAAAGAGGTGATGGGACACCTCCCCTTGTCAGGGGAGGAAAAAAGAGTGCATGCGTTAGAAGCAAAGCGCAAGCAGAATGCTGAACCGGGTTTTTTCTCCCCCTCATCGAGGGGGAGTGTCCCGAAGGGACGAGGGGGTCGGAAGAACCATGCCCACAGCATTAAAGAGGGGTTGGAGGAAGGATCTTGGTCGTGAAGTTGCTTTAACCGACCCCTCCGTCCCATCACAGAAGAAGTGATGGGACACCTCCCCTTGTCAGGGGAGGAAAAAAGAGTGCATGCGTTAGAAGCAAAGCGCAAGCAGAATGCTGAACCGGGTTTTTTCTCCCCCTCATCGAGGGGGTGTGTCCCGGAGGGACGAGGGGGTGGAGAACCATGCCTACAATTTTCAACAAGACATCGGAAAAAGGAAAACGCCGTGCCCTTCGAAAATCCATGCCGGAAGCAGAGGTCATCCTCTGGTCAAAACTGAAGGAAAAACAACTAGCAGGCTACAAATTCCGAAGACAATACAGCGTCGGACCATATGTTGTTGACTTCTATTGTGCGCAAAAGAAACTCGCCATCGAGTTGGACGGTGACAGTCACTTTGGTCCAGGCGCTCAAGAGCGGGATGGGAAGAGGCAAGAATGGATTGAAACGTTTGGACTTCGTTTTCTCCGGTTCACAAATAACGAAGTGCAAAAGAATCTTTATGGGATCTTAACAGCGATCGAGGAGGCGTTGCACGAACAATCCTAATGGTGAAGTTGCTTTAACCGACCCCTCCGTCCCATCACAGAAGAAGTGATGGGACACCTCCCCTTGTCAGGGGAGGAAAGAAGAAAAAAATAAATCACGCAACAACGAACTATACGTATTTCATTCTGGAGCATAAAAGGAAAACTCATCATGCAGCCGTCGCGTTCCTTGCTTGTACTCATTCTCTTTTTACTTTGCCTGTCGTGGACCTTCGGCCAATCGCCGGCCCCTTCAAACTATGATTCCCTCGCGCAAGCGATCGTCCGTGAGGCGCTCGGATCGAACCACTCGTATGATCTCCTGCACGATCTCGTGACGAAGGTCGGGCACCGGTTGAGCGGCTCACCTGGTGATGCGAAAGCAGTGGCGTGGGCAAAGAGTACCATGGAGCGGCTTGGTTTCGCGAATGTGCGGCTCGAGCCGGTGATGGTCCCCAAATGGGTACGGGGAAACGTGGAAGAGGCGTTCATTCTTCATCCGGACGGGAAGCGCGAAAAGCTGAATATCGTCGCTTTGGGGGGCTCGATTGCAACTCCGGAAGAGGGGATCACGGCCGGGGTCGTTGAGATACGATCGTTCGAAGAGCTCCGCTCCCTGGGGGCGGCAACGAAAGGAAAGATCGTTTTTTTTAACAGGCCGATGGACCGGACGCTGATGCACACCTTTGCCGCGTACGGCGGTGCCGTCAACCAGCGGGGACGGGGTGCGGTGGAAGCAGCCTACGCCGGCGGCGTTGCGGCGCTCGTTCGTTCGATGACCACCCGGCTGGATGATGTTCCCCACACCGGCGGTATGGGTTATGCCGATTCGGTCACCAAAGTGCCGGCAGCCGCTGTGAGCACGGTGGGGGCCGAACGGCTGAGCGCTCTTTTGAAGGAAGGCAGGAACATCCGTCTCCAGATTAAACTCTCCGCACAAT
>JBBEBV010000298.1:0-2540 GCA_040882165.1 Bacteroidota bacterium
TCAAAACGATCCCGGAGGCCTCCATGATGGAAACCATTCGCTTCACGCTCAACAACAAACCGGTCACGTTGACCGTGGAGAGTGATCGGTTGCTCTTGTGGGTCCTGCGAACCGATCTCTCACTCACCGGAACAAAGTACGGATGCGGTGTCGGTCTGTGTGGATCGTGCACCGTGCTTGTCGACAAGAAAGCGGTCCGGTCATGCCACACCACCATCGGCGATATCAAGGGGAAGGAGGTTCTCACCATCGAAGGATTGGCAACGGATGGAGTGCTTCATCCGGTACAGAAAGCGTTCGTGGATCATGACGCCCTTCAGTGCGGCTATTGCACACCGGGAATGATCCTCACCGCATGCTCGCTCCTGCATGAAAACCCCCACCCTTCCTCCACCGACATCATCCGCGAACTTGATGCGAACCTCTGCCGCTGCGGCGCCCACACGCGAATCCTTGAGGCCGTGCACGCGGCATCAAAGGAACTGAAGGGAGGATTCTGACATGAAAGACTATCGTGAACTTGAAATGGATTTCATGGACAATGTTCCTTCGCCACAGATTGATCGGCGTGAGTTCCTTAAACTCGGCAGCGGGATTTTTGTCCTCTTTACGGTCGGCGACTTTTCCACACTCGCTGAAGCGCAACAGGCACAGCGGAGTCTGCCGACGGATTTCAATGCCTTTCTGAGAATCGGGGAGGATGGACGCGTCTCGTGCTACACGGGGAAGATCGAAATGGGACAGGGAGTGAACACCTCCCTTGCCCAGATGATCGCCGACGAACTGGATGTCCAACCCGACGTTGTGGACATGGTCATGGGGGACACCGACCTGTGTCCCTACGACCGCGGGACCTTTGGCTCGCTGACCACGCGATCGTTTGGACAGTCGCTCCGGGCTGCTGGGGCGGAAGCCAGACGCGTCTTACTTGAGCTTGCCTCGGAACAACTCAAACTCCCCATGGAAACGCTGGGAACGGAGAACGGTCAGGTCTTCGACAAATCGAATAGGAACAATCGTGTGCCGTACGCGCGGCTCACGCAAGGCAAGCGGATCGAACGTCGCCTCTCCCAAGCCGCCATCAAGAAAATGCCGTCGGAATTCAAGGTGATGAACAAGCCATTTAACCGCCGCGATGGCGTGGAAAAGGTCACCGGGAAGGCCCGGTACTCGGCTGATATTCAATTACCCGGTATGCTCTATGCGCGGATACTCCGTCCGCCGGCACATGGAGCGAAACTCACCGGCGTCGATCTCTCCGGGGCGAGGAAGATGAAGGACGTGGTTGTCGTTCACGAAGGGGACTTCGTCGCCGTACTGCACAAGTATCCGGACGTGGCAGAGCAAGCTCTCTCCGCCATTCAGTCAACCTTCAGCACCTCTCCGTCGCAGGTTGACGATAGGACGATCTTCGACCATCTCCTCTCGGTTGCCGGCCCGGAGCAGGTCGTCTCGAAAGAGGGGGACCTTCCGACAGGAGAGAGAGCGTCGAAGTCGGTGATCGAGCGAACCTATCTGGATGGCTACAAGGCGCACGCTCCCATGGAACCTCATGCGGCCGTGGCAAACCTCGAAGGGTCGAAGATGACCGTCTGGGCATCGACCCAAACACCCTTTCCCCTCAAGGAGGAGATCGTTCGCGAGCTTGGGTTTTCTCCTAAGAACGTCAGGGTAATCACCCCCTATCTTGGGGGCGGTTTCGGTGGCAAGTCACGGAACCTTCAGGCCGTTGAGGCCGCGCGCCTTGCCAAGCTGACCGGGAAACCGGTCCAGGTGGCCTGGACCCGGCAGGAAGAGTTCTTCTACGATGCTTTCCGACCTGCGGCTGTTGTGAAAATACGCTCGGGGATGACAGCCAGTGGTGCCATGTCGTTCTGGGATTACTCCGTCTATTTCGCCGGGCAAAGAGGCTCACAGCACTTCTACACGATTCCGCATCACAGCACGCGTTCATTCAGCGCGGCGCCGGGAAAAGACGCACATCCATTCGCAACGGGACCGTGGCGAGCGCCGGCAAACAATACGAACACTTTTGCCCGCGAGTCGCAGATCGATATCATGGCCGCGGAGGCGGGCCACGATCCGCTGGAGTTCCGTCTGAAGCATCTCCCCGAGGGAAACATGAAGGAAGTCCTGAGAGCGGCCGCGAAGAAATTCGGTTGGAAGCCTGCAAAGGGACCGAGCGGACGCGGCTATGGGATTGCATGCGGAATGGATGCCGGCACGTTCGTCGCCACCATCGCCGAGGTGGCGGTGGATAAAGCAACGGGAGACGTGAAGGTGAAAAGGGTGGTTTGCGCTCAAGACATGGGATTGGTCGTCAACCCCGCGGGAGCCACCATACAAGTGGAAGGCTGCATCATGATGGGATTGGGATACGCCTTAAAAGAGGACGTGCGGTTCAAAAACGGGGCGATCCTGGACGAGAATTTCGACACGTACGAGATCCCCCTCTTCTCCTGGTTGCCGAAGATCGAAACGGTGCTGATGGAGAAGAAAGAGGCTGACCCCCAGGGAGGGGGCGAACCGGCCATCATCAC
>JBBEBV010000299.1:0-2540 GCA_040882165.1 Bacteroidota bacterium
GAAGGCTCTCCGTATGGCCCTTACCAACGTCGCAGAGCACAAGGAGCTTATCCATTGTTTTTTCCGCTTGAAAACCGCGCGCTTTTCCGCCTGAAAATTGCACACCTATTCACACCAATAACAGATATGTTTCCTCTTGGAAGCCATAATTTTCAATCAATCCAAGAGGAGCGGAAAGGTGATAGCAATGGAAGACTGGGTAACAATAAAGACCCTCAAAGCAAAGAATCCTGCAATGAGTTTGCGAGAGATCTCACGTTTGGTGCAGATCAGTCCGCATACCGTCAAGAGCGCGCTGGAGAACAAGGAAGCGCCTTCATACCAGAGGTCGTCTTCAACGACTGGAAAACTTGAGCCATTCAAAGAAGTAGTATTTGAAATGCTCAACGTGAAGAGATTTAAAGGATCACGCATTCTCGAGGAGCTCCGTTCCAAAGGATACGCCGGCGGAAAGACAGCCTTGTATGAACTGTTGAGCTCAATCCGCATAGAAGCGAAGAAACACTGTACACCCTATGAGACTGCGCCTGGAGTTCAGGGACAATTCGACTGGAGTCCCTATACAGTCACAATCGGTGGTGAGTTAACAAAGGTCATCGTCTTATCATACATCAATGCGTTCAGCCGTTATCAGATTTTCAATGCGTCGCTTTCTGAAAATCAAGGAGCGGTTTTTGAAGCAATTGAAGATAGCCTCACAGAGTCACAGGGCGTTCCAGAACGCATCCAAACGGACAACGCAAAAGTATTCGTCACCAATGCATCTCGTAGTAACTTCTGCTGGAACCAACGCTATCTCCAGTTTTGTGGACACTACGGCTTCGAACCGTCCCGGTCCCTACCAGGACATCCCTGGAGCAAAGGCAAGGTCGAAAAGCCCTTTGAGTATCTTGAAAACCATTTCATTGCCGGTAGCTCTTTTGAGAGCTTTCCCGATCTGATTCACAAACTCAAAGTGTTCCAGACGAAAGTGAACACCCGACTGCATGCAACGATCAAAACCACGCCAACAGACCTGATCGGGAAAGATCGGGAGGCTTTCTCTGCTCTGCCCTCAACGCGCTATGTGGGCGTCAAGGAAGAGATACGGAAGGTCACGCAAGATTGTCTCCTCTCGTTCAACGGTAGTCGCTACAGCGTCCCCTGGATGTTTGCCGAGAAATATGTCTGGCTGCGAGTCTCAAAAGGATTTTTCTTAGAGATTTATTCCCAAGCCAACGTCTCTCTTGCTACACACACACTTTCAATGAAACAAGGGGCGATAATCATTGACAAATCGCATTATCGCGCACATCCTCATGCCGAAACCAGCTTTGACCGCCTGCGCGTAAGATTCATAGAATCATTTCCCGCCTATGAATTATTTCTCGAGAAGCTCCACGCTCAGAAGCGGCTCAATGCGCGCCGGCATCTGTTTCAGATACTGGAGATTGCAGAATGGTATCACCCCACGGATTTTTGCAAAGCGCTTGATCTGTCGTTCGAATACAATGTCTTCACAGCGGCATTCATCAAAGGTGTTCTTGAAAAACACTGCAAGCACACAACAGAAATCTCCCGGGTGAACCTGTATCAACAGCTTCCAGCAACCGATGTGTCGTGTAATCTTGCAGACTACCAACTCCTTCTGACCTTACCAGACCAACCACCACAATGACTTTCTCAGGACACTCCATCATGGAAACCAATCACATCGATACCTATTTGAAAACTCTTTCTCTGCATCGCATCAGTCAGATCTACCTCCAGGAAGCAGAGAATGCAGCCAACACAAAACTCAGCTATCAAGACTACCTCCTGCGCTTGCTTGAACAACAAGTGCTCTCGAAGATCGAGCGGTCGGTCAATCGTAAAATGCAACTCGCTGCTTTCCCCCAAGTCAAGAGACTCGAGGAATTTGATTTCTCGTATCAACCAAAAATCAACGAACAACTCATTCGTGAACTTGCCTCGCTCACGTTTCTTGCCGAAGGCAAAAACATCCTTCTCATCGGGGCGCCCGGCGTCGGTAAAACACATCTTGCCATCAGCATCGGTATCAAAGCCATCCAAGCACGAAAACGCGTCCTGTTCTTCACTGCTGATCAACTCACACAAAATCTTGCCACCGCAGAGGTCTCTGGCCGCCTGAACTCAGTCCTTGATCAACTCGGTCGCATTGATCTGCTCATCATTGATGAACTCGGCTATCTCTCGCTCTCGAAGCAAACCGCTAAACTCTTTTTTCAACTCATCTCCAAACGATACGAACGGGGATCGATCATCGTCACCTCCAACAAACCCTTCGAGCACTGGGGTGAGATCTTTAGCGATGACGTTGTCGCCGCCGCTATTCTTGATCGCCTCTTGCATCATTCGTATCCTTTTCTTATCAATGGGAAGAGCTACCGCATGAAACACATAGCCAAACCTAACTAACTTCGGGTGTGCAATTTTCCGCGGAATCTTGTGCACTTTTCGACCGGAATCAACATAAACTGACACTGGGCCAGCTCGCGGATGTGGACGGCATTGGTTGATGGATTGAATGAGAAGTCGAA
>JBBEBV010000300.1:0-2531 GCA_040882165.1 Bacteroidota bacterium
TTATTTTCTACATTTTGCCTGTAGGGCGACGAGTCTCGTCGCCCTACACGTTTCCTATGCGCATCCCTCCCGAAAAAATCGAAGAAATTCGCTCCGCCAACGACATCGTCGATGTCATCTCCCAGCATGTACGACTGAAAAAGCGGGGGAAGAACTTCCTCGGTCTCTGCCCCTTCCACCAGGAAAAAACCCCCTCGTTTACAGTAAGTGCCGAGAAGCAGGTGTACCATTGCTTCGGTTGCGGGAAGGGGGGGAATGTCTTCACGTTCGTCATGGAGCTGGAGAAGGTCTCGTTTACCGAGGCTGTCCGGACCCTTGCTGAGAAGGTAGGGATCACTCTCACCTTTACTCAGGCCGATGAGCAACGCGAAAGCGAGACCGAAAATCTCTATAACGCCTCCCGGTTTGCGGGTTTGTTCTTCCACAACAATCTGACAAAAACCGACGAAGGACGGGGAGCCATGGAGTATTTCCGGGGGAGGGGATTCTCAGAGGAGACCATCCGCACTTTCGGCCTTGGCTATTCCATGAACTCGTGGGATGCTCTTCTCAACAAGGCGAAAGAAGAGGGACTCCAACCGGAATCGCTCCTCAAGGCAGGATTGCTGCGCAGTCGCGATGATGGGGGACAGTACGATTACTTCCGCGGACGGGCGATGTTCCCGATCTTCTCAACCTCCGGTCGTGTGATCGGGTTCGGCGCCCGCAAGATCCGCGAGGACGACCCGGTTCAGGGAAAGTATATCAACTCCCCGGAAACCCCCATCTATAACAAGAGCCGCGTCCTCTTCGGTCTCTTTCATTCCAAGGAAGCAGTCCGATCGGCAGAGCATGCCTTGATGGTGGAAGGGTACGCCGATCTCATCTCCCTCTACCAGGCCGGCATCCAGAACGTTGTCGCCTCTAGCGGTACCGCCTTGACAGAGGACCAGGTCCAGCTCATTACACGGTACACAAAGAGACTGACGCTCGTCTACGATTCCGACTCCGCCGGCTCAAACGCTATGTTGCGTGGAATGGATGTGGTGCTTGCTCATGATCTTGAAGTGCGGATCGTGGAACTCCCCGAAGGGGAGGACCCCGATTCCTTTGTTCGAAAGCACGGAGGGAAGGAATTTCTGAAGCTGGTCGAACAGTCGGTTTCGTTTATCGACTTCAAGGCAAAGCAATTCCTCCGGTCCGGAGCGTTCAACACTCCGGATGGCAAAGCGGGGGCCGTTCGCTCCATCGTCCAATCGATCGCGAAAATGTCCGATGAATTGAAACGGAATTTCTATATTAAAGAGGTCTCGGCTAAGTACGATATCTATGAGACGGTCTTGTTTCGTGAGCTGGAGCGGTGGATCGGCGAGGGGAAACGAGCCACCGCTGGAAGCCGGTTTCAGTCGGAACGGAGCGATCGTGAAGCTCCGCCGCCGGGAGATTCTGGGGGGAGTTCCGCCCCGCGCGCAGCCTCCGTTGGGATACGCGCCGCCGAGCGGGATGTTTTGAAGCTCCTCCTCGAGAACCAGCCCGGCTTGATCAATTTTATCTTTACCCATATAACCCTGGCCGACATTGAAGACGAGCAAGCCAACAGACTGGCGGAACGGATCCTGGCACATCTCGACGAGACCGGGTCGGTCGAGGTTTCCGGACTTCTCGGAGAGATCGACGATCCCGCTCTCAAAGGCCTCTTAACCGACATTGCCGTGAGCAAGTATGAGCTGAGTAAGCAATGGGAAACGATGGAGGTGAGGATCGAGGACGCGGACCCGTGGGATGTTGCCCGCGGGGCGATCGCCGCTCTGAAGAAAACGTCGCTTCACAGGCAGATCGAGGCCAATCAGAAACTCCTGCGTGAGGCGTCGCAGCGCGGAGGCGATGCGATCCCGTTTGTCCAGCGGCATCAGGAATTGATCCGTCTCCTGAAGGAAGCCGAGTCCCCGGAGTTCCTGAAGTCGAATTGACCCCTGGGGTACGTAAGGCTCGCGTTGCATTTCATCCCACCTCTTCCTATTTTAGCCCACGTCGTTGAGATCTTTTGGAACTGGAAGGAGATTCTGTGTCCCGTACCACCCCCTTGATGATTCATATCGTCCCCGGCAAATGCGATTTTTGCGGCTGCTGTGTCGGAGTATGTCCTGAAGACGCGATTGAGCTGCTTGAGTCGGATATTAAGATCATCGATGAGAGGTGCACCAACTGCCGCAAATGCGTCTGGGCCTGCCCCTGGGAAGTGATCGAATTTCACCGGGAGGGAATAGCGAATTTACCGACGGAGGTTTCACTCCCGCAGGAATTTCCCCCATCATTCTAATTTTCTAAAGAGAGAAACGATGCCACAAAGCCGCCAGGACACCAGGAAAGTTCTTGCAAACTGATCCAGCGTTTTTGTTCAAACCAGTCGTGCCTTGCCTGTTCGACTGCTGACGCGGTATATTGATGGTTGCGGATAATCCTCTTTTTTGATTTAACCCCTTCGGGGTTTTCGTCAATGTTGTTCACGCTGTTATTCATCTTCAAGCCCTTCGGGCTTTTGATCGTATTGA
>JBBEBV010000301.1:0-2510 GCA_040882165.1 Bacteroidota bacterium
GCGCCGCCCTTGATCGTGTACGTATAGGTCGTGCCGGTTGCAAGATTGCTCGAAGGGGTGAAGGTTGCAATGTTCGTGGCGCTCACGTAGGTCACCGTCCCTGGGACGGGCGTTCCCGTCGGTCCGGCCAGCGTGAAGGTGGCTGTGGTGATGGTTGAGGAGTCCATGGGCTCATTAAAGGTCGCAGTGATTTTTTGGTTGAGCGGGACGCCCGTAGCGCCACAACCCGGGGTTATGGTGCCGGCGAGAGGAGGAGTGTTGTCGCAAACTTCGAGAACTCCCCCATTTTCATCGCTGCATCCGGCCATCATAGCGACCAGCAGCAGTACAAAAACCATTGTGTTTACGATTTTAGAGCTTATGAGGCTTCGCATCGGTGTATCCTCCTGAATAGAAAAATGAACTGTGTGTTTCTTTGCCTCTTGACTCAATCATGGATTCACTTTGACTTGTAAGAATCTTGGTTTAATGCTACGAAAACACTCGACCGAAAAACATCCTCCAAAGAGACGAAAAAGGAGCTAGTGCTTTGGGTGGATGAGTTTCTGTCACATCATCGATGAATCGCGTACCGGAAGGCATGAAGCCTGGAATCTCTGTTACAGGAAACCAGGGCCCGTGGGGTTTCCTCAATGCCCGCCGTCGATTCGTTGCACGAATGCGCTTATTGGTCGATACGCAAAGATGGCGGATTGCCCGCCTGGATAACGACCGTCGTACGAGTGTCCATCGAGGCAACGAACGTCAACGCCGGCGACACCGATTCGTTCTGGATGACAGCCGTAACGACAATCGTGCCTTCGGCAGCCGATTGGTATGCAGTTGTTTGGCCTGCCGCGACGTCGTTGAGGTTGATCGTATTGCCCCCGGAGGTTTGCACCTGGACATTCGCTTTGTCCAACCGGTCATTGCGAATACGGAACTGTGGGTCTTCGTCGGAGGAACAGGCAATAAGGGAAAAAAGGAGACTCGTTGCGATAAGGATCGGAAGCACTCGTTTCATGAGATGCCCTTTCGTTTGTGGATTGCAGAGATATTCCTGGAGATCGTCTTTGGAATTTTTTCGGTGCTCGAGGAGCCGGTAACGTCGAGGTGTGTATGGAGCACGAGCTTTTCCATAATGTTCCCAACGTGACTCTTGACGGTGTGAATCGTTACGCGGAGGCGTTGTGCGATTTCCTTGTAGGTCAATCCGTTGCTCAGATGTCGAATCACCACTCGTTCACGCGCGGTCATCCGGCCCGCCTTCTTCAATTCTTGCTCTCCCCCTGTAAGGGCGCGATCAACACTCCTGGAAAGGAGCGATTCGGTAAGCCCGGGTGCAACCATGGCTCTCCCTTCGGCCACCATGCGAATCGTTGTCAGCAATTCCTCAAGGATTGCATCCTTCAGGATATACGCGGAAGCGCCCGCTTTGACAAATCTGACTATATCTGACTGGACAGGAGCGAGATCCATCACGATTACCTTGGTCTTCGGAAGGTTTTTCTTAACCGTCTCGACCATGCGTAAACTGTTTCGACTTCGCAGTCCGAGATCCAGGAGAATCACGTTGGGTTTCAGCTCTCGCATCTTGCGCACAGTATTCCCGCCGTTGGGGGAAGCGGCTATGACCCTGATATCGCGTTCTTTCATAAGTAGGGTTGCAATGCCTTCGCGAAGGAGCCGGTTGTCTTCGATAAGGAGAAGTCGGATTTGTTTCATGGAGTACCCGATATGAGGAAGGGGGACCAATCGTCGGTCCCGTCCGCAGCCCTGCGCCTGTCCTCAGGCGGAGTGCTGAAGCCGGTTCATTTGCGTCCCTGCGCCCATCCTAAGTTGTTATCCTTGTGTACCGTAGTTTGATGCTCGTGGAACAGGGTGAACCTGTGATGTGATGAAACTCTCAAAAGAAATATCTCGCTCCGAGGGCTCCATCTATGCCAAAACCTGAAGAAGGGGAAAGTTGGAGCGCCGGAGCCAGTTCGAGAAATACGTCCATGGAGGTTTCACGCGGCAACCACGCGATGCCGAACACACCACGGACAGCAACAGAATTGCGATAGCCCGCACCCGTGTTGATGCGTCCGCCGATGCCATAGTAAAGAGGAAATCGTTCGGTTGCGCGAATGGCGTCAAATGCATGCCAGAGATAATCCATGTGGAAGTGAACACGGCTTCCCCCGTCGTAATAACCGTCATATCTTCCGATCCGGTCTCCACCCACCGACCAGCCGAGACCGAAATCGAATGCGGTCGTGGAGGAGGTCCATAACTTCGCACTGATGCCCGTCGGTTCACCAATCATCACACCCAGCCCGAACTTGCGATCCTGGGCGAAAGACGTTTGGACTGCAAGGAACAAACAGAGTGCAATGATAGCGCACGATGAGTACTTCATGGCGATAACTCCTTCAGAAAGACGATTGAGTGTGATTTGCGGGTGACTTGTCGTTGTGACAGCCAGCTTAGAAGCGGTCTCAAAAACAGGTGGCAGCGTCATTGCGAGCGTTTTGTGCGAAGCAATCTAT
>JBBEBV010000302.1:0-16067 GCA_040882165.1 Bacteroidota bacterium
ACGCATGGGCACAACGGAGATCATCAATGTTCATAGCATCCTCTTAATTATTTCGTTCAGACGGAATTCCAGCGCCGGGACGGGCGAAGGTTCGCATCGATGAACGTTCCGCACGGTAGGCAAATTCAATTCCAGCCAGCAACGCCAATTTATTCATGGGCAATAAGTGGTGATGCCGTTCGGGAAGGACTCCCTTCAGCGCCTCGAGCACACTCTCCGGTTTCACAAGTGGACAGCGCTGGAGAAACGCCCCCAGCATGACCATGTTGGCAATCTGCTTCTTGCCGAGCTTCACGGCTTCCTGTTGCGCGGGGATCGCCAGCACCTCAATGTCCGTCCGCGTGGGGGGGCGGATCATGGCCGACTCTTCAAAGAACAGCATCCCTCCGGGTTTGATGCTCCCCTCAAACTTGTCGAGCGAAGGCTGGTTGAGAACCACGGCCGAGTCGAAGCGGGATACAATCGGGGAACTGATTCTCGATTCCGCAATAATAACCATGCAATTGGCTGTTCCTCCCCGCATCTCCGGACCGTAGGAAGGCATCCAGCTCACTTCTTTGCCGTCGATCATCGCTCCATAGGACAGGATCTGGCCCATCGATAGGACGCCTTGCCCTCCAAATCCCGCAATAATCATTTCGTGTGCTCGATGCATACGTTTTCTCCGAAAATAAATGGACCTGCAATTCCTTATGAAGGCGTCGGCCCGACGTCGAAGGAATATACCGTCCCTTCCGTCGGACCGCCCTGCGACATGCCTTTCACGACGTACTCGACGTGGTCGTTGACATGGAAGGGACCTATCGTGGCAAGCCAATAACTGTTTCCCTTCGCGTCGTCATTGTACTGCCAATATGCCTGAACTTCCTCCTGCTTCCGAACTCTACCCTTCCCTGTCACGGTCCACTCTACCGAAACATATTGCCCCATCTCAATCGGCCACGTTCCTATCCAGAGACCCACCGGCACTCCCTCCACCACCTCGTCCGGACTCCGGAACGCATCGGGTGTATTATGCCAGAGTTCCATGGTTCCTCCTTAACGCTTACCGGGACTCTCGCCCGGTCCGGCTCGCTCACTGGGGTACCTTGAGATCCCCCAGCGGGTACATCGGGAACATATTTTTTTCCATCCAGAGATTCGCCTCCACCGGGGTCATCTTCCAACCCGATGGACAGTTTGAAACCACTTCAACAAAACAGATCCCTTTCTTGCGCGGTTGGTACTCGAGCGCAAGCCGGAGGGCTTTCCTGGTCTTCCGGACGGCATTCGCCGTGTGAACCGCCTGGCGTGTAACAAAGTACGCTCCGGGCAGCTGTGCAATCAGGTCAGTAATCTTCAAGGGGAACCCATTCACAGCCTGGTTGCGGCCGAACGGCGTGGTCGAGGTGAGCATCCCGAGAAGCGTTGTCGGGGCCATTTGCCCGCCGGTCATCCCGTAAATCGCGTTGTTGATAAAAACCACGAGGATGTTTTCCCCCCTGTTCGCGGTATGGATCGTCTCCCCGGTTCCGATTGCGGCAAGATCGCCGTCCCCCTGATAAGAAAAAACGTACTTGTCGGGAAAGACTCGCTTGATACCTGTCGCCACCGCAGCCGCGCGCCCGTGCGCTGCCTCTTGCATATCGATATTCATGTAATTATACGCGAACACGGAACAGCCGACCGGAGCGACACCGATGGTCTGTTCCTGGATCCCCATCTCTTCCACCACTTCCATGAGCAACCTATGAACGACCCCGTGACTGCAACCCGGGCAATAATGCAACGGCGTATCGGTCAGGGTGGCGGGTTTGTGATAAACGAGCTCCATCCCATTTGTTGTTGTGGCGACTTCCATAGGCATCTCCTACGAGGTTGACAAGCCGTGTGTTTGAGGCCGCGAGGGCATCAGGACACAAAGGGCCGTTTTGATACTGCTGGAATAGAACTCAGACTGCGGGAATCCTGTGCGACTCGGTGATCGATTCGATCTCCTCCAATACCTCTTCAGGGGAAGGGATCATCCCTCCCATGCGCCCCTTGAAGGTGACGGGCCTGCGACCTTCGACGGCGAGCCGGACATCCTCCACCATCTGGCCGGCGTTCATCTCCACCACCAGCACGGAAATCACCTTGTGACTCAGACTGGCAATGATCCGGGTGGGGAACGGGTATAGCGTAATCGGTCTCAACAACCCGGCCTTGATCCCTTTGGCGCGCGCGAGCTCGACCGCCTTCTGCGCGATGCGGGCTGCCAGTCCGAACGCGACGACCAGGATCTCCGCGTCGTTTGTTTCAATCTCCTCGTACCGTACCTCCTGCTGCATCTCATGGTACTTCTGTTGCAGGTTGAGGTTGACCTTCTCCATGTTCTCCGGCTCGATGAAGAGCGAGGTGATAATATTTCTTTCCCGTGAGGCTGGTTTGCCCACGGTTGCCCAAGGCTTCGGGACCGGAGGCAGCGATCCCCCGGCAGGGAGCACGACTTTCTCCATCATCTGTCCCAGGGCCCCATCGGCAAGGATCATGGCCGGGTTTCGGTACTTCTCCGAGAGCCGGAATGCATCGAATACAAAGTCGGCCATCTCCTGCACGGACGAAGGAGCAAGAACGATCAAATGATAATCCCCATGCCCTCCCCCCTTGGTTGCCTGGAAGTAATCGCTTTGCGCCGGTTGGATGGTTCCTAACCCCGGTCCGCCGCGACTTACGTTGACGACGAGGCACGGCAGTTGGGCGGAGGCCATGTACGAAAGACCCTCCTGCATCAGGCTGATGCCGGGACTGGAGGAGGATGTCATAGCGCGCGCACCGGCCCCCGCGGCGCCGTATACCATATTGATCGCAGCCAACTCGCTTTCAGCCTGCAGGACCACAGCCCCCCGCTTCGCTCCATGCTCCGTCAGATACTCCAGGATCTCCGATTGTGGAGTGATCGGGTATCCGAAATACGCCTGCAACCCTGCCCGAAGGGCCCCTTCGGCCAGGGCTTCATTCCCCTTCATTAAACGGGGTGCTTCTTTTTCCTGATTCATTCAGTCCTCGACAGAATAGTCCGTATGGAAACTTATGCTTCCGCGAGCGCGGATTCACGTTTCGCCGTTGTTTTCTTTTGTCGGTACACCGTGATGGCTGCTTCAGGGCAGACGAGTGCACAATTCGTGCACCCCGTACAATTATCCTGCACCAGCAACACAAAGCGGTATCCCCTTGTATTGATCTTCTCAGAAAGACCGAGGCTCTCCTGGGGACAACTCCCGATGCAGAGTTCACACCCCTTGCAGAGTTCTACAGCAACATTGATGGTTCCACGGATCATAGCATGGCTTCCTTTTGATGGAATTGCTGAGTTTTTTAGAGCAAGATATATGCCATGCGACATCAGTATCCATGAGACAAATTGGCCGTTTCCGCATGGGTTATTACCATTTATGGGAATGAGGCAATCTCAGGCTTCCCATAATTGGAAGTCAAAGTGACGAGATTTTCAATGGTGCAATCGAACCCACGTCCCGCATCTGGCGTGTCGTCTCCTGGCACCCCCGGCACAACTCCCCCCGTTTCAGGTCGATCTCCTCGACGTACGTCGATGAACGCATGACGCACTCGAATTGATGGCAATGAAACAAACCGAACGTGTGTCCGAGCTCATGGACGATCTCTTTTTCCAGGCGCAGGAGGAGCAAGTCATCATCCTCGGGAAGGCCGTAGAACCGGTTACCAAGCCGGGACGTCGAGACGACCGCTGCCTGGCCGCGGAGTTGCGCCTCACCAAAAACGAATGTGAGGACCGGGATAAAGAGGTCGACGTCGACGATGGCGATCGTTTTCTGTTCAGGGAAAGGGTAGAGGTACAGCAACTCTGCGAGCAGAAGCGTGGAGTTGTATTGCCCGCGGGAGGCATCGAAGGCCCTTGCAAGGTTCAGAGAGCCTTTGGACACGGTCGGTTCTGTCCGGAACTGATCCCCAACCTTTTTCGCGACGCCGAGCAGCCGATCCTGCCTGAGGGATGATGCGTTCAGGATGCGAATCGTGGGAGTCACTGCGGCTTCTTCAGTCCGTACTTTTCGATTTTATTATACAATGTGACGCGGTCGATTTGGAGAATCTCGGCCGACCGGGAGATGTTCCAGTGGTTTTGCTCCAGGATCGCCACGATATGTTCCTTCTCCATCGCGGCAAGCGACCCACAGGCCGGCATCGTCCGCTTTTCGAGAATCTGGAACGGAAGGTCCTCCGGCCGGATCGCCGGTTCCTTCCCCACCACCATCGCCCGCTCGATCGCGTTTTCCAGCTCGCGGATATTCCCCGGCCAGTCGTACCGGACGATCGCGTCCATGGCTTCCGGAGCGATGGTATGAATGAGTTTTCCCATCGTCCGCGCGTAGTTCCGGACGAAATGATTCGCGAGGATTGGGATATCCCCTTTTCGCTCCCTCAGCGGCGGCAGGAACACGGAAAAGACGTTTAATCGGTAGTACAGGTCCTCGCGGAATGTCCCGTCGGCGACCGCCTTCTCAAGGTCCTTGTTGGTCGCACAGATGATCCGGAAATCGACCTTGATGATGTCGTTTCCTCCCAGCCGGCTGAACTGCTTCGTTTCAATGACCCGCAGCAAGTCCATCTGGGTCTTCATATCGATGTTCCCGACCTCGTCGAGGAAGAGAGTACCGCCATCACACAGTTCGATCTTTCCTTTTCTGCGGTATTGCGCGCCGGTAAAGGCACCCCGCTCATGACCGAACAGTTCGCTCTCCAGAAGTCCTTCGGCCATCGCGCCGCAATTGACCGGCACGATGGGAAAATAGCGGCGGGAGCTGTTGCTGTGGATCGCCCGCGCGATGAGTTCCTTCCCTGTCCCGCTTTCACCCCGGATCATCACCGTCGTGTCCGTGGAGGCAACGGTCTTGATCAGCTCGAACACTTTCTGCATTTGCGGCGAGTCGCCGATGATTTCATCGGCCTTGGAAATTTCCGTGATCTGCTCGCGCAGTTTGAGGTTCTCACTCGCGAGACCGCGTTGTTTGACCGCGTTGCTGACGATGTGCGAGAGGTAATCGGGGTCAACAGGTTTGGTGACATAGTCGAACGCCCCGGCTTTGAGGGCCTGGACGGCGGTATCGACGGAGCCATGGGCGGTGATGAAAACGATGGTCGATCCGGGATCGATCTCCATGATCCTCTGCTGAAGTTCCATCCCGTCCACACCGGGCATCTTAATATCAAGCAGGATGACATCCCATTTCTTTGCCTGCATCTGCTTTAACGCGGCCGCTGCGTCCTCCGCGCCCCCCACCTGATATCCATCCTCCCGAAACCATTTCGTGAGCGACTCACGAACAATCTTTTCATCATCCACAACCAGGATTGAGCTATTGTTGGTCATTCTGCATCCCTCCCGGAATCATGCCGGGGATTTTGTGAACTGCCTTCCAACGCATGCGACGATGGAATAACGTCGGCAGGAAATGAAATCGTGAACGTTGTACCTTTGGAAACTTTCGAACGGACGGCGATCGTACCGCCGTGCCGTTCCACAATGCCATACACGACGGAAAGACCGAGCCCCACCCCCACCCCTTCCCGCTTCGTCGAGAAGAACGGCTCGAACACCGTTTGCAGGTCCCCCTCCGGTATGCCGATCCCCGTATCCGTCACGTTGATGCGAAGCGTTCCCTTGTCATCCGGTTTTTGGACGTCGACCGTCAGCGTACCTCCCCCTTGCATCGCCTCCACCGCGTTCACGAAGAGCGCTACGAGCGCCTGCTGAATCTGGTTTTCATCGCACAGGAGCGACACCTCGTCCGGCGGGAGGTTCACCTGGAATCGTACATTGGAAATCTCAAAATGATGCCGCATGATCTGTCCGGCTTTGCCGACGATCGTCCCGACCGGCGTCACGCTCAATTCCCCCACCTGTTTCTTCGAGAAGAGGAGCAAACTTTTCACAATGGTGCCGCAACGTGCCGCCTCGCTCGCAATGAGGTCGAGGTCGTTGAGCATTTCCTTCTGCGGTTCGCCAAGCTGATTCGCTTTCCGCAATTGCTTGGCCATCAGCCGGGCATACGTCAGGATCCCTTCCAGGGGATTGTTCAATTCATGCGCCACGGTGGCGGATAGTTTTCCGATCGACGCCATTTTCTCGATCTGGAGGATCTGATCATGGATCCGGCGCAGTTCATCCGACTTTTGCCGGACACGGTCCTCGAGTGTCTGCGCCCACTGTGTGTTTTGTTCTTTTTCCCTCTGGAGAGCCCCGGTCATATCATTGAACGAATGGGCAAGCTCGCCAATCTCATCCCGCGAGTGGAGCGGGATCTGATGGTGAAGATTTCCCGACTCGATCTGCCGCGTCCCTTCGATAAGCGTTCTCACCGGCCGGTAGACCAGAACGACAAGGAATCCCATGGCCGCCCCGGCCATCACCATCACGGCCAGGATCGAGACCAGCATCATCTGCTCCTCTTCCTTCGCCAGTGACTGGTCGATTTCCTGGAGGGACATCCGGACATCCAGCACACCCAGCACCGTCCGTTCGGAAGGATCGGAGTGGCAACCGGAATGAGAGCATGACTGCTCATTCCGGATCGGGTTGATCAACCCCAGGACCCGGTGCCCCTGGGCCCCCGCGTAGATGCGCGTCCGGTTGTCCATCGGCAGTGACTCGAGCGGGCTGGCCTGATCGTGGCAGACCGTGCAAGCCTCGGCATGTAAATCGACCACGCTTCCCTTTTCGGTGGAATCTGTCGAATAGGTGATGACGCCCCGCTTGTTGTAAATGCGGATCCCTTCCACTCCCGGCTGCCGACCGACCAGTTCGATGATCCGGTAGACATCCTCCTTGCGGTTCAGGAGCATGCTGTAGTGGGTCGCATTCTTGACGACATCGCTCATCCGGTTCGCGCCCGCAAAGACCTGATCCATCATCTGGGTGGCGTGAAAGCGGATGGTGAAAAACGAGTAGACCCCGAAGAAGCCGATCACAAGAATGAACGACCCGAGCAGTAAACGAAAACGGAGTGTATGAAAGAACTTCATAGGGAGACCTTACCACTGCACGAATGGCAGAAATCGTGCCACGCTCCTGCACACCCTGGCACGCCACAGCACCAAAGAACAATAAAAAACGGGAACTGTTCCGGTTCCCGTTGTCCCGTGTTGCAACTTTGAGAAGGATTGACATCGCCAACTACGACAAATGGGAAACCCTCACGATCCCCTTTTCTCAATTATGACACAGCCAAATCAGCAAAACACCCTGGTGAGGATCGAGAAGTATTTCCTCGGTCCGAGAATATCGGCAACCTGTCTGAGCATCTCGCCTCCGTCGGCCAGCGTGGGACCGACTGCCGGCCTTTCTTTGAACAAGGCCTGATGGAGTAACTCCTTCAGCCGTTCATCGTCACGATTGAAGCGTTCTGCCGCTTGGCCGTCGTTGAGCAGGGCTTCCATCTCATCGACGTTTCCCTCCACACTCAGGTCGAACAACCAACCCTGATCGTACGGATGTTGCTCAAGCTTGTGCGGCTTTTCCGTCAGGAGCGAATTCACGGCCCAGACCTTGCCGGTGAGGGGGGATGAAACGGGAAATGTCCCCCCTTCGGTGATGATCCAGAGGCAGATCTGATCCTTCGCTACACCTTCTCCAACCGAAGGAAATGCTACCGCCTTCGGCGCCATGAGAGCCCTCGCCAATCCCGGTTCAATCCCAACCCGCACGAGGGACTCGGAGCGACGGCGGATCCAGCAATGCCCGGGACTGTAGGAGTAATCGTTGCGAAGGTCTGTGAGACCGCTGCTCTTCTGCTCCGCATGGACCGCCGAGCTCCGGCCCGCCTGGTAGTGTTTCCGCATCGCCGCGTCGAGAGGGCAATTGTCGCAATCGAAGCCCCGGTCGCAGAGTTGGTAGGAGAGGATCCCGGCCGTCATCCACACGCAACGCTGTTCGTTCGGGGGGACGACCGAATGTTCTGAATGCCCGGAGGAATTATTCATGTCACCTTCTCCTTCATAGTCCGCCGCCGTTCTACCGCTGCTCCGATGCGATCTGCAGATCTCTGGTCCATTCGTCCACACGTGGGAGAGTTTCCCGGTGTTCCGAATGGGTGAAAATGGGGAGATACTTTACTGCCAGCGCAAACGCCACGAATCCAAACGCCACAATGGAAAATGTCACCGCAAGCTCCATCCATGACGGGAAGTACCCCTTCCCGGCCCACCCTTCAAACCCGGTGATCGAGGTATTCAACCGGTTGAGGATAAACCCGACCACGATCATGACTGCGCCGGCAAAAAGTCCGTTATAGCTTTCCCGCATCTTGCGCCGGGCAAGCAGGATCATCGGAGCCAACACTCCAACAACCATCTCCAGCCAGTAGAGGTACGTCTCGAACCGTGGGACGAAGAGAAGGCTCAGGGCGTTCCGCTCGATCAGGTCGACAGTCTTGAGCGAAAGATACACTCCCAGCATGACGACGCCGATCCGGGCGATATCCGCCAGGAGGTCCATCTCCAGCCCCTTGTTGAAGGCCCGCGCGCTGAGGAACGATTCGACAATGACCATTGCGCAACCGACCGCAATCGCCGAGATGAAGAAGAAGAGCGGGAGGTAGGCAGAGTACCACAATCCGTAGAGTTTATCCGGAGCAATGAGATAGATCGACCCGAGGGAGGATTGGTGGAGCGTCGAGAGCAGGACGCCCACGATCACCAGGGGGATCGTTATTTTCTTGATAAGCTTGATCGTCTTTGTCAGTTTGAATTTTTCCAGCACCACCGGGGAGAATTCCAGGGCCAGGACCGTCGTGTACAGCATGACGCACCAGGCAACTTCGAACATCACGGACCGGGGGTTCCACATGATGATGGCGTGCCAGATTTGAAGCGGCCTGCCAAGATCGTACATCAAGCCAAAGATCACCAGGGTATAGCCGAGGAACGCCGTGAGGATGGCCGGCCGGACGATCGGTTCAAACCGCTTGATGTTGAAGATATGAACCATCCCTGCGATCGTGAACCCCCCGGCGGCAAGTCCAACACCGGTGATCACATCGAACCCGACCCACAAACCCCACGGGAAATCGTCGCTCAGATTTGTAGAGGCGCCCAATCCCTGTGTAAACCGGACGTACGTGGCATAGATCCCGGCGGCAAAGATCACCCCGACCGTCGCCTTCCAGAATGTTATTTTTGAGAGAAACTGTTTCATCGTTTATCCCTTTATTGGTTCAAGGTGTCGTGACCGTTCGAACGGTCGTCCATTTCTTTCAGCTTCGCTTCGAATTGCTGCACCTCCGTGCGCCGATTGGTGATCCACCAGACTCCATACAGGAACACACCACCAACGGCAACGACGGTCGGAATTTTTGAAAGAGCATTCCACGTCAGCGTCGGAAGCGGGATCTTCGACAGGTTGGTCTTGAACCCGAGCTCTTCGAACGGAACACTGCTGATGTAGAGAATGGAGGTTCCGCCTACCTCCTCCACCCCGTACACTTTGTTGACATACTTTTCGGGTTCCGCTTTGATGCGCTCATGCGCTTCACGGATGAGGTCGTCCCGGTCTCCATACTTGGTAGCCCCGGTGGGGCAGGCTTCGGCACAAGCCGGCTGGAGTCCTTTTTCGAGTCTGCCGGCGCAGAACTTGCACTTTTGGACGCGTGGGTAATTGTCTGCCCACTCGTACCGCGGTACCTGGAACGGGCAGGCCTGCATGCAGTACCGGCAGCCGATGCACTTGTCCGCGTCATAGAGAACCGGACCGGCCTCGGTCTTCGTAAACGCGCCGACGGGGCATACCGAGACGCAGGTCGGATCGTCGCAGTGCTGGCACATCCGCCGGACATACGTGCCGTCGTACTCGTTCAACACGGTGTAGGCAGTCGGCGACAGGATGTGTTCTTCAGTATCTGCAAGACCATTTTCCTCCTTGCAGGCCACCTGACAGGCGTTGCAGCCGACACAGAGGGTGATATCGATTAACATCGCTTTCTTGGTAATCATTCTATTCTCCCGGTTCGGCTACTGAATTTCAAGAAACGTTTGTTCGAATTTTTTCCATACTGCCTCATCCATGCCTTTGAGCGCTCCCGATACCGGGGCTCCTCCATCCTGCAACAATGCCGGGAGGACATCGGAGTTCGTCCCGACCCCCGCGAACACATCGCGCAGGCGGCCAAACTCGGTGCGCATCCAACTGCGGGTTTCCTCTCCCAACAGCATCGATTTAAGATCAGACGACTTCTGCGGTTTGATCGCGTACGCCCACCCGTCAGAGAACAACTGTTCCTTCATTAATTCCGGGTTCTTCGTGAGCTCTTCGTTTCGCGAGAGAATCGTCCCATCGATCGGGGAGCGGACCGTCAGGGAACGGGTTCCTTCCGTCAGGATCAGGATACGCTCCCCCTTTTTCACCGGTTCTCCCTCATGCTTCAGGTATGTGATCTCGGGCTTTTCCAGCAATCGTCCCACAAAATCATCGAGCCCGAGACGGACTTTTCCGGAGGGAAAGAGATTCAGCCAGGTATGGGAGCGTGCAAAGAACATCCCTTCCGGGGCACGCACAGCCATGGCGGCTTGAGGCTCGAAAGGCCGTTCGGGTGTGACGGGGGCAAGTGAAACGGCCTTGCCGGCCTTGATACGCCGCAATCCCCAGTCGATACCGAGGAACAGAACGATAGTAGCGACAACAAACAGGACGGTCATGAGATTATTCCTTATTGATGTTTTGCAGTGGTTCGATTGGATACTGCATAGAGTGAGAAAAATTCCGAGGCGACACGCTGCCAGTCCTCATCCGAAAGAAGAGAGCTGATATCGTCGATGACGAGTCCGCCGTCCTGCAACACGGTTCCGACTCTCGGCGAGAACGAAGCCACAAGCTGCATCCGTATTGCATCCCTCCAACGCTCGGCGGTGACGCCGTGGAGAAGGTTGCGAAGCTCCATTGCCAGGTTCGCAGGAGCGATCTTCGCTACCCACCCCTGATCATAGGGGGATGTGTTGATCAGCATCGGGTGTTCGGCAAGGGCTTGGTTGACCTCGACGACAGTCCCTGACACGGGGGCGATGGTGGAGATCTCCTTGTTCCCGTGGGAAAGTGTGACAAGCCGTTGTCCCTGTTGAACACGCGCTCCCGGCTGCGGAAGCACGAGGCTGTCAATGGCGCCAATGAAGCGTTGCGCAAAATCATCAACACCCACGGTGACGGTATCAGCTTTTCCGGTCTCGGCCCAGCTATGTCCGGGATGCATATAGCGACGCACGACCCCTTGAGAAATCGTTATCTTGACCGGTTGTTTCGCTGAAATGGTTTGCGGTTTACGCATCGCGTCGAGATACACCTGGATACCGATGAAGATTGCGACGGTGATGACGACAAGTAGGATGACCATGATGACCTCCACAGACTGCTGGTGATGAATTCTGTGCAGAAGTATGCCAGTATCGTGCCATCATTATGAGCAAAAACAACAATTCATCCCTCTCCAACTCCCTTCCCGCCAATGGGTTGGGGATGTCAACCTTGGGACAATAATTGATCAAATCGTCCGTGTTGAAGAACTCTACAGGGGTAGGTGATGAAAAGTTGTACAGCGGTTAAGAGATTGCGGATGAAGCGATTAAGGTTGGTGATGAAAATTTCAACGCGAGGTGTTGAAGGAATCAACGATAGTGTTGGGAGGGAATACAAAGTCGAACCGGCGGCGTGACTTTTCAGATTTTTTTACCCACGAATCTGCACGAATCCTCACGAAGAGGAACACACTCTTATTGGTGAGGAGTCGTGGGTTGTTTTTCTCCACCCTTACTGAGCAGTTAGGATGCAACAATGCATGCAATCTATTGCCACAAATGAGACGTATTGACTTGGGGAAAGAAAAACGCTATACTTCCCCGTGAGGATAATCAGTGGGGGGGATGGGGGAATGGATGCCGCTCGAGCAACAAGATACGCAGCATTTCTAGCGCCACAGATTCCTGCAAGTGTTGATGTATTGGTTCGTTTTGTAACTTTACCCGGTTTGACCACACCATGATCGATTGATCGCCAGGGAGGTGGACCGGGTTTTTTTGTTTGGAGCCTTAGATCGTTGTTCCCAACGAATGTTTTCATTCTTGTCGTGAAGATAATTGATAAAACGGTATTGGATGCCCGACCGATTCTCCAACGCGAAGATGCGAAATCCATTCAACGAGATCAGGGATGATCCGGCTGATCAACGGGAGGGCGTGAAGGAAGTGCAGAAACGACTTCGGAATATTCTCGACTCGCAGCTTGAGATGTTCCCTGCAGATGTGCAGACTATGATGAAGCATATCCACGCACATCTTTTTGAGAATGCCCTGACAGTAGAAAGAATCAAAAGGATGTCCAGGCATGCGAACAACAACATTGTTACGCGGTTCCGGGTAACCGTTGGCATGGGCGTGCGGGAATACATTGTGAACCAGCGGCTCAAAGCCGCGGCCTCCATCCTTTGTAGCACGCAGGTAAATATTTATTTCGTCGCATCCTCGGTGGGATACACGGAGGAAGCCTTCTCAAGGTTGTTCAAGAAAACATATGGGTGTACTCCTTCAGAGTATCGCCGTGAAAGGAAGGGAACAAATGGACGAGAGAAATAATCAAGAGGTTTGGTCAAGAGACAATATCAAGAGAAATGGTCACATCAATTCGCAATGGTTCTATTATATTGAGTCAGTACGATTGCTGAGGTGTGGTTTAATGCAGAAAATACTTCGGGTATCATGGATTTCGTTTCTTCTGTGCTTTAATCATTGCGATGTATCTGTAAACTCGGAAGAATCAGGCGAACTTATGCCTCTCCGCGTCGGGAATCACTGGCTTTATCAAGCTTGGTACTTCTCGACGCCTGACACACTCAAAGCAGAGCTTACGCGCCAAGTCGAGGTGACAATTGAAGGAGTGAAGTACCAAGCATTAGCCTATCAGGTTTATCTTCCAGGTCAACCGCGCCCACCGTATGAATGGCTCTATTGGGCTGGGCCCAAAGGTTTGTATTCCTTGGGAGGGATTGCAGAAACCGACACCCTTCTCTATAAGAAACTTATATTTAAGTATCCGGCAAGGGTGGGAGAGTCCTGGCCTGTCGTTGGGATTTATTTCGGTTTCGATCAGCGTTTCCACTTTCTTGACACACTCACCTACACATTAGTAAGCAAGAATGAAGCTATAGAGACTCCGGCGGGCAGATTTGAATGCCATCTCTATACGTACAGGAAAAAGCCAGCAGAAGATGTTTTCGAACCGTGGGATTATTACCATTATTTTTCTCCGGGCTTGGGAAAGGTCGCATACATTACAAAGGGGGCTTCTGATGGAAGAACCATAGATAGGGAGTATCTACTCGGCTATTCTTTCAATGAATAAAAGCACTCCCCTACCAACCCTGATTGAGCTATTCGATTTTAGAGCGGGAATATAAGACAAGAAAACGAGAACGACAAAGGAGATGACAATCAAGATTTAAACAGTAACATAGCCAACGACAAAATCGCCAACAAACTACTTTGTCCGAGAAATATTATTAAGAATTTCCTCCTCAGTGTCCGTTCTTGATTCAGGTATTAACCCTATTTTTACTTGAAGACAAATTGCATATTCGGAGAGCATCATGAAAAAGCTACCATTTATCTCGCTCCTTTGGTTGTTCCTGTTTTGTTACTGTCCTATTCTATCGGCTCAAGGAAATAATTTCATTCACTATCCGGATGAACAAAGTTTAGATCTAACTCAAAACGTCCAACATCGTCTCCTGTCGATTAGAAATCGCCCAAGCTCAGTTTCAGTCCATGTATTACAATTTAAGAATTTAGAATTGATTGGGACCCAACAAGAACTACTGATTCCAATCAAAGGGGTGGGTCAATTTAGAGCAATCACAAAAAAGGTTAAAGATCGTGGAAATTCGAGGTTTTTTTGGAGTGGGCAATTTCAGGAAAACAAGGGGACTGCCTTCTTTGCAATTGCCAATGCAAATGTAACCGGTATGATTCATATCGGACAACTTGTATTCTCAATCGAACCAATTGGAGCAGGGAACCACGCTCTTATCGAGCTCGACCAATCAAAATTCGGACCTGATGAACCTCCCAATACCTATTCTGGAAAGAATGAGATTAAGGACGGCCAAGCCCTCCTTTCAAAAAATGCAATTTCAGGATCATTCGGCGCGAAATTTATGATGACTACGCCAGTAATTGATGTTATGGTGGCATATACAGCCGCGGTCGCCAATGCTAACGGGAATATGTCGAGTTTCATCGATGCGTGTATAGAATCGGCCAATGAAACCTTCGCAAACAGCGGCGTGGGTGCTGAGTTATCACTCATACATTCTGTCCAGGTGAACTACAGTGAATCTGGGAGCACAGAAACGGATGTCGGCAGGTTGCAGGGAGCAAGCGATGGTCACATGGATAATCTCCATTCACTTCGCGATGAATATGGTGCAGATATTGTTGTGCTCCTGATAGCAAATGCTGACGCTAATGGGGAAGCGTTTGGAATAGAAGTGCAATCAAGCGGAGCTTTCTGTGTCGTGCTGGATGATGCAGCAGTGCCGAATTATACGTTCGCTCATGAAATTGGCCACTTAATTGGGTGTCGCCATGATCGTAATGCTGACGGTAACGGGAGTTATAACCATGGTTACGTTTATTCATCAGGTGGGTGGCGAACGGTGATGGCTTTGCCGTACAGTGGTATAACTCGGATTCCATTTTGGTCCAACCCAGATTCAACCTATGGCGAGGTCGCTATGGGTACAACTACTTGGGAAGATAATGCGCGAAAATGGAATGAACGGGCTTCAACCGTCGCATCTTTTTACCTTAGGCCAATTCTTGTGCCGGGAGATTATTCAACAATCGAATCAGCGTTGAGTGCGGCGTCCAGCGGATACAGGGTTATTGTCTCAGCTGATACATACACTATCAATAGCAATGCAACTGTTGTGGAAGGAGTGACCTTGGAACTTGCTGCAGGATGCACGCTCAATTTCGCAGGCAACTACAAACTTCGCGTCGAAGGCAGGCTCGAAGCCAACGGAAGTACTTCCGACACGATCCAATTCACCCGTTCCGGCGGAACGTGGTACGGAATTGAGTTCTATAGCGGGACGAGCGGCAGCACCATTCAGTATGCCAAGATCACCAACGCTCAATATGGCGTCTACAATTACAACACGAATGCAACCGTCTCCTATTCGCACATCGAAAACAATACCACGGGGGTCTACAGCTCGAACAACAGCAGCACATTGGCCTGGAATCGCATTCAGAGCAACACCTACGGCGTCCAGCTTGCCTCCTACGGCGATGCAAATATCCAGACCAATAACGTCCTGCGCTACAACGGCTATGCCGTGCATGGTGATGCAACGTCCGTCCCGGCCATGGGCAACTATCCAGGGAACAACAGTATTTACTCCAACGATTACTACGACGTATACTCCGGCTATGGCGGAACGATCTATGCGCAGGGGAACTGGTGGGGAAGTTACCCGGCATCGCCGAGCATCTTTGGCACGGTGGATTACTCGAGTGAACTCAGCTCCAATCCAAATACCTGGGCAGGAAAGTTGGTTGATCCTGCAAAAGGTCCCATTCTCCCTGGACCGCTGGCGAAGAGAAGCAACAGCCCCGGAGATGATTCTGGTATGAAGAAGCTCGATGAGGCCTACCGAATACTGCTGAGCGGAGACACCGAGCATGCGCTCGGCGTCTTTCTCAGTATTGTCGCGCGGTATCCGGATGCGTTCGCAGGGGCACGAGCTCTCGTCTTTGCGTATCAAATCCTGGAGAAAGCGGGCAGGGATGCGAAAGGAATTCTCACATCGGCCATTGCCCGAAGTCCGGGGTCGAAGGTTGGCTCGGTTGCGAAGTTCTTGCTGACAGGACACCTGGTGAAGGAAGGAGATAACCAAACAGCCCTGAACAACGCCCTCGCACTGGTGGACCATGATGATACGTTGATAGCCAAGCATGCGTTGTATGATGCCGGGAATATATTGTGGTATCGGCTGACAGACAAAGAGGCGGGGTCTGGCTATTTTCGGAAG
>JBBEBV010000303.1:0-2468 GCA_040882165.1 Bacteroidota bacterium
CGGCATCACCGGCATCCTCGAAGGTCGTGTGCGCGATCGCCAGAGCAAGGAGATGCTCGTCGGCGTGAACGTCACCATTGTCGGTACCCAGTACGGTGCGGCGAGCGATCGGGAGGGATTGTACATCATCAATAACGTACGGGCGGGTGTCTACGAAGTGCGCTTCAGTTTCATCGGGTATAAGACAGTGTTGATGAAGAACGTTACCATCCTCCCCGATCTCCGCACGCGCATCGATATCGATCTCGATCCCACCTCCATCGAGCTGGATGTGGTGGAGGTGCGGGCGGAGCGGCCGCTCATCCAAAAAGACCTTGCTTCCACCGCGTTCTCGATCGGGGAGATCAAGCTTGAAAAACTCCCCATCTCCTCCTTCCGGGATGTGCTGATGCTGCAGCCCGGAACCACTCTTGAGGGGAACGTTCGTGGCGGAAAAACCACGGAGGTGGCATTCCTCATAGACGGGCTCCCCGTGCAGGATGTGATCGGCGGGGGCTTGGCCGCCAATCTTCCCAAAAGCTCCATCACGGGCCTGACGATCCACACCGGCGGGTTCGATGCGGAGTACGGCAACGCCCTCTCCGGTGTCGTCAACGTCGTCACGAGGAGCGGGGGAAACACTCACAACCTGGGACTCCGGGTCGATCGCGACGGTTGGTTGCCCGGCAGCCTCAACAAACAACAGGACCGCTCCACCGAGATCGAAGTTTCGGCAGGAGGGCCGCTTATCATGGAACGGCTGACCTATTTTACCGCGAACACCTTCATCGCAAGCGATACGAGGTGGTGGCAGGATTTTGACAAGTTCTTCGGATCACCCATCAGCACGGAATGGACCGGCTTCGGGAAGATCGAGTATTTCCTTTCGCCGGTGCAGAAGCTGAGTTTGCAGGGAATCTATTCGCTCCGTGCCTGGCGGGACTACGAATTTAGCTGGCGGTTCAACCTCCCGGGGTTGCCGGAACGTTCGCGTGATGCGTACCGCTTCGCGTTGTCCTATTCCCACACCCTGTCATCGGAATCGTTCTACACGGTAAGCCTCAGCACGTTTTACCACCGGTCCCGCATCGGCGAGGGAGCCAAGGAAGAGTTAACTCTCCAGCCCTATCAGTACGATTTTTATCTTCAGTATATCCTGGAGGGACAGCGGAACTGGTGGGCGGACACGAAGCAATTGACCTACTCCCTGAAGGGGGAATACACCACGCATATCGACAAGATGCATCTCGTCCGGGCCGGACTCGAGCTGAACCAGTATGAAATCTTCTCCGACCTGGTCAAGTATGAGCCGCAGAGGACGTACTTCGGCAAACCGATGACCGATGCACCGCTGTTGAATTTCAGCAATTCCTATTCCTATTTACCGAGGTCGGGAAGCGTCTTCGTGCAGGACAAGGTGGAGATCGAACGCGACGGTTCAAATCTCAGTGTCGGAGTGCGGTGGGATTTCATGGACCCGACGGCCGAACGGCCTCTCGTGGAATTTATTCCAATCAGCCAGAAGGAGTTTGAGCAAAGGGTGACGGGATCGGTCAAGGCGAAATTCAAGCAACAATTCAGTCCCCGCATAAGCTTTGCTGCCCCCGTGAGCCTCTCCAGCTTCTTCTTCGCGAACTTCGGACATTATTTCCAGTTTCCGCTCTTCGATTATCTCTATTCGGGCATCAATCCCGTCCAGCTCCGGGAAGGGGCGCGCAATGTGTTGACGGGAAATCCGGACCTTGAGCCGGAAAGGACGGTGGCATGGGAGGTGGGATTCAAATACGGTCTGGACGAGAACGTCGTCGCCTCGGTGACGTATTTCAAGAAGAACTTCCTGAACCAGATCGACTCCAAGACGCTGATTCCGTTCGACAGCAAATCGGGGGGCGATTTCGGTTTCTCCTCGTACGTCAATAACGCGGAGGCGAACTCCTCCGGCATTGAATTCGTGCTGAGCCGCGAACGGGATCAGCGCCTGTCCGGCAGCATCTCCTACTCGTATATGGTCACGGAAGGAATCAGTGAGTACGTCGATCAAACCATCAATTATGCACAATGGGGATTTCCCCTGGCTGCGCGTCCCTTTCCCTTGAGCTGGGACCAGCGCCATACGGTAAAGGCGGATGCGGATTTCCTTCTCCCGCTTGATATTCAAACGAACGTGATTCTTCTCTTTAATTCACCGCGACCCTATACACTCTATCCGACACGCGATGGCTTCACGCCCCTCGACCCTTCGAAAGCCTTTTTGCCGAATAACGGAAGAATGCAGAACGTGGTGTTCATGAATGTCAAAGCCTCGAAGCAATTCGCGCTGGATGGGGAGAGTCGGTACCGCCTGATGATCTATGTCGACGCCCGAAACAGTTTCAACACGAAGAATGTGAAGTGGATCGACTCCAGCGGAAGGATCGGCGGTGAGTTGGGCGATCCGGGGGCGTACTACGACCCGCGCCGCGTCAGGGTTGGGTTCCGGTTGGAGATGT
>JBBEBV010000304.1:0-2442 GCA_040882165.1 Bacteroidota bacterium
GCGGAAGAGGAGGGCCATGAAGAGTCCCGCGATCACCGAAATGACCACCGCGGCAACCAGCCGAACCATGGCGAAGTCCCAGCCGAGCACGCCCCCGGTGAGAAGGATCGCCGTAATGTTGATTGCGGGACCGGCAAAGAGGAACGCGACTGCAGGTCCGATCCCCGCCCCACGTTTGTAGATCCCTGTAAACAACGGAAGAATTGTGCAGGAGCAGACCGCAAGGATTCCTCCGGAGACGCTTGCTATCGGGTAGGCGATGTATTTTTTAGTTTTGGGACCGAGCAGCTGCAACACGGCCTCCTTCTTCACGTACACAGCAATCGTTCCGGCAATGAAGAACGCCGGAACAAGACAGGTGAGCACATGAAGCCGTGCGTATTCGTGGAGCAAAGTCAGTCCGGCAGCTATCGACTGAACGACGATCGGCGCATCGATGGGCGAGAAGTAGAATACCAGAAACACCGCCGCCAACAGAGCAAACTTCATCCATTCTTTCATGTCAGTTCACCTTCACGTGTGCCGTGATAAGGTCCTTGACCTTTTCCACTGTCGGCACGCCCCCCTGCCAGACCAGTTTCTCGTCGATGACGAGGCCGGGTGTACGCATCACGCCATATGATACCATGACGTCAATGTCAACGACTTTGTCCACCGTAGCTTGCATGCCCAGTTTCTCCAGCGCCTCGATGGTGCGCCGCTCAAGTGTTTTGCAGTTCATACAGCCGGGTCCCAGCACTTTGATGACCATAGAATTCCAGCCCCTTTCCTACAATGGATGTCGAAAAAACGAAATTAGACTTGCTCAAGAAGTTCAAGCGTGCTCTCCACCTCCGTCATGGCGAGCGACTCAGCGTATTCAAGAATTTTGAACACTTTCGGATCGGCCACTTTAAAATTGACCTTGAGCCCCTCCTTCCACGACCTCAGGATCCCTGCCTGCGTCAGAATCTTGAGATGCCTCGAGAGGTTCGACTGCTCGAGCCCGATGGAGGGGGCGAGTTCACAGTTACAGTAAACGCCCTTCTGCAGGTATTCAAGGATCTTGATCCTGTTCGGATGCGCGATCGCGGTGAGGATCTCCGCTTTCATCTCCGTAAGTCTGTCCTGAGTTTTCACCATACTGCTCCTTGAGCGAAATTGAGTGTATGAGTAAACACTCATATATCGTGCCTGAGCAGCAAGTGAGGAATTTGGCCTGATCTCGGGGGTTGCGGTGGGACAGGTTCTCAAGAAAAGGAAGTCGGTTCGCAGATGTGACGATAACGGGGAAAGACAATCACGAAGTTCATCCCGCGTTTGACTGCCGCCGAGGCAGCTGGCCAGGTGAGCGCACCAAGTAATTGGTTGTTGTCTTCGTTTCCCCTGGTACTTGGGGAGAGAGGATCATTCAACAATGACAGGCACCGCCGTGAAAGGCGTGAAGGGTTTGCTCTGGAGGTTTCGTATCTTGCACCGAGCTGGAGGGGCAAAGTTCATCCCCCCCGGAAAAACCATTTGAAGATGAGGAGATTTTTTCTCACATTGAGTGCGTCGCCGGCCGCTTTCCTGAGGCTGGCGGTTTTATTCTTGCCAAAACGGCCCACGAATCCGCCGAAGGCGGATGAGTGGTTGCCGTTTTGAGCCTGCCTGCAGCAGGCAGGCATCCCGTTGAGCGTAGCCCCAAGGGGGCGAGCGAAACGAGATCTGCGACCGGGCAAAAAAGCGTACTTAGTTTAGAGCAACTTAGAATCGCGCCTGTAGCTCAATTGGATACCCGCCCGACTGCTGACGCAGTCATGCGGGCGGGGAGCATCAGCCTACGGAACTGAGGGTTAGGGGTTCTTTGCCCGACCGAATGAGTGTGAGTTTCGCGCGGGCGGGCCCGCCCGACTACTGGTTCACGCTTGGAAAGTCGGTCGGGCAAGGACTCCCTTCTGAGAGTGAAAAATGGATGAAGGAAACTGAGCAACACACCGGAACTCAGGTCTATGTTCTTCGAAGCCTGGTCGACCAGAAACGCTACATTGGAATCTCGGACGGTACTCCTGAACGGCTGGTACAACATAATGCCGGGAAGGTCATTGCCACAAAGAGTCGACGCCCTTTTGTATTAACATTTACGGAACGATGCGCAACACGCAAGGAAGCCCGGGCTCTGGAAAAATATTTTAAGACCGGAGCAGGCCGAAGATTTCTTGACAAAGTAGAAACGCCAACTTGGCTGGAGTTTCTCAAAAAAATGCGCCTGTAGCTCAATTGGATAGAGCATCAGCCTACGGAGCTGAGGGTTAGGGGTTCGACTCCCTTCAGGCGCACGGAGCACTGGAAATTGGAAATTCAAGTTTCCATTGTTGCACCCGTAGCTCAACTGGATAGAGCATCGGTCTTCGGAACCGAGGGTTGGGGGTTCAAATCCCTCCGGGTGTACACGGAACGAGGTCCCGATCCGACTGACGTCGG
>JBBEBV010000305.1:0-15749 GCA_040882165.1 Bacteroidota bacterium
ACTTCGCACAAAACGCTCGCAATGACGCTGCTACCTGTTTTTGAGACCGCTTCTATTTCTTTTTCTTTGGATCAAGCTTGCAGCAGGCATCCAGTTTTTTGTAGGCCTCGGCATCGCGTACCGTTTCGTTGGCGTTATATCCTGCATTGGCGATTGCCTGCTCGATCTTCGCAAGAGTCGTCCTGGAGGGATCGAATTCGACTGCCGCAATCTTCGTCTCAAGATCAACGGTGGCACTCTTCACGCCCTCCGCCTTCTCGGCTGCCGTTTCGATCGTGGCCGAGCACATATCACAGACCGCCGTCTCGACGTTGATCGCTGCCTTCTCCAGTTTCACGGTATCTTTCGTGGAGGGTGCTTTCTGGCTTGATTGGCCGTAAGCAAGAAGGGAAAGCGTTCCCAGCGCGATGACAAGAATAAGAATTCGTTTCATGGTGTTACTCCTTGTATGGAATGATGGTTTTTGTTGATTTGTGACTACTTCATCCAGTTTGCCATTCGTGACAACTCCAGCGTTCCTTTCCTGAGAGCATATTCCTTCATCCAACTGAAGAGGATGGGGGTCACGATCAATACGTGGATCGTGGAAGTAATGAGTCCGCCGATCATAGGAGCGGCAAGTGGCTGCATGACGTCTGCCCCGACCCCCGTGCTCCACATGATCGGCACGAGGGCGATCATGGTGGTGGTGACGGTCATGATCTTTGGCCGAAGCCGCAACACCGACCCCTCGATCGTCGCTTCGGTGATATCCGCCATGCCGATGGGTCCCCGTTTGCCGAGTTGATGGTCATGGACTCTCTTGTCAAGGGCTTCATGCAGGTAGACCACCATGATGAGGCCCGTTTCCACCGCGAGCCCATAGAGAGCGATGAAGCCAACCCAGACGGCGACAGAAAAGTTATAACCAAGAAGGTAGATGAGATACACCCCGCCGATGAGGGCGAAGGGGACCGAGAGCATCACCACAAACGCTTCGAGGAAATCCTTCGTCACAAAATAGAGCATGACGTAAATGATGAGAAAGACGATTGGCATGAGAAGTGTGAGACGTTCCTTTGCGCGGATTTGGTTCTCCCATTGGCCGCTCCATTGAACGGTGTACCCGGGAGGAAGGCGCAACTCGTTCGTCAGGACTTCCTTTGCCTCCGTCACAAAACTTCCCATGTCCCTCCCCCGGACGTTCAGAAAAACAATGGAACGAAGTTGTGCATTCTCGCTTGAGATCATGGGAGGTCCGGTAACGATTTCGATCCTGGCGAGTTGACCGAGGGGAACATAGCTTTCGGGAAAGAGCGATGCTTGCGCCGGGTCATCCCTTCCGGCACTCGAAGCACTCCAGCCTGCCCCAGCAGTTCCTCCCATTCCGTCCGTCATCCCTCCCCCCGAGGCCGCCCCGGATCCTGCCGTTGTTGCAGCCATTCGGGTTCCAGCAGAACTCTTGACAGGGACGAGGAGAGACCTCAAGGCCTCGACATTGTCACGAAAATCGCGGGCATAGCGGACGCGTATCGGAAAACGTTGCCGTCCTTCGATCACGGTGCCGATATTTTCGCCTCCAATCGCGGACTCGATGATATCCTGGACATCTCCCAAATTAATTCCATAACGGGCAACTGCCCGTCGATCAATCTTGATGTCGAGGAATAATCCTCCCTGAGTTCGTTCTGCATAAAGATCGGCCGCGCCCGGGACTTTTTGTAGAATTTGTTCCGCCCGGATCGCAAGATGCTCCAGCGTGTCCAAATCCATGCCGAAAATCTTTACGCCGAGGTCGGTCCGTACTCCGGTTGAAAGCATATTGATCCGATTAATGATCGGTTGCGTCCATCCGTTGCGCACTCCGGGAATCTGCAGCTTCGCATCAAGTTCTGCGATGATATCGTCCTTGTTGATTCCCGGCCGCCATTGGTCCCTGGGTTTGAGGAGTATGATTGTCTCGATCATGCTAACCGGTGCCGGGTCGGTTGAGGTTTCTGCCTTCCCCGATTTCCCTAAAACCGATTCCACCTCCGGCTGGGATTTGATAATGGCGTCCTGCACCTGGAGAATACGATTCACCTCCGTAATGGAAGCGGAAGGGAGCGTCACCGGCATGAAGAGAAGGCTTCCTTCGTCCAGGGGAGGCATGAATTCAGAACCTGTGTTCATGATCAGAGGAACCGTGATGATCAGGGCAAGAATATTGAGGCCAATGGTGATTTTCCTGTGCTTCAGAACCCAGCGGATGATCGGGGCATACAGGCCATTGAGAACACGGGTGATGGGGTTCCGGTTTTCAGTCCGGAATTTACCCCGGGTGAGAAACGTCATCAGCATCGGAACCAGGGTGATAGCAATGACAGCGGATCCCATCAGGACAAAGGTCTTGGTAAACGCAAGAGGGCGGAAAAGCTTCCCTTCCTGTCCTTCCAGGAGAAACACCGGAAGGAAGGAAACCACCATGATTGCTACCGAATAGAAAATTGCCGGTCCGACCTGCTTGGCGGAGACAATGGAGATTTCGACGTAATCCTGGGGCGTCAGTTCTCCCTTTTCTTCCTGTGCCCGTGCGACATTGCGATAGGCGTTCTCTACCAGAACGATGGAGGCATCGACAATAACCCCGATGGCGATGGCGATACCCCCGAGCGACATAATATTGGACGTGATACCGAAGAGCCTCATAAAAATGAACGCGATGAGCACGGCTATCGGGATCTCGATAATCACACGGAGGACGCTCCGCACATGGAGCAGGAAGAGGAGCACGATGATGGAGACAACGAGGGCTTCCTCCATCAGGGTGTTTTTCAGGGTTTGTACCGCCGCCATGATCAAACTGCTCCGATCGTAAGCAGGCTTGATCTCAACCCCCGCCGGAAGACCCGGCCGAATCTCTTCGATTCGTTGTTTCACTCTATCGATGACTTCCTTGGCATTCTCTCCGTACCGCATGACGACAATGCCTCCGACAACCTGTCCCTTTCCGTCTTTTTCCAGTGAACCGCGACGGATGTCCCCGCCGAATTGCACGTGGCCGACGTTCTTGATCAGGATGGGAACACCGTCCCTGCCTGTTCCCACGATAATATTCTCAACATCCCGTGCGGACTGAATGTACCCCTGGCCGCGGATGAAGTATTCCGCTCCGGAGATCTCAAGGATCTTTCCACCGACATCGTTATTCGATCGTATGACGGCGTTTTTGATCTCGGACAAGTTCACACCGTACGCCTTCATCCGGTCTGGATTGAGATCGACCTGGTATTGTCGGACAAACCCCCCGATCGAGGCCACCTCTGCGACTCCCTGAACCCCCTGAAGATGGAGCTTCACATACCAATCCTGAACAGCCCTCAACGTCCCAAGGTCGTACGTTCCTTCCAGGGTATACCAGAAGACATGCCCGACACCTGTTCCATCCGGCCCGAGTTGCACGGCAGCTCCCGGTGGGAGGGACGACTGAACGGTTGAAAGTTTCTCCAGGACCCTGCTGCGTGCCCAATACGGGTCTGTCTGTTCTTCAAAAATGATATAAATGAACGACATCCCGAACATCGATTGTGCGCGAATAGCATGAACCTCCGGTACTCCCTGAAGGGCAGTGACCATCGGGAAGGTGATCTGATCCTCGATGATCTGCGGGGATCGCCCCATCCATTCTGTAAAGACAATCACCTGGTTCTCCGAAAGGTCGGGGATGGCGTCCAGCGGCGTCGTTTGGACCGCCCATATTCCGCAACCAATCACGAGCAGATACGCCAGGATGACGATGAATTTGTTCCTGGCAGAGTAGTCGATAATTCTTTCAATCATAGGTCATCCTTTGATTTGCAGGGAGGGACGCTCGGTTCGCCTCTCTTCGTGCACTCTTTTCCTGTCATTAGTCATGCTGGTGTCCCGAACCGGTTGAGGCCTGAAGTTGGCTTTCCGAGTCGATCAGGTAACCCCCTGAGCTGACGACACGGTCATGCTCCTGAAGTCCTTTGAGCACGACATAATACTCACCGGCCCGGTGCCCAAGGGTCACCAGTCGCGCTTCATAGATGCCCGGATTCGTTTCCACCCAAACAACAGTCCGTCGTCCAGTCAGGATGACGGCAGAGGATGGGACCACAAGCGCTTCCGGCAAGTGAGTCGCAATAGTTGTTTCCATATAGGTTTCCGGCTTTAGCTTTCCCGCGTGATTGGGAAGCACAGCCCGGATGCGTGTCGTTCGCGTGGAGGGATCGAGCGTGGGACTGATGAACGTGATGGTCCCAACGAAGAGCTCACCGGGAAAAGCCGCGGTCCTTGCTTCCACTTTCTGCCCCAGAGCGACCGTATGAAGGTCTTGTTCATACACATCCAGGTAGAGCCAGACGGTTGAGAGGTCGGCAATATCGTACAGATCCTCTCCGGCTGTGGTATAGTGCTGCGGATCAACGTTCTTCTTTAGGACGGTTCCGCGGACCGGGGAATAGATCGTCACGATGTTTTGGACGTTCCGTGTCCTTTCCAACTCCTCAATCTGCTTCGTCGTGAATCCCCACAAGAGAAGTTTTTGTTTCGATTCCTCGAGCAACGAAGTGACTCGTGATCGAATATCCTCATCGGCGGACGGTGTCTGCTCGAAGGTTTCATGGGCAAGGAGAAATTCGCGTTGGGCCGAAATTGCTTCCGGACTGTAAACGTCCGCGACCGGATCCCCGACTTTCACCGTTTGGCCGGTATAATTCAGATAAAGCTTCTCAAGCCTTCCGGGAAACCTGGTGCTGATATGAACAAACAGCGGCTCGGCGTAGTCGATTTTCCCGACCGTGTAAACCTCTTTCTTCAGTCGCATCCGGCGAACATCCGTTGTTGCGACATTGGCGAGAACCTGCTTCGTTTGCGAAAGCGCAACATGTTCAAAGTCTGCTTGCTCCTTTCCCGTCATCTCCTTTTGGGCCGACCGCTTGACGAGGGTCATACCGCAAATGGGGCATGCGCCAGGCTTGTTACTCACGACGGAGGGGTGCATGGGACATGTGTAGATGTCGGCGGTGCTCTGTTGCGCGGTTCCATCACCGTGGTCTTCATGCTGAGAACTACATCCCGTCAGGGACAGTATCAGCGTGCATACGATCGAAAGTGTGATTGTGAAGCGTATCATTATTCATTCTCCTTTAGCAATTCGGAAACAGCGGCAAGATCATACACTCCCAGCTCACGTTCCAATCCGGCGAGGGATTGGTGGTACTTCATGAGCGCCATGGCGGCGTCCCGTTTCATATCGTGCAACATGCGATAGGTGTCGAGCACCATGAAAAATGAAGTGCGCCCCGTCTGGTATTCCGTGAGCAGGGCTTTCAGTGACTGGTCGGTGAGCGGGAGAATGGACTCATGGAAGGTTTTCCATTGTGCCTGATACGACAGAACCTTCGCGGCAGCATCCTCTATCCCGCTCCGGACCATGTTTCTCGAAGCTGTATACATGGAGGTCTTCATGAGTCTGGCGGCCTCCGCTTCTTCGACGCGTGCAGACGCTTTTGCCAGGGACCAGGGTGCAAATGGAAGGGTTATCCCGGCTGCGATGGACCAGCGGCTTTCCTGCAATGCTGGAAAGCGCATATATTCAATCGCCACCTTGAAGTCGGGAAGATATTCCTGCTTCATCAGATCAAGAGAAAGGCCTGATTCGACGACGCTGAGAGAATCGTGGAGCAGCATAGGGCGTGATGTCGCTGCAACCTGAAGAAGGTGATCGAGCGGCGGAAGCTTCGCTGTGCTTGCCGGCAGGGCAATCTCCCCGATGCGCGCATCCCTGGGGCGATTCAGGATCGTCCGGAGCATACTTTCAGCGCTGGCAATTTCCTGATGGATGCCGGATTCATCCGTTCTGAGCTTGCTGAGTTCGACGGTGCTTTTCAGCACCTCGCTTTGGGATGCTTTCCCGACCGCATGGAGCGTCTCTGCGGATTTGAGGATCTGACGTGCAATGTCTTGATTCTCACTGTTTAATCGGAGCGATGTACGTGCAAACCAAAGCATGGCGACTGCCGACTTCAGTTCTGCAACAACGGAAACCGCTTTCTCCAGGTAATCATGATGAGCATGCTCCGATTGGACGCGCGCCATATCTCTTCGTAACCCAAGCTTCGTGGGAAAGGGTATCATTTGCATGAGCTCGACGTTGGTACTCATCGCCTCATTCACGCGCAAACCCGGAAACTCCATGAACATCACCGAAAGTTCAGGATCGGGAAGCGCACCAGCCTGAGGGATGCGCCTTTCGAACATCGTCATGGCCGAACCCTGTGCCGCTATTTCAGGGTTGGCGGCGAGTGCCTCACGCACCAGCATCCGGATCTCCTCCCGCCCGATCTCTTGTGCCGGGCTCACGGCCCAAAGGGAGGTCAAGAGCGCGCAACAGAACATTAAGAACTTCATAGGTTCTCCTCACAAACATAGTACAAACGGATAGATGTTTCCCTTGGAAGGGAAAACGAGGAAGAGGGTAACCTACGAGCAGTTAAATCAGAAGAGCAGCATGGAGGATGAACAACGGATTTGAGGCTGGAACACCCGGGGGAGAATGGCTCCCTCCCGGGGAGTTTTCCGTGTGGAGCGAAAGTGAGGGATGAAGCACTTCAGGGACATCGGCCACCTCGACAAGATTCGAGGGGATAAACTTCGAGGTCGTGACAAACGGTGT
Source organism: Bacteroidota bacterium (assembly GCA_040882165.1). Classification (GTDB taxonomy): domain Bacteria; phylum Bacteroidota; class Ignavibacteria; order UBA10030; family UBA10030; genus UBA6688. The sequence continues at coordinate 6,659 of JBBEBV010000305.1, forward strand.
CGTACTCCGTTCTGCGAGAATGTACGAAGCGCAGCAATCACCTGTCTGGGAGGTGATCGCCAGGACACCTGTTTCCGCGGTGGAGCAACATGGAACTCCCCGCTCCATCATCATAGGGCAGAGAGAGATCACCACAGGCAGTCCCACAAGAAACAGGGAGAACGTGAACAGGAGCAAAGCGGTGAACGCTATTTTTAGTTTTGGATTCATGATTCTGGACTATGCTGCAATCACTCCCGCATGTTGTGTGCCATCTCAAAATACATCAAAAGAAGTGAATTCGCAAGGCAGGAATGCCTGCCTTCCACTCTCTGCGAAAGAAGTGCCCGTATTTCCTATAAATAAGTCTTTTATCCCTTCGAGAGGATCAGCTGGGAGAGGTCGTTGATTCCGAAGGGAGCCCACGAGAAGAGCGGTTCGCCATACCGGACGCCAATCCGTTCACCATAGTACCGTGAACGAACCTCTATCATCTCAAGGAACTCCGGCGTGCTCAGTTTGGTCTCCGGCTCCTTGCTGTTTGGATTGTGGAATTGGGACGAGTGCGCTTTGATGGCAGCGATCTTCAATTCCCATGTGTCCGAGATATCGACGATAAACGACGGAACGAACTCATACCATTGCATGAACTCAAAATAATGATGGGGACGATGTGCCTGCTGCTGGACGCCCTGGATCTCTGTTTTGATCTTTTCAAGTCCGCTGTAAAACCACGCCTCTTTGCATAAGGCATGAGTATGCACATGGTCCGGGTGTCGTTCGACGGAGTGGGGGATAAGAAGGATGTCGGGCTGAAACTCCCTGATCAGGGAGATCACCTTCAGGAGGTTTTCGCCGTTTCGCTCAATGCTTCCGTCAGGGAGCCCGAGGTTGCGTCGGGCGGCGGCTCCCATGATCTTTGTGGCCGCTTCTGCTTCCTGTGCGCGGACCTCTTTCGTCCCTCTCGTCCCAAGCTCCCCCTGCGTAAGGTCGGCTAAGACGACGGTACGCCCCTGCTTTGCAAGTTTGGCAACGATCCCGCCACACGAGAGTTCAATATCGTCCGGGTGCGCACCGATGGCAAGAATGTCTGCTTTCATGGTTGTTGTGCTTCCGGTTCGTGAAGACATTGGTGTCGTAGAGAGAAGGGAAAAAACCGTCTCCACTCAATGGTTTATAAATATACCGAAGGAGAGGAAGAAAGACAAGCTTCCATCTTTGAGACTGCCTGCAGTTCGACATGGTCGTGGATTGATCGTGCGGTTGTATGTCGCTGAAACATTCGGTACCTTGGCAACGTTTCTCGATATTCATACCTCGAACGGGCGATGGAAGAAAAGAAAATCAGCACCGTAACGGAAATTACGCGTCAGATCAAGCTCTCGCTGGAACAGCGGTTCCCACGGATCTGGCTTGAGGGGGAAATCTCCAATTGCAAGCACCACACATCCGGACATCTCTATTTCACACTGAAGGACGAAGGCGCGCAAATATCCGCCGTGATGTGGAGGAGTCGTGTTGCCAGCCTCCTGGTGCGCCCGGAGGATGGAATGAAGGTGATTGCCCGGGGTGCCGTCACCGTCTATCCACCCAGGGGAAATTACCAGATCGATGTCGATCAGCTTCAACCCCAGGGAGTGGGAGAGCTCCAGCTCGCTTTTGAACGGCTGAAACAGAAACTTTCCGCTGAGGGACTCTTCGACCCGGATCGAAAAAAGCCGCTACCCGAGTTTCCAGAAAGGATTGGCGTCATTACCTCAGAAACAGGAGCCGCGCTTCAGGATATCCGGAGCGTTCTTTCGCGCCGCTTTCCCTCACTCGAGGTCGTGCTTCGGCCTGCGAAGGTCCAGGGAGTCGGGGCTGCGGAAGATATCGTGCGGGCTATCGAGGAGATGAACCGGTACGGTAAGATTGACGTCCTGATTATCGGTCGTGGGGGAGGTTCGCTGGAGGACTTGTGGGCGTTCAACGAAGAGGCAGTTGCACGGGCGATCGCCGCGTCCGAAATTCCAACGATCAGCGCGGTCGGTCATGAGGTCGACTTCAGTATTGCTGATTTTGTTGCTGACCTGAGGGCCCCGACTCCTTCTGCAGCAGGTGAACTGGTCGTGCGGGACCGTTCCGAGCTTCTTGAAGTTATTCGGAACATTTGCTATACTATGCGCACTACACTCGAAGATCGGGTTGCCGCAAGCAGGGAACAAGTAGGGACGATCCTTGCAAGTTATTCTTTCAATAAACCATTCGATCTCCTGCGCCAGAACGCTCAACGCGTCGATGAACTTGAACGAAGCCTTGTCAAGACCATCGTCCATCGGATGCAGAGTGCGACGCAGCGTACTGTCGCTGCGCAAAATCAGTTGAAAGCGTTGAGCCCTGACAGAGTCCTGAAACGCGGTTATACGATGGTGCGCAAGGCAGGCCGGATCGTTTCGCATTCCGGCGGTCTCACCGCGGGCGATTCGGCGGTCATCCACTTCCATGACGGGGAAGTTCCAACAACGGTGAAATAATGAGCGCAAAGAAGGGATCGAAAAACTCTTTTGAGCAATCGCTCAAACGGCTTGAGGAGATCGTTGAATCCCTCGAAGAGGGGAATGTTCCGCTGGACGAAGCCGTTGCGCTTTATGAAGAGGGGATTCAACTGTCGAAGGATTGTGCCGGAACGCTGAAGGCGACGGAGTTGAAAATAAAGAAGCTGACGAAAGATATCGGCGGACAACTGGAAATTACAGACCTTGATGAGGCATGAGCGAGACGCAGTACAAGTTTCTCAATAAGATTAATTCTCCGGCCGATCTCCGCAAGCTGAGCATCAAAGATCTTCGGGTTGTGAGCGGTGAGGTGCGTGATTTCCTTGTTGATTGCGTTTCAAAAACGGGGGGACATTTTGGGGCTGGTTTGGGAAGCGTTGAGCTCGCAGTTGCCCTTCACTATGTCTTCCATACTCCTCAGGACAAACTCGTCTGGGACACAGGACACCAGGCGTATCCCCATAAGATCCTGACGGGCAGGCGCGATCGGATGTTTACCATTCGCCAGCTTCATGGCTTGAGCGGTTTCCTCAAGCGCACAGAGAGCGAATACGATGTGTTTGGTGCGGGCCATGCGAGCACGGCCATCTCGGCCGCCCTGGGAATCGCCACGGCGAGGGATTTTGACGGCAAAGACTTTAAAACTGTCGCGATCGTGGGGGATGGATCGTTGACGGGCGGGATGGCGTACGAAGCGATGAACAACGCGGGACTTCTCAAGAAAGACCTTATTGTCATCCTGAACGATAACCAGATGGTTTCGCTCTCCTCGATCCACCCCACGCTGTGGTCCTTTCACAACTACTTCAGCGAAGCCCTCACGCATCCGACCTACAACAAATTCAAGGCGAATGTGTGGGAGCTCACCGGCAAGCTGGATTCGTTTGGAGACCGGCTCCGCCAGGTCGCCCAGAAATTTGAAAAAGGGGTAAAGGCGGTCGTCACGCCGGGGATGCTGTTTGAAGCTCTCGGTTTCCGGTATTTCGGTCCTTTCAATGGGCACAATGTTGTGAAGTTGGTTGAAATCTTCAACCATGTCAAAGACCTTAAAGGCCCCATCCTCATCCATGTCAGAACTCAGAAGGGGAAGGGGTATATTCACGCGGAAAAAGAAATTACCGGGATGCATGGCGTTAGCCCGTTCGATAAGATCACGGGGATTTCCCCCAAAAAGGAGAACGAAGCTCCTCCTTACACGACAGTGTTTGGCCAGGCGATGGTTGAGATCTGCAGGGACAATCCGAAGGTTGTTGGAATTACCGCCGCCATGCCGGATGGAACAGGATTGACCATCCTTCAGGAAGCAATGCCTGAGCGCTTCTTTGATGTCGGCATCGCAGAGCAACATGCAGTCACGTTTGCAGCGGGATTGGCGACCGAAGGGTATATTCCTGTGGCGGCAATTTATTCGACTTTTCTCCAGCGGGCCTTCGATCAGGTCGTTCACGATTGTGCGCTGCAGGAACTCCCAGTGGTGTTTGTGCTGGATCGTGGAGGATTGGTCGGGTCTGATGGCCCTACACACCATGGAGCCCTTGACCTTTCCTATCTGCGTTGCGTCCAGGGAATGATCGTTATGGCTCCGAAGGATGAGCAGGAGTTGCGTGACATGCTCTACACTGCCGTGAGCTACAAGAAGGGCCCCGTAGCCATTCGCTACCCCCGCGCGAACGCAGTCGGCGTTCCGCTCCGATCCGGTTTCCAAACCCTGGCAATCGGCAAAGCCGAAACCGTCAGAACGGGAACGGATGTGGCGATCCTCGCGATCGGCAATATGGTCCCCGCTTCCCTGAAGGCAGCAAACCTTCTTGTTCAGGATGGAATCCATGCTGAAGTGGTAAACATGCGTTTTGTGAAACCGATGGATGATGCCATGATCCGGACGATTGCCGGTCGGTTTGACCATGTTTTGACGGTCGAGGACAACGTTATCCAGGGGGGCTTCGGTTCCGCAGTGCTGGAATCACTCGCCCGGCAAGGGTTGACGCAGATATCAGTCAAGCTCCTTGGTCTGCCGGACTCGTTCATCGACCACGGCCAGCCCGCGGAGCTCTACCAGATGGTAAACCTTGACGGACCCGGCATAGCGGCAAGTACAAAGGAATTCCTCACCACGCGGCACGGCAAAGCCTCCTTCGAATTTGTTTCGACCTGACAGGTGACATCCCCTCCATGGAAAAAGCACGTATCGCGGTAGTCGGTTTGGGCACGATCGGCCAAACGATTCACCTCCCCATCCTTTCGAAATTCCCCGATGTTGAAATTGTGGCCGTATGCGATTTTGATCCGGCGAAGGCGGAGTTCGTTTCAAGAAAGTATGAGATCCCACGGTGGTATACCGATCTTTCCGAGCTTCTGAAGATCGAAGAGGATGTCGTCGGAATCGACATCTGTACGTCTACTTTTACTCATCTGGATGTTGCCATCGCGTCCCTCGAAGCCAAGAAACATATCCTCGTGGAGAAACCGCTCGCACGCACGTACAAAGAAGCCGCGGAGATCGTGAATGCCGCCAAGAAATACGGACGCAAGGTGATGGTGGGAATGAATAATCGCTTCCGTCCCGATGCGATGATCCTCAAGAGCATGATCCAGGGGGGAGAGCTGGGGAAGATCTATTATGCCAAGGCGGGTTGGCTGAAAAAGCTGAGCACGTCGAATCCCTGGTTGACGCGTAAGGAGAAATCGGGTGGGGGGGTTGTGCTGGATCTCGGGATTGTCATGTTCGATCTCGCGTTCTGGATGATGGGGTTCCCCGAGCCCAAAGAGGTGGTCGCGGCGAATTACTCGCACAACACGCGGGGGGTGGAGGATTCCTCCGTCGTCTTCCTCCGGATGAAGAACGGAACGACGATGACCATTGAGTCGAGCTGGTCCTTCGAATCGAACCAGGATTTCTTCTATTGCGATTGTTATGGCACGGAAGGGAGCGGTTCCCTCAACCCGTTCCGGATCCTGAAGCGGATGCACGGAAACCTGGTCAATGTAACCCCGGTATCCCATGAAACGGCCCAGACACTGTATTGGAAGTCGTACGACAACGAGCTGAAATCCTGGATCGGCTCCCTGCGGGGATTGCATCCTATTATTTCCACCGGCGAAGAATCGATGGATCGAATGAAGATCGTCGATGCCATTTATCAATCCGCAAAAAAAGGAAAGAGCATCACGATCAAATGATGCTTGGGGCTCTCATGGTTTTGTCGCTCATCCTGCCTCCATTGCCACCCGCTGTTCTTCCTGATCATTTCCAGAAAGTGACCGCCCCTCGTTCGAAATGAAATCTTCCGACCATGCCGGGTATATGCAACGGAGCTTGCAGCTCGCTGCGAAGGGGAGCGGACAGGTTCATCCCAATCCCCTGGTGGGCTGCGTCCTCGTGAAGGGGGGGAGGGTGGTGGGGGAGGGATATCACAGGAAGTTTGGAAGCGCACACGCCGAAATCGAAGCTCTGGGGAGGGCCGGAGCGAGGGCGAGAGGTGCAACGCTGTATGTGAATCTTGAGCCGTGTGACCATTATGGAAAGACGCCGCCATGCACAGAAGCCATCATCGATGCCGGCGTCCGGCGCGTCGTCGCCGCGATGCGAGACCCCAACCCGCTGGTCTCCGGTAAGGGATTTGCCCGACTTCGAAAGGCAGGAGTGCATGTTGAAATCGGGCTCTTGAAGGGTGAAGCCGGGATCCTGAACGAGCGCTTCTCAACGATCTTCCGGACGGGTCGCCCCTTTATCGGAGTGAAGATAGCACAGTCGTTGGACGGGTACACTGCCGATGTCCATCGGAATTCGAAGTGGATCACTTCCCGAGAGTCACGAAGGATTGGCCACAAACTTCGCGCGGAATACGGGGCGGTGCTCGTTGGTGCGGGAACGATTATGGCTGACGACCCCGAGTTGACGGTCCGGCTCTGGAAAGGACGAAACCCTGTCCGCATTGTAGTCGATGGAAAGCTACGCGTCTCATCCCGGGCACGGGTGTTCAGGACAAAGGTCGCCCGAACGATCCTGGTCACCTCGTTGCCATCCCTCCGGGCCAAAAAGAAGAAATGCATGGAACTTGCCGGAAGAGGTGTGGAGGTGATAGCCATCGGAGGAGGGACTGTTCTCAAGCCCGGTCATATTCTTTCAGTCTTGGGCCGCCATGGAGTGTCATCCATCCTCGTGGAGGGGGGAAGTGCAACCGCCAGTGCCTTTTTGGAAAGGGGTTTTGTGCAAAGAATTCACTGTTTCATTGCTCCCCTCATCTTAGGCGGGGGAACGAAGAGTATTGCGATGAAGAATCCCCCCACCCTGGCCAAACCCTTCACCATCACCGGCCTGGAGCGGTTTCCGCTTGGCGATGATATTCTCCTGGAAGGAACGATACACTACCGATGATACCACTCATTGCCCTCTCACTTGCGACAATTCCGTTTATGCAGGACATTTCTCTCAATGATCTCAAAAGGTCGATAGTCCATGAGCTTCAGGGTGTGAAGGGAACATTCGCTGTAGCCTATCAGGATCTCTCCGACGGCTCGACCCTGTTGATCAACGAAAAAGAGATGTTCCACGCTGCGAGTACGATGAAGACCCCCGTAATGATTGAAGTGTTCAGGCAGGCGCGGGACGGCAGGTTCGGACTGGAAGACAGCATTGCGGTCAATAATAGATTCTCGAGCATTGTCGATGGTTCCTTCTACCAGATGGACCTCTCGGAAGATAGTGACGATTCGATGTATCGCCGCATCAACGGCAAAGCTACCGTCCGGGAGCTCGTCTATCAAATGATTACGGTGAGCAGCAACCTCGCAACGAACATCCTCATTGATCTCGTGGATGCAAAGAACGTCACGGCGACGATGCGTGGTCTAGGTGCTTCGGATATCCTCGTCCTCAGGGGAGTTGAGGACGGGAAGGCTTTCGAGCGTGGGCTCAACAACGCCACAACGGCCTACGACCTCATGGTGATCATGAGAGCGATTGCGGAAGGAAAAGCAGTCGATCCATCGGCCTCGAAGGCGATGACGGGGGTGCTCCTTGATCAAAAGTTCAGGGATTTGATCCCGGCGCGACTTCCGGAAGATGTGCGCGTCGCGCACAAGACCGGGAGCATCACGGGAGTTCGGCACGATTCCGGATTTGTCCTGCTTCCCGATGGCCGGGTCTATGTCCTGGTTCTTCTCTCCAAAGGGCTGGAGGATGCCGAAGCGGGAAAACGCGCAATGGGACAAGTCTCGCGGCTGATCTATGACTACACAAAAGGTAAACGGTGATGTTTACAGGATTAGTGGAGGAAGTGGGCGTTATCGATTCGATTGAGAGAAATCGGAAGAGCGTGATCTTCTCCGTCCGGGGCAAGAAAACCGTTCGCGGTATTCGGATCGATGAGAGTATCGCCATCAACGGGGTTTGCCTGACCGTGATCCGCTCGTCCCGGAGAAAGTTTCAGGTTCAGGCGGTGGAGGAGACATTGCGAAAAACCAATCTCGGCGATCTTCAGGAGGAGGACCCTGTCAACCTCGAACGGGCACTCTTGCCGGGCGAGCGGTTGGGGGGGCATTTTGTCCTGGGCCACATCGACGGGGTGGGGGTTGTGACGAAAATTCAAGCCAAGGCGAGCAGTTGGATGTTCTGGTTTAAAATCCCACAACGTTTTGCCCGCTACCTGATCCCGGTGGGATCGATCGCGGTCAATGGCGTGAGCCTGACGGTTGCCAGGCTTCAGGGGCGGGAGTTTGCCGTCTCCATTATCCCTCATACGATGGATGTGACGACCTTCCGATATATGAAGGTGGGTGATAAAGCCAACATCGAGTTTGATGTCCTTGGAAAATACGTGGAAAGGCTCTTGAAGCGTCGCAAACGGTAGGCGAGGGAAGGATGTGCAATGTCCCGGCCGTGCCCTGAATTTTCGCGGAATAGTCCTTGCATTTCATTCAACGCTTCGATATATTTTAAAGACGAACCCCAATGATTATTGGGGTTTTTGCATCTCAGACTAAACGGGAATGGCATGTATACACTTTTTATTGCTATTGAAATCTTCGTGAGCATTCTGCTCATGATTGTCGTGCTCATGCAGGCAAGCAAAGGGGGCGGGCTCGCGGGAACTCTTGGCGGGAGCTCACTCGGTATGACGTTTGGAGTCAGGCGCACCTCCGATTTCTTGACGCGCACGACGTCCATCCTGGCCACTATTTTCATGGTCCTTGCGTTGTTTATTAACATGGTCGTTCTTCCGCGGGGAAGCACCAGCGAGCAAAGTGTGATCCAATCGTCTCCGCAACCGACATCCTTGCCGCCCATGCAACAGCCCTCGCAGCCTGCCGCAACGCCGCCCGGGCAATAACGTCCTTTGTTGCACCCATGGCTCAATTGGTAGAGCAACTGACTCTTAATCAGTGGGTTCCAGGTTCGAGTCCTGGTGGGTGCACTAGCCGGCAGTAAGGGAGGTGCATCCTCCCGCACCGCCGGCTTGTGGATCATCATCAGGACGAAGGTAGTCCTGCCTGCCCGCCGTTTTTTTTGGCGGGGCGGGTGCGAACAATGCCGAAGTGGCGGAATTGGCAGACGCGCTGGACTCAAAATCCAGTTT